>JASHOS010000215.1 GCA_030040995.1 Terriglobia bacterium | reverse complement strand
GTTCCCAACATCCATCTAGGTGAAAAGGGAGGATGTTATGGCGGAAGTGAAACTGATGCAACTTGCGCAAGATCTGGAGCAGCTCGGCGTGGAAGTGTTGTTTTTTGGCCGCAAACCGGCCGGTCCGGCCTTGGAGGGTTTTCTAGAAAAGCAGCGTGAAGTTGTGAGGACGGCGGATAAGATTGGACGCGAGCTGGCAGGAGAGATACGGTTCAATCCAGCCCGGCTTATGGGCATTGAGTATTCTTTGGATGACGAGATTGATTCGATTACCGATCTCCTTGCCGGCCTTGAAGACATTAAGCATTGCGCCACGAATTCCGTGCAGGATCTGCCGGCCAAAACCCGAAGGTTCGCGAAGCTGCTAGAAGGCCACTTGCTCGAAGGCACGATGCCGTAGTAGTGGTGTCCCGGAATTGTGCGGAAACTCCGCCTCAATGGGTGGCGAAGCTTGCCCCGTAGGGGGTGCGCCAGCTTTAACTGCGGCAGGAATCAGTCAGTCGGGGGATAAGTAGCAGGTGTATCTTCTGCTGTCTGCATCAGCGGACGGAGGAACTCAGCCGAACGGCGAATCTCCTCAAGGCCGTTGACCCCGTCCTCAATCGAGACCCATCCGTCAAAACCCACCTCGCGCAGGATCTCAAATATCCTGGGATAATCGTTGAGCCCCGCTCCGACGACGCCATGTGAAAGAATGCTGGCATAGCCGGTGGTGCCTTCCATCCTCCGGAGATCAGCGAGGGAATGGCCGGCCACGAGTTGGCGATCACTAGCGTGCATCGTCGCTACGCGGTGCTTGATTCTCTCCAGCAACCCGATCGGGTCCTCGCCGGCAAGGATTGCGTTGGAAGGATCGAACTGTGCGCCAAAGCAGGCCGAGTTGACGCGTTCGAGTATTTCCACGTAAACATCGCTTTTCTGCGCAAATTCGGGGTGCTGCCAGTAATTGTCTTTGTAGTGATTCTCGATCACCAGCACAACGTTTTTGCGCTCCGCATCATCGAGCAGCTCCGTGATGCATTCAACCACCCATTGAATTCCCTGGGCGAGTGAAATCTCCGGACGGCGCTGGCCGGAAAGGACGCGGCAGAAGCGACCTCCCAGCGCCGCCGTAACGGCCACCATCTGTTTTTCCCGCTGCACTTCCCTCCGCCTCTGCCCAGGATCCGGCCACGTAAAATCCGGTGAGCAACAGAGCATCGGCATCTCCAGATGATGGCGCTCGAGCGACGCGCTCACCCGCTCGAGATAGTGGGGATCAAAGCTGCGGAAGAAACCGCTGTACATTTCCAGCCCGTCTACGGGAAGTTCCGCTGCCATCTCGATCCAATCAAATATCGTCATCGTGCAATTGACGACGAGCTGATCCATGAAACATTTGGGGAAGGCAGCGAGCTTCACAAAAGTTCCTTGCTATCTGACCCCTCAGTTTCGGGTGCAGTTGTAGCGGCGGGTTTACCCCGCCACGCAAAATGGCGGCATAAAGCCGCCTCTACGCACCCGAAACTGAGGGGCTGTCTTGCTATACATCACGTGGAGCCCCGACGGGAACCTGGTCGTAGTCCAGCACCGCGCCCGTGATCAATTCTGTGGCGGCGAGAAAGAGAGCTGCATGGGCGATATCTTCAGGGTAAAGAAGGCGGCCAAAAGGCCGGCTCTGAACGGCTTTCGTCAGCCACTCCTCACCCTTGCCCTCAACCACAGATTGTACATGACGCTCTCCCTCTGTCAGAACCCAGCCCGGATTAATTTGATTGACGCGGATGCGGTGTTGCGTCAGGTGAAAAGCCAAGTTTCTGGTGAACGTCATCAGGCCGCCTTTCGAGGTGGAATAGGCCAGCAGATTACGCGCACCCACGTAGGCGTTAACTGATCCTATATTAATAATGCAGCCTTTCCGCCGCTCCTTCATGTTCCGTGCGGCTTCCTGGCACAAAATAAACGGAGCCCGCAAGTTGATCGCAAGCACCCTGTCCCAGAGTTCGAGGCTGTCATCTTCGATGTTCGAGCGCTCGGTGGAAGCCGCATTATTCACCAAAATATCCAATCGCCCGAAGCGATTGAGGGTCTGCCGCACGAGACTGCGGCAGAAACCCTCATCCCGTACGTCACCGAGAATGGTCAACGCCTCGCTGCCGGCATTCCGGACGGCGGCCGCGACTTCTGCGCCAGCACTCTCCTGCAGTCCGTGAATCACAACGCGGGCGCCGTGGGCGGCGAACTCCTTGGCGATGCCTGCGCCAATGCCCTGTGTCGAGCCGGTGACCAGAGCAACTTGACCGTTAAGCGTTGGTTCGGACATAGACTCAGAACCTGTGAACTATTCGAATCTGTCATGCTGATCCCGCAGAGCGGGAGAAGCATCTCCGCATGTGCTTGAAAAGGAAATGCCGAGATCCTTCGCGGAGTCTTGCCCTGAGCGAAATACCGGGATTCTTCGCTTCGCTCAGAATGACTAGCGAAGAGCCCAGGATGACAGGCTCAGCGCAATAGATTTACAACCCTCTCAAAAACGACTGAATTGCTTCAAGCTTGGGCTGGCATCAAAACATTTTTTACGGCCTGGCCTGAGGCCATCTCATCGAAACACGCGCGCCACTGGGAGAGGGGCCTGGTGCTGCCGATGAGCGTCGAAGGGTCCAGTTTCCCCGAAGCGAGCAGCGAAATAACTTTCTCCCAAATCGGAAAATTATGACTGAAGCTTCCCTGCAGTCGCACAGCCTTCTGCACGAGCGGGTCAATGGAGAAGTTCAGGGGCTGTGGTCCCCAGCCAACCTTCGTGACTTGTCCAGCGGGGCGGACTGCCGCGAGAGCGAATTGAAGTGTTGAGGAGTGGCCGGCAGCATCGATAACCGCGTCAACGCCGATGCCGTCCCCTATCGACCGGACGATTTCCATGTTCTCCTCCTGGCTGCCATCGAGCGTGAGGTGGGCACCCAGGGACATCGCAAGTGCGAGACGGTCCCGATCCTTCTTAAGACCCACAACAGCAATCCAGCCGGCGCCGGCCAGCTTTGCGAGAGCCAGACAAAGGAGTCCAATGGGCCCGGGGCCGATAATCACCACGGCATCGCCCGGACGGATTCGGGTCTGAACGCATGTGGCATTGTAGGCAACGCAGCAGGGCTCGGTGAGGGCGGCCTTCTCGAACGCTACGGAAGCCGGCAAATGATGTAAGCAGCGGCCTGGAACCTTAACAAACTCCGCCATAGCGCCGTCCACTCCGTAGCCAAAGCCGAGCCTCTCGGGACACAGGTTGTACGCACCAGAACGGCAATAGATACAGTGGCCGCAGATGCGAGCCGCCGTCTCGCACACCACACGGTCACCTTCCTTGAATCCGCTCAACCCCTTTGGTATGCGTGCTACGATTCCCCCGAATTCGTGACCCAGGATTACCGGCACATTCACACGCCAGCTCTGAGTGTTGTGGTATTGATGAACGTCGCTCCCGCAGACTCCCACACCTTGTGTTTGGAGAAGGACTTCATCGCCTTCAAGAGCACTCGGATAGGGAACTTCGCGGAGCTCGACGGCGCCCTGTTCCAGCTTATAATGCACCACGGCGATCATAGATTTGGTGTACATAGGCCGTTTACCCCTGCTGGGACTGGGCGGCAGCGGGCTGCTCTTCTCCCCGCAGTTTGGCCAGAATCTCCCTCAGCAAACCTTCCAGATCATGGGCTGGCGATTTGAAAGCGTCTGCGTCCACAGTGAGCGGAGCGCCAAGGACAAGGTGATACACCCCAAACTCAGGAAGGCGCAACACATCTGCCACGGAAAGTCCACCTACAGCTTGCACGGGAATATCAACCGCATCCACCACCGCCTTCAGTTCATCCAGCGGGCTCGGAGCGCGGCCGCCGGCGGCGCGGATAACCCGCGGGTCGCGGCGTTCGTCGTAGCCGATATGGTGGACGATGTAATCGACGCCCATTTCCTCCATCTCGCGAGCAGCGCGCGGTTTGTCTTCACAACCGAGATCGTCGCCCATAATCTTCAGGCGATAGTCCTTCCCCGCTTTGACGGTCGCCCGGACCGTCGCCGGATGCGCTCGAGCCATCACGACCACGTGCGTTGCGCCTGCCTTCGCCATCATTGCGGCTTCGAGATAGCCGCCGTCCATCGTCTTTAAATCCGCTATCACCGGATGAGTGGGAAATTCTCTTCGGAGCGCCTGGATGGCGTGCAAACCTTCCGCAAGGATAAGTGGTGTCCCTGCTTCCAGCCAGTCCACGCCCGCGCGAACCGCCTTGCGCGCATGCTCGAGGGCTTCGGACGTAGAAGTCAGGTCCAGGGAGATTTGGACAAGCGGCCTGCAATTTTTATTCAGCATACGTCATACCTGAGGAGCGGGTCAGAGCGGCAGTTACTATGCGCTCTGTATCAGGGCACGGCTTCAGCCGTGCCGTAAACGGCGCTCCTAGCAATCGGGCTTTAGCCCCTGATGGTGTCGGCAGCGGCTAAAGCCGGCCAGCACTTTGGCTTAGACCGGCACGGCTGAAGCCGTGCCTTGATACAGCCTCCAGCCGCTCAAACATTTTCATTGTACTGGTTTTCAACATAGGAAGGCCGAGCTACCCAGCAACCAGTCGCCACATTCTTCATTCTACCGGCGCGGTTACGTGCCAAACCGCTTTCCGCCTGGGCAAAAAGAGCGCGAGGGCGGCGCCAAGCAGCAAGAGAAGACTCAGAACGGCGAAAGGATAGACGAAGCCCCCGGTCCGCCCTCTCAAATAACCTACTATCAAAGGACCGAAAAAGCCGCCCAGGTTGCCGAAAGCATTTACTACGCCCATTGCCGGTCCGGCAACTCTCTCCGGAAGCGTTTCGGTGGGGATGGCCCAAAACGGACCGAGCGCTCCGTAAGGTCCGGCGCCGAAGATCGCAATGAAAATGAACGACAAAACAGGTAAAGTGCCCACCGTGAGCACACTCAACATTACAAAGACCGCGCCCCAGGCCAGGCTGAAGGCTACATGCCCACGTCTTTCGTGGACACGATCGGAATGCTTGGAAGTCAGAACCATGCCTACCACGGTGATGACGTAGGGGATGGAAAACAGAATTCCGGTTTCCAGGCTTCCCATCCTTCTTGCCTTTTCCATGGCGGTCGGCAACCAAAACAAAATTCCATAGTCCCCGGAAGTTAGCAGTAAATAGATTGCTACCATCAGGAGCACGCGGGGACGAACCAGGGCGCGCACGTAAGACTCGCGCTTCGCCTCGATCAACTCAACCGATTCCTGTGCGAGTGTTCGTTCCAGGTGCTCCCTTTCTTCGGTTGAGATCCACGGCGCCTGGTGGGGGTGGTCGTAGATCAATGCCCACCAGATGGCAAGCCAGATTAGCGGAAACAGGCCCTCCACAACCAGCAGCACCCTCCAGTCCCATCTCCCCAAGATCCAACCTGAAAGCGGTGAGGAAATCACCACCGCGACCGGCAGGCAAAGCATCCAATAAGCGTTGGCGCGCGCGCGCTCGCGGCTGGGGAACCAGCGCGCCAGCAGGACCAGCGTCGCCGGCCAGACACCGCCTTCAGCTACACCCAGCAAAAACCGCATCAACAAAAATTGGCGGCCGGTGTGGACCAATCCAGTGGCTGCCGAGCACAGTCCCCAGACGACCAAGAGGATCATGATGAAGCGCTTGGCACTCCATTTTTGGGCCAGATATCCGCCGGGAATCTGAAGCACCAGGTATCCCCAGAAGAAGATACCGGCCGCGCTTCCCGCTTCGGCAGGCGTCATGCGAAGCTCACGGCTTATGCCCGGCAGGGCCAGAGAGATATTGGTGCGGTCGATGAAGGCGATGGTATACATCACAAACGCCACCGGAATCACCCGTGTCCACCGTTGCTCACGCATATGCGAAATCCCTAGTTTAGCTCGCTTGATGGCGTTTTAAGCGGGACTTGATAATAATTGGCGTTCCCAGAAAGCCAAATTGCTCCCGAATGCGATTCTCGACGTACCGTTCCACCGAAAAGTATAAGGGAGTGCGCTGGTTGGTGAAAGCGATGAAGGTAGGCGGCGCGACGCTAGCCTGAGTGAGATAGTAAAGGCGTAGCGGTTTTCGCGAGGGACCTTTGGCGCGCTCGAAGTCGAGAGTTGCGAGAAAGCGGTTCATCTCCGCCGTGCCCACTCGCTTCCGCCGGGCGGCGGCAACTTCGATGATGGTTGCCAGCAATCGCTCGAGGCGCTGTCCTGTACGCGCAGAAACAAAGACGACGGGAGCGTAGTCAAGATACTTGAGCCGCTCCCGCAGAGTGCGCGTATACTCCTGAACCGTCGCCGGCCCTTTCCTGACGGCATCCCACTTATTCACGACCACGATCACGGAACGCCGGCTTTCGTGGGCGTAGCCGCCGATGTGCGTGTCGAGCGCCGTGATCCCTTCCACCGCATCAAGGAGCAAGAGGGCAACGTCTGATCTCTCCAGGTGCTTGCGAGCCTGGACCACGCTGAGCTTCTCTGCCATGAGCCGTGTCTTTCCTTTTCGCCGGATTCCGGCCGTATCGATCAGCCGGAAGCGATGACCTTGCCAGGAGAGCTCGGCGTCAACCGCATCGCGGGTGGTCCCGGGAAATGCCGTGACGATGGAGCGCTCTTGGCGGAGAAGACGATTAAGCAGCGTGGATTTTCCAACATTAGGCCGGCCGATGATGGCCACGTTGATTGTAGGTTCTCCATCACCCGCGGCTGATTCCGGCACCGGAAAATCGGAGACCACGCAATCCAGGAGATCGTCCACTCCCAGTCCGTGCTCCGCGGAGATGGGGAAAATATCGGGAATGCCCAAGCGATAAAATTCCGCAGTTGAGGGTATGGCCGGCTCGCTGTCAACTTTATTCACAGCCAAAGCCAGCGGCTTGCCTTCGCGGCGCAGTACGGAGGCCAGCTCTTCGTCCAACGCCGTCACCCCTGCCCGCGCATCAACCACCATCACCAAATAAGCAGCCTCACTGGCTGCGACGCGCGCCTGGCGGAAAATCTCGCTGGCCACCAAATCCCCGCGCTCCGCGGATAGCCCACCCGTATCAACTACGTCAAAGAGCTTTCCTCTCCACTCCGCGGCTGCGTAAATGCGATCCCGGGTCATGCCGGGCTCGTCGCCCACCAGGGCGCGGCGGCTTCCACAGATGCGGTTGAAAAGGGTTGATTTACCAACGTTCGCCCGCCCAAGGATTGCTACGCGATAACCAGAGCTCATGCGAAATTTTGAAGCTGTTCCACCCTATTGTACCTTTCCACGTCGTGCATGTCGGCTCTCCGTGCCCGCTTCACGGAGGTGGGGGGTACTCTGTCTTGCAACCCTGCGATGATTTTCGGTTGGAGGGCTGGACGTCCAGTAATGCAATCGTCGTCCCGGAGAATGGCAGGCAGGAAGAAACCGGAGGGGCAGTACCCCGGATGTATTCCAATCGGTACGCGGCATGCGCTCGTCTACGCGGAAGAATGCTACTATGAACCGGTACGGCGCGCGCCTGTAGCTCAGTTGGATAGAGCGGCAGACTTCGAATCTGTAGGTCGGGAGTTCGAGTCTCCCCAGGCGCGCCATTTTTTTCAATGAGTTGCAAGGAATCCCTCATCGGTCCCCCACCCCGCGTTTGCGCGGGGTTTGCGTTTTTTGGGGGACTTGTTTCCCGATTATCGAGCCGATCGATGTATCTGACGTTGCTTCCGGGAACCATGTGACCGTAAGTATCCACCGTGACCTTGATGCTGGAGTGCCCCATCTGATCGCGAACATAAGTGAGCGGTGCTCCTGCCTCGATCAGTAAGCTCCCGAATGTGTGACGTAGGTCATGGAACCGGATGCGGCGAAGGCCGACACGGTTAAGCAACGGTAGGAAGTGGCGCGGGACGAGGTTTGTTATATCCAGGACCGTACCAGCCTTTGAAGGGAATACGAATTCGGTATCGATGCTCTCGCGGCGGCGTTTAACAGCGTCAACGAGTGCCTGATCGCGCCGTTTCAAAAGAATATCGCGCAACTCACGGCTCATATCCACGCGCCGGGGTGTACGACAAATTTGTGGTGGAACTCACGCGACTTTCCTCTTCCGAGATCGTTGTTCCCAGAAGTCTTCGAAGCGCCCACTGAGCTTGCAGCAGCGTAGGGCGACGATGGCATTGGCTCCATGCACCGTCCAGTGCATGCCAGCCCTCTTGAGTCGGGTTCCGATGACACCTTTGCAGCCAGCTTCTACCACCCCGGAAGAGGTGCACAGACCCTGGGCGTGAAATTCCGGGTAGCGCATGCGTTGCCGGTTGCGCCGCAGATACTGGAGGCCGTCGCGAGCTGCTTTGGAGCGAAGGGCATGACGGAGGAGAGCCGCGAGGAGGCTCTTCCAGCGCCCCTCATCCAGCTCCTTGTGCCGCCGTTCGGCCCAGCGCTTCGTCTCCTCGCTCGTCTCCCCATAAACGCTCTTGGCCACTTGGCTAAGGTGCTCCATAACGTGAAAGCGGTCCACGATCTGGATCGCCTGAGGGAACAAGTCCCCGGCCAAGTTCCAGATCCAGGGCGCCCCGTCACCGATCACCACCAGACGCTGAGTGTCCCGGCAGCACCGACGATTGGCTTCCCGTTCCACACGCCGGGTGAAATCGGAAAACTCCGGGTCGGTGTCCCGAGTGGCCGCGCTCTCGATGGCGGCCGAATAACTCACCGAACCCTCGTCTCGTACCGGATGCCCTTCGGCATCGCGCGACTCCGTGCTCCAAACGGTGCACAGCTTGGCCTCGCGCGTCTTGGCCGAGCCGTCGGGCTGCTTGCCCGGCCGGTCTCGAAGCTCCGTGGAGCGCATCGGTACCCCCGTCCCATCCACGCCCAGATACAGGGTCGGAGCCGAGGGCCTCTCCGACAGGGGTTCGCGGGAGTGCCGCTCTTGCTCCGCAATCTCAGCTCCCAGTCCTTCGGCGATGCGTTCGACCTGCTTCGCATCCACCTTTACACCCGCCAACTCGCATAGTAAGGTGCTTCCTTCCTCAAAGCTAACCGCCGCCCCCACGCTCGCCACCATGCGCTGCACCGCTGGGGAAACCGTGGCTCCTTCCAGACGGAGCGCTTCGTCCCGCGGACAGCACCCCTGACCGCACTGGGCACAGTGGTAATAGGCCCGCTCCAGGGTCAACTCTCCCAGCACGGTCTGAAAACGCTTGGCTCGCCGACCCACATAGCGAGCTTGATGGCCGCACCGACACGGTCGGGTGGCGCCGCTTTCGTCCGAAAGGTCGGAGTTGAAACGTACCTCCAGCAGGCGGGCCGCCACCCGCAGGGCGCGACGCTGCAAGGCCGTTTCCACGGCCTCTAAATCCAACTCCTCAACGGCCCCGGCGCCCAGCAGAGCCTCGACCTCCTGCTCCACCTCGGTGGCCATCCCCTCCGCCAATGCCGTTTTTTTTATTCTCAGAGCCCGACGTCCTCGGTGACTCTTCCAGCCGCGTGTCGCAAATCTGCTCGTTGGTCACCACCAACTCACGCGCCAGTTCGCGGAAACGTTGATATTCGGCAATCTGGTCCCGGGTCCTCTCGACCGCCGGACCGGAAGGGATCGCCTTGCTCACCGTCTTGCCCTCGACCGCGTGCGTCACCATCCACATCGGCCCGTGTCCGCGATCCCCGCGCCGGGCACAATGGCAGTTGGGCTTGCCACATTTTCGGTAGCGTTGCACCAGCGAGCCCGGCCGCATCTCGCCGAGTTGGGTGAGGCGGGCTTTGAGTTCTCGATCCCGATTCTGAAGTTCCTCCAAACGCAGGGAAGTAGGGCTCACGTACGCCTCCTATCTGTCAGCTATACACGCTGACAGATAATACCCTATCACTCAATCCCTGTCAATCTCTCACTTTCCTGTCGTGCACCCTAAAGGAGTTGCCACATTTCAAACAGCGATACCGCCAAGACAGCACGCGGGTGATCCATTTCTTGACCCCGTGCCTGAAGAACTTGAGGTCAATTACATCGTGGCTCAATTGCTTGTCCTTTTCGATCTTCCTGCTTCGGCAGTGGGGACATTGATTGCTTTCTATCGATTCTACTTTATTGATACGGCTTGAAAGCCGTCTGAACTTCCGATGGGCCTTGTTTACGACTTTGAAGTGCGGATGCGTACGGACATAGACCTTTTCGCGTTGGTAATCGAAGTAGGCGCACCGGGCGACCTTCTTAAAGTCCTCTGAAGCGCATTCTCGCGGTCGAAACATGTCCCAGTGCGGTCGGTCCTTCGTTCGATCTTCCGATTCGGCGTTCTTGAAAGGTACCTGCGAAACGGACGCGCCGGAAGAATCCGCCTCGGCCAACCTCCTGATGAATTCGACAATCCCCTTCAAGGCGTAACAGTCGTCCCGGTTGTATTGAAGAAGCCGGGCCCTGATGTCTGGGGCTTTGTTGGCCTGCCAGCTATTTCGCCATACTATGCACTGGAGCCCGGTGGCGCTTTCCTCTGCACGCTCGAACCTAAGGAAGCGCCCAACCTCTTTGAGGCTATTGGAAAAAGTTGGGAAGTAAACGTGACGGTGGATCGCTGACAGAACGTTGGTCGCCCGTTCCAGGAGAGCATCCATCGTTGGTTGAAGGTGTTCTGGTAATTGCGGCTTCATCCTTAGCAAGGCGACTCGTTCGTACTTTCCGTAATGGAAAATCCGTAGCTCGGGCAAGTCGCGAATAGCTTCGATAAACTTCCCGAAGACGGTGGGCTCATCTGATTTATGATCCGCCCAGAACGAGTGGAAGGTCTCGGTCCCGCCAGAGACAACCAACGCTCCGATGAGGTAATAAGATTCGCTATCGGGCAGCCCTTCGATATCCAAGTACACCTGGGTCTTCGAGCTAGGAAGCTGGGGGTGTCCGTGCAGATAAACGGTATTCTCGCGAATCGCGAGAGCCTGCAGGGCCATGTAACGAGGCTGGGCTGGATTCTTCGCCCTCTTTGGTGTTTTGCGAGGTCGGAAAGTGTAGGAGAGTTGCTTGACCGTGAAGATTCCCTTGCTCCGGTGCCGCGCACGTTCGTTCTCCGTCATCCCGGATAGGAGGCTGAGGTCGTCCGTCTCGATTGCCTTTTGCCTGCATCGGTTTTGAAACTCGCACTCAGCGCAATGCCGGTTAAGGACAAGATCCGGCGGCGAATCACTTGAGAGCATCGCATGAATCTCTTCGGTTAGCTTCCGGACCTGACTCGTGAGAGTGCCTGTCTTCACTTCAACTGAGACAGACTTGTGCCCATGGACAATTTCGCTCAAGCCGACTTCGCGCCCCAAGGTGTCCGACAACACGAGCGCATCGAACGCTACCAGGAGCGTGTCATCCCTGGTGAGTTTGTCGGTGCAGATGAATCGAATCGGGATAAACTGTGTGGATTCGCCCCGACCTTGTGACGGCAGACGCTCTATAGCATCAATAGTTGATTGCAGACGGTCCGCGCGCACGGTCAGACCTACGGCCAAACGCCATTTGGCGAATTTCAGATTTCCCGGAGCGCGCGGGCGGATGGCGC
>JASHOS010000022.1 GCA_030040995.1 Terriglobia bacterium | reverse complement strand
GCGCCGCCCTCTCCCCCAAGGGGGCGAGGGCAGAGGTTACCTTTGTAGCTTCGCGGGTGTTGCGAAGTATGGGGATCAACTGGTAAGACGGGTCGTAACGGAAACACGTGGAGAAACCTTCAGAACCCGCGCCCGACGCGAATGGGGAAGCGCGAATTGGCTTCCCGGGTCAATATCCCTACACACGCGGCATCCATCCCACAATGTATCGCAGCCGCCTCTGGACCATGCGGCAGTATGCCGGCTTCGGCACCGCGGTGGAATCCAATGCGCGTTACCGCTCTTTACTCGACCACGGCGCCACCGGACTTTCGGTAGCCTTTGATTTACCCACGCAGATTGGACTCGACTCCGACCACCCGCTGGCGCGCGGAGAAGTAGGGCGGGTGGGCGTGGCGATTGATTCCCTCGAGGATATGGAGATGCTCCTGGCGAGCGTTCCGCTGGATCGCGTCTCTACCTCCATGACGATCAACGCCACGGCTGCGATTCTGCTGGCGCTGTATCTGGCGGTAGCGGAAAAACAGGGCGTCAAGCCGGAGCAGCTTTCCGGAACTGTGCAAAACGACATCCTGAAGGAGTATATTGCTCGCGGCACGTACATCTATCCGCCGGGGCCGGCGCTGCGGCTCGTCACCGACGTTTTTGAGTTCTGCCGGGACCACGCACCGGAATGGAACACCATTTCGATCAGCGGCTATCACATCCGTGAAGCAGGCTCGACCGCGGTGCAGGAGGTGGCGTTCACGCTGGCGAACGCCATTGGGTATCTCGATGCGGCAGGCGCGCGCCATCTGCCCATCGACGACGTCGCTCCGCGCATTTCGTTCTTCCTCAGCGCTCACAACAACCTGCTCGAAGAAGTCGCCAAGTTCCGCGCCGCGCGGCGCCTTTGGGCGCGGATTGCACGTGAAAAGTTTAAGGCGCGGAACCCGCGCTCGTGGATGTTCCGCTTCCACACCCAGACCGCGGGCAGCACGCTCACCGCACAACAGCCCGACGTGAACATCGTGCGGGTGACGCTTCAGGCCCTCGCGGCCGTGCTCGGCGGCACACAGTCCTTGCATACCAACGCCCGCGATGAGGCTCTCGCTTTGCCCACCGAAGACTCCGCGCTGATTGCTTTGCGGACCCAGCAGATTTTAGCTTTCGAGTCCGGAGCCGCGAACACCGTAGATCCCTGCGGAGGATCATATGTCATCGAGAAGATGACGGATGAGATTGAGCAAGGCGCGGAGGCTTATCTCGAAAAAATCGAATCGATGGGCGGGGTGGCGCCGGCTATCGAAACGGGTTACGTTCAGCGCGAGATCCAGCAGGCGGCCTTTGAGTATCAAAAAGCTATCGAGGCTGGCCAACAGGTGGTGGTGGGCGTTAACCGGTATGCGTCCGGCGAGGAATCGGCGGCGTCCATTCTCCGCATCGATCCGAAGATCGAAGAGGCGCAAGTGGAACGCCTGCGACAGCTCCGTTCCCGCCGCGATTCAGCGGCAGTCGAGGCGGCGCTGGCTGGCGTTGAAATCGCGGCGCGCGGTGATGGCAATCTGATGCTGCCGATTCTTGACGCGGTGAAGGCTTACGCTACCGTCGGGGAAATCTCCGCCCGCCTCCGCGCCGTCTTCGGCGAATATCGCGAATCAGCGGTAATTTAGCGAAACGCTTATTCAAGGAGCGTTCGAAGAGGCAGGTTGAAATCGGGAAACAGAGGGGATGCCAGCGAATCGCCGGGTCCGAGCTCCGATATCAGGTCAAGCCCGGCTTCCTGGCGGCGGTAAATAACCGCTGAAGGCCTCTTAGGATCGATGATCCAGTATTCTGCGACGCCAGAACGCGCGTAGAGTTTCAGCTTTGTCGTACGATCGGCTTCGGCGGTATTCTTCGAGAGCACTTCAATTACCAGGTTGGGCGCGCCTTGAACGTTCTTGTCCGTCACTATCGAATCCCGTGCTCTGGAAACGTACAATACGTCAGGCTGCACAATGTCGTGGTGTGAGAGAATGACATCGAATGGAGCTGTAAAGATCTTTCCGAGATGGCGCTGCTCAATATATTGACCCAGCCGGATCGTCAGGCGGGTTACGATAAGTTGGTGCAGCGTTTCGGGGGACGGGCTCACAAAAAGTTCTCCGTCAATGATTTCATACCGCTTTCCATCATTGGGCAACAGGCAGTAGTCTTTGTAGTTTAGGCAAACATCCACTGGCATGATCTTAATTTTATCAGACGATGATAGACGGACGACATTTGTGCCAAGGTCAACCCGTTCAGGGTTGTTCTCCGATGGTCGCCAGGTTTCCGTAGGTTGCACCTACGGCTATTCACGGTGCGGCCCCTTTCGGGGCCGGAACAACAGATACCCCGCCCTTCCACGTCTCGCCCGGAGTTGGTTCTTGTCCTCCTCGACTGAAACTCAGTTCTCAAATTCCGTCTCCGGCTGTGGTAGAACATCCCGATCGCCCGCTACCGCGACATAGAGCGTCGGCAGCAGGAAGACGCTCATGAGAAGGTTGGTGACCAGGCCGCCGACGATAACAATCGCAAACGGGCGCTGGGAATCGGAACCGATGCCGTGCGACATGGCAGCCGGCAGCAAGCCCAGGGTCGCCACCAGCATCGTCATGGTGATGGGGCGGAGGCGCAAGACGGCGCCTTCCACCGCAGCCTCTTCAATCGTATTGCCGCGGGCGCGGAGCTGATTGATGTACTCCAGCATGATGACGCCGGTCTGCACCGAAACGCCGAAGAGCGCGAGAAAGCCGACTTCCGACGACACGCTGAAATTCGTGTGAGTGATCAGTAGCACCAGCAGACCGCCGATGCTGGCCATCGCTACGGTTGCAAGGATGAGGATGGCCCATTTGAAGGAGCGGTACATTGAGTAAAGAATGATGAAGATCAGCAGCACGGTGATGGGCACGATGACGGCTATGCGCTTATCGGCCCGCACTTCGCTTTGATACTCGCCTTCCCAGCTAATGTGATAGCCGCGCGGCAGTTTTACCTGCGCATTAACCTCCCGGATGGCCTCGCGAACGGTGTCGCCTAGCGGGCGTCCGCGCACGCTGTATTTGATGGCAACATAGCGCTCGTTATTCTCGCGGTAAATCTCCGAACCTTCGTCGGCTTCGCGAATCTCGCAGAGCTGGGCCAGCGAGACGCGTTCGCCGGTTGGCGCGAGAAGCCGAATGTTCCCGATCGCTTCGCTTGTGTCGCGGTATGTTGGCAAATAGCGGAGGGTGAGATTGTAGACCTGCTCGCCCTTGAGCACTTGGGTAAGCGCTGTTCCGCCGACAGCGGTCTGGATGGCATCCTGTACGTCGCTCACGTTGATGCCCCAGCGGGCAGCCTTCTGCCGGTCCACCTGAATGTCCAGATCGGGCTGGCCAGTCACTTCGAGAACGCCGAGATCCTTAATGCCCTGGACGCGGCTCATGACCGTGGCGACGTGATCGGCGACCTCTTCCAGAGTGTGCAAGTCGGCGCCATAAACCTTGGTGGCCAGCTCGCCTTTGACGCCGCTGACCGCCTCCTCCATGTTGTCTTCGATGGGCTGCGAGAATCCCCAGATTACCGTCGGGAACTTCTTCTTCAGTTGGTAGTTCATCGCTGCGATCACATTGTCCTTGTTGCCGCGAAAGACCGGCCGCCATTCGTTCCTCGGCTTGAGGCCGACGAAATACTCGGTATTGAAGAAGCCTGTATGATCGGTTCCGTCGTCGGGCCGGCCAGCTTGACTGGTGCACTCGGTTGTCTCAGGAAACGAACACAGGATGCGCCGAGCCTGATTGGCAAGGGCAATGCTCTCCGTTGGACCGACGCTTTGATCAAGCTCACCGCGGACCCAGAACGCGCCTTCGTCGAGGTGCGGGAGAAATTCCGAGCCGATCACGCCGCTAAACGCGAGGTACAGCGCAAGCACAAGACCAATGATTCCGATGCCAATGGTGATGCCACGGTGATGGATGGCCCCCCGCACGCGGCGACGGTAACCCTCGCGCAGGAACTCCATTATGGGGTTCTCCCACTCCTTTGCACCTTTGCTGAACAGCATGCTGGAGAGAACGGGAGCGAGGATAATGGAAAAGAGCAGCGCGCCTAATAAAGCGAACGCCACCGTCCAGGCCATGGGATGGAACAGGCGGCCTTCCACGGCTTGAAGCGTGAAGATGGGGAGATATGCAGTAATAATGATGGCGATTGCGTAGAAGACGGGCCGCTGGACTTCGTGAGCGGCCTCCGCAATACGCTGCTGGATGGGACGTCCATTTTCTTCTCTGCGCGAGAGGTGCCGGACGATGTTCTCCACCATGACGACTGAGCCGTCCACCACCATTCCGAAGTCGAGGGCGCCAATCGAAAGCAGATTGGCCGGGATATGCTTCAGATCCAGGCAGACAGCGGCAAAAAGCAGCGAAAAAGGGATGGTGAACGCAACGATAAAGGCGCCGCGCACGTTGCCAAGGAGAAAAAACAGAATGATGACGACGAGGATAATGCCCTCACCCAGGTTGTGCAGCACAGTGTGCGTGGTGAAGTGGAGCAGGTCGCTGCGGTCGATAAACGAGTGGACCGTGACTCCTTTGGGCAGGATCTGCGCGTTCAGTTCCTGAACCATTTTCTCGATGCCATTGAGAACCGGCTGGGCGTTGGCTCCCTTTAGCAGACAAAGAATACCGGAAACCACGTCATCGTTATCGATCAGTTTCCCATCTTTGCGATGATAGATATCGCCGAACTGGCCGAGCCGGATCATCGGGCCCTGCCCGACGATTCCCAGGTCTTTGATTCGAACTGCCGTTCCGCCTTTTGCCGTCACGACGGTATTGCCGATGTCCTGGATGTCGCGAACCAAGCCAACTTCGCGAACGTTGATTTGCTGCTCGCCGTCCTGGATGAAGCTGCCGCCGCCGTTTACGTTGTTGTTGGCCAGCGCCTGCTCAAGCTGCGTGAGGCTGAGTCCATAGTCAATCAACTTGTCAGGATCGAGCCGCACCTGATATTCGCGCGTCGGGCCGCCGAAGGG
This sequence comes from Terriglobia bacterium, assembly GCA_030040995.1. Lineage (GTDB taxonomy): Bacteria > Acidobacteriota > Terriglobia > UBA7540 > UBA7540 > JASHON01. Next base: position 10,513 of record JASHOS010000022.1, on the reverse strand, counting down.
ATTGGTATCCACCACGCCGGGGACTGACTTCAGGTATTTCTGCACTACCCAGGTATCGAGCGACTTCAGGTTCATCACGTCGTAGTCGGGATTCGTGCTGCGCAGTATGTAGAAATAGATCTGGCCGACAGGACTCCAGTCGGTACCCATCTGCGGAACCACACCGGCCGGTAGCGTCACCTGGGAGAGCCGCTCCAGCACGCGCTCGCGATTCTCGAAATCCGTGGTTTCGTCGCCGAAGACCAGCTCGACGGTGGAGAGGCCGAAGAGTGACCACGAGCGAACGTGCGCCACGCCCGGAACGCCGTTCATCACGATTTCAAGCGGGATGGTGACCTGTTGCTCTATCTGCTCGGCAGAGATGCCCGGCCATTGCGCGATGATATCGACATAGTTGTTGGCAACATCGGGGTATGCCTCGACGGGGAGGCGATGGAATGAGACGATGCCCCAGGCGAAAAGCAGAATGCCGAACGCCAGCACCAGGAATTTGTTCTGGAGAGCGAAATCGACGATCCATCGGATCATTCGGCCTCCAGAGTGGCTTCCAATTGCAGAACGCTCTTTACAACTTGCTGGCCGGGGGAAATGCCTGAGAGTATCTCCTGATTGCCGCTGGGGAGGATGTTCCCTGCCTGCACGGCAATGCGACGGAAATGATTCCCGCCGGCAGGCACGAAAACCCAATCCTCATCGTGCAGGTGCAGGATAGCGTCCGCCGGCACCGTAGCGTGCGCTTGCTTCATACGGCCGGTCAGCGTTGCTGTTACAAACATCCCCAGCCGCAAGGTGCCGGAATTCGGCACGTCGATTCGTACTTTGGCGGTGCGAATTGCCGGATCAAGCACCGGGCCGATGTCACTCACGCGTCCTTCGAGCACCATACCGGGGTAGGCATTCAAATGGATCTCGGCTGCCTGACCAAGCCGGACCTGTGGCAGATCATTTTCATAGACGTCGCAGATTACCCATACGTGCGACAGGTCGGCAATGGTGAACGCCGTCGCCGAGCCGGAGTAGGTCACGCCTGCCGCCGCCGCATTGGTCACGTTCTGCGCCACAATGACTCCGGAGATAGGCGCATAGACGTTTACGATGTCTGAGGGATGGTCCTTGTCCACTCCCAGCGTGTGGAGCTGCTGTTCGGCGGCGGTTAGATCGGCCTTCGCGTCATTCTCGGCGTCTTCGGCCTGTTCCAGCACTCCGAGCGCGACAGCTCCGTGCGCGTAGAGGTCCTTGTTCCGCAGGTAGGTCTCGTCGGCGAGGCGTTCGTCATTGACAGCCTTAAGATACGTGTCAAAGGCATTCGTGATGTCAGGGCTCTGCACCTTGAGGAGCAACTGGCCCTTTCTCACGTTCTCGTCGAGCGTGGCACGAATGTCCACCACGCGCCCGCTCGCCAGGGAAACCACCGGAATTTCGCGATTGATATCAGGAAAGACGGAACCCGTGACGTTCAGCCGGTTGGGGACACGGATCTCACCGGCGGCAACGAGAGGAAACTCCTGCGGGTGATCTACTGTAACCACGTCTGCGTTTCCCGACTCAATCACCTGAACAGGCGGGGGCGCGCCGGAACCGGGGTTGAACTTCTTACTGCAGCCAGCCAGCAACCAGCACAGAGCAAGACAGCGGGCAACTTTTAGAACGGGGTGTTTCATTACTGGATCACCTCGCGTCCCACAGCCATGTTCAACTGGGCGGCCGCGGTCAGATAAGCTCCGACGAGCTGCAGATATGCGATCTGAACGTTGCGGTAATCGCTTTGGGCATTCAGGAAATCCATGAGCGAGGCGCCTCCGTGCTGCCAGGCGTAGGTCACCGTTTCCCGCACCTCGAGCGCTTCTCCGAGATATTGCGCCCGGTACGGCCGCAGGAGGACGAGGTTGCCGTTTACCTGCGCGTATGCTGAATCCACATCGCTGAGTACTTGCGCGCGCGCGGCGTCGGCCAATTGCTGATTGCGGAGAATGTCGAGTTGAGTGCGCGCCTTCTCGCCCTGATTGCGATCGAAGATGCGCAGCGGAATATTGACGCTGAATCCCAGCGTCTGGTTCGCATAGGGATTGGCCGTCGAGGCATTGTAGGTATACCAGGCGCCGATGGTCGGATCCGTCGAACCATTGGCGATTGCAAGCTTGTGATTCGTAGCGGCCTGCTGCACGGATTGAAGCGCCGCACGCAGATCGGGACGGTTGTTGAACGCGATCTGGTGAAAGAAGTCGAGCGGCTGCAACTGATCGCTGAAGTCGAACGGCCCCTGGACGTCAAATTGGTTGATGGGCGCATGCTCGTCGAGCAGTTCCACAAGCTGAATCTTGGCGGTGCGAAGATTCACCTGGGCGGTTTCGAGGTCCGATTCGTATTGCACCCGCTGCAGTTCGATTCGCTCGAAATCGATCTTCGCCAGGTCACCTTTCTGGTAACGCTCCCGGCTGATAGCGATAATGTGGTCGTAGTATTTGAGTTCCTGCTGCGACAGATTCACAATCGCCTTTGCCTCCAGAGTCTCGACGAATGCCGTTCGAAGCGTAAAAAGCATACTGCGCTCCAGATCGGAGTGCTGTGACCCGGCGATCTGCGTGCCCTGTTGCGCGCTTTGCAATCGCAGCTCGCGCTTATGATCGCGCTCGTGGAGATAACTAATCGAGGGAACCACGAAGGTGCCGGCCAGCGGTTGCCATATCCCATCGTTCGGCGCGATTTGCGTGCCATCGACGGTCAGGCCAAACTGCGGGTTGGGTCGCAGATCGGCCGTGATTTCCTCGGCCTGCGTTTCCTGGACATTGGTTTCGTCGGCCTGCAGCGTGGGATTATCCGCCTCGAACTTCGCCCGAATCTGATCCCACGTGTACGCGGTTGCGCCGGTTTGTGCAGCAGCATGCGCAACAGCCAGCGCGACGATCAGCAAGCCGACCGCGATGCGACCAATGTTCCGCTCCGCAGCTTTGCACATCCCGCTGGGAATGTGGCCGGGAGGACGCACGGCCTGCCTGGAAATTCGATGAGCAGATTGCAGGCACATTCCGAGCGGCTCCACGATAGCTTTCTCCTAAAATTTCAGCATAACGCTTCGTTGTTCACGCCACGCTCTATCTTTGGGATCTGGGAGGGCTATCTTTTGGCCAGGTTGCTGCCTTCGGCCTCCCCGAGGTGAAATGTATCCGTCTAAAATGAAAGTGGGTTTCCAAGCCGCTTGAGCCCGACCATCTCACCAGGGTTGCTGCTCGCTACGGAAGGGCGGGGTTGAAACCCAATGCTGTTCACTTAAGGCTAAAACCGGGCTCTGGGCAAACGCTTTGTATCAGGGCACGACTTCAGTCGTGCCGAAGTGTAGCGTCTGGAAATCACGGCTTTAGCCGCTGCTGTACAGGGGCTAAAGCCCTGCATGAGTGGGCGCCCCTTTGCGGCACGACTGAAGTCGTGCCCTGTCTTGAAAATCTCGGCAGGACCCCCTCACCCGGCGCTGCGCGCCGCCCTCTCCCCCAAGGGGGCGAGGGCAGGGGTTCTTATCATAGCTTCGCGGGTGTCGCGAAGCGACATGACGACTGATACAAGACGCGACGGCCATCTGGCCTGTCTGAACAGCATTGGGTTGAAACGCCGACTTTCGGCTCGATGCGGTGAGGAATCCGGGCCGCTTGAGCGGCATCGCAGGGTGCAAATGTACGCAGTGTTCCTCCGGGGAAGCAGGCGAGTAATCCTCCTGCGCGCCGCCGCGCTGGTTACCGCCATAGCGCTGCTCGATTGGCAGGTCGTGGGCCCAATTCCGCTCGGGGTTCTCTATCTCCTCCCCATGCTCATGGTGGGGAGCATCCTGGAACCCTGGCAGATCGGCCTCTTCGCGACCGTTTGCACTGCCCTGTCGGAGACCTTTGGCGACCTCCGCTGGAGTGTAGCCGCGGGAATTTCCCGGGATGTGCTGTATTTCACCGCCTTCTTCGGAGCCGGCTTGTTCGTTCGCGAGGTCAACCGCAATCGTAGAACCACTTTGCAGCATGTTGCGGAGATCGAGCGCCAAAGCGAAGCGCGACGCGAGGCCGAGGAGCAGTTGCGGGTTCTCGTCGAGAGCAGCCCGGCGGCCATTCTTACCGCCGACGCCGGTGGCTGTGTCCTGATGGCCAACGAAGCCGCGCATCGCCTGCTGGCCGTTCAACTTGGCGAGTTACCCGGCAGGATGATCAACCGATACTTACCGTCGCTCCGCAACATTTCCGGGCTCGAGGTATCGCGGCAGTTCTTTCGCACGGTCATGCAGGGACGCGGACTCCGCGAAGACGGAGAGAGTTTCCTCGCGGATATCTGCTTCTCAACCTACCGTACGGAAGCCGGCTTGCGGCTAACGGCAATGGTACTCGACGCGTCCGAGGAGTTCCGAACGCAAGAAGTATCCGGTCTGCACCAGTTGCTCACTGCGTCCCGCATTGCCATCGGCGCGGTATCCCATGAAATCCGAAACATCTCCAGCGCCATCGGCGCCGTCCACCAGAACCTATCGCGCGAAAACAGGCTTTCCGGAAATCGTGATTTCGAAGCGCTCGGCAATCTCATTGCTGCTCTCGAACGCATCGCCAGCGCCAGCCTTCGGCAGACGGCCAGCGAGGCTTCGGAAGTGGATTTGGCGGCTTTGCTCGACGAGTTGAAGATTGTGATTGCGCCCATGCTCGAAGAAGAAAATGCCGTCTTGAGCTGGGAATCACCGTCCGATTTGCCCCTCGTCTGGGCGGACCGGACCAGCCTGATGCAGGTCTTTCTCAATCTGGTGACCAACAGCATTCGCGCACTCTCGGGGCGCGAGCACGCGGTTCTCTCCGTTGCGGCCCGTGCTGAGGGTGGTCATGTTTTGGTGGAGTTTGGCGACAACGGAGGCGGCGTGGCCAATCCCGATCATCTCTTTCAGCCCTTTCAGGACGGAGCGAAATCTTCGGGCCTCGGACTCTACCTCTCTCGCGCATTCCTGCGTTCTTTCGGAGGAGAAATCCATTACCGGCCGCGCGCCGGCGGGGCGTGCTTCACCGTCTGTCTGGATACCGTCGCGGGAGAAATGTCGTAATGGCCGAGATCCGCCTTCTCATGGTTGATGACCATAATCTATTCCGCGAAAGTCTCGGCCGGGTGCTGGAAAGCACGGACGACTTCCGCGTCGTCGGCCAGTGCAGAACGATTGCCGAGACCCTGCAGGCGCTTACCGAACTGCAGCCCGACATTGTTCTGCTCGACTACGACCTGGGTGCGGAAAACGGAATCGACCTGCTCAGGGATATCCGGGAGTCTCACCGCGAGGTGAGGGTCCTCATGGTCACTGCCGGACTTTCTGACGAACTGATGCTGCGCGTCATGGAATCCGGGGCTTCCGGCATCTTTTTGAAGCACAATAGCCCTGACCAACTTCTGACGGCCATCCGGCAGGTTGCCGCCGGTGAAATCTGGCTCGATCAGGCCGCGCTGCGGAGCCTGCTCGCTGGAAGCCGGACGCGCGCAGAAGCTTCCGAGCTCTCCCGACCGCTGACCACGCGGCAACGAAACGTGCTCCGGGGCATCCTCGATGGCCTCGCGAATAAAGAAATTGCAGGGAGGCTCAAGGTCTCCGAGAGTGCCGTCAAAGCGGCTATCCAGGAGTTGTTCCAGAAAGCGGGTGTCAGAACCCGCAGTCAGTTGGTGCGAATTGCCATCGAAAAGCACTCTGCGGACTGGTTGAACTATCCGCCCGAAAACTGATTTCCGTAACTCGCAGATTGAAGAGTACACTAATCCGTCGATAACCGAAGGTGATGTAGGGGGACAGCAAGCCGCAGGCTTGTCCACCTATCTTCGAGGTGCCGTGCGGCTTCGCCGCCTGCTGTGCGGAAGGGCTGTGCCCTTCCGGAACCGAGCCACGCTCCCTAACGTCGTTCGTGCTGGGCGCGCAGGCTCAGCCTGCGCGCCCAGCACGGATATACAATATGTGTCTTTGCCCGGCAAGCCGCAGGCTTTCCGCACAGCGGGCGGCAAAGCCGCTCTCGGTCTGTGCTAATTGGGGAACCATTGCGGCAAGCCGTACCCTTGATGACCACTACGAAAATCGACCAGGGTAGGGCAAGCTCTACCCCTACGCTGCCCACCTCACGGGTGGACCCGGAGGAGACCCACGGACACATGAAATCATTCATCGGAATTGTTACGCTTGTCATTTCTATGGCTCTTGGGCGTGGAATGTATCCTGCAACCCAGCGTCGAAACACCGGGCCGAGCTTGCGAGGCCGGTCGCAAGGCCGGTCAATGGTGGTGACAAAAGAGGGCATCGTTGCTTCGGAGCAGCCGCTGGCCTCGCAAGCGGGCGCGCAGATTCTAGCGCGGGGCGGGTCAGCAGTGGATGCGGCGATCGCTGCCAACGCTGTGGTTGGCGTGGTCGAGCCGATGATGAATGGCATTGGCGGGGACCTTTTTGTGATCGAATGGGATTCAAAAACCGGCAAGCTGAGCGGCCTTAACTCCAGCGGCTGGGCGCCCGAAAAACTTACGCCCGCACTGCTGCGAAAAAAGGGGTTTAAGGAAATGCCCGAGGAGGGAATCTTTACGGTGACAGTGCCCGGTGTGGTACGTGGGTGGTGGGCGCTGCACAAGAAATTCGGGCGCCTTCCCTGGGCGGAGTTGTTCCAGCCTGCTATTTACCTGGCCAAGAACGGCTTCCCAGTGGCGGAGTGGGATGCTGCCTATTGGAACGCCCTCAAGCCAAAGCTTGAAAGGAATGCCAATGCCCGGCGGGTGTATCTGATCGACGGGCAGACGCCTGAAGTGGGGCAGGTCTTCCGCAACCCGGAGTACGCCCAGGCGCTCACCCTAGTTGCGGAGAAAGGGCCGGAGGCATTCTACGATGGCCCGATCGGCCGGGCGATTCTCGAGACTTCAGGCTCGCTTGGCGGCGTAATGGCGGCTGAGGATTTGCGCGACTACAAGCCGCAATGGGTGCAGCCACTTTCGACCACTTATCGTGGCTGGACAGTTTACGAGATGCCTCCGAACTCGCAGGGCATGGCGGCGCTTGAGATGCTCAACATCATGGGCCGGTTTCCTATGGCCCAGTATGGGTTTGCCAGCGCGCAGTCCTTCCACGCCAAGATTGAGGCTCAAAAGCTCGCTTACACTGATCTCCGCCGATATGTGGGTGATCCGAGGTTCGCCAAAGTTCCAGTGAAGGGAATCGTTTCGAAGAAATATGCGGCGGCGCGAGCGGCGCAGATTGACCCGGACCGCGCCAATTGCCAGACGGAGCCGGGAAGTCCAATCCGCTACGAAACGGACACCATGTACTTAACTGCAGTAGACCAGGAGGGCAACATCGTATCGCTGATCCAGAGCCTCTATAGCGGTTTCGGCTCGGGCGTCGTAGTTGACGGTTACGGATTTGCGCTCCAAAACCGCGGGGCGGGTTTTGTGCTCGATCCCAAAAGTCCGGACGTGCTAGCGCCGCACAAGCGGCCTTTCCACACCATCATTCCCGCCTTCATGCAAAAGGGAAGCTTGCACATTGGCTTTGGAATCATGGGAGGATTGAATCAGGCGCAGGCGCATGCCCAGTTTGTTTCCGATATCGCCGATTATGGAATGAACATTCAGCAGGCGCTTGAAGCGCCGCGCTTCACCAAGATGAATTTTACCGGCTGCGACGTGATGATTGAAGACCGCGTGCCGCTCGATGTCCGCCAGGCGCTCACCGTAAAGGGCCATAAGCTGGACGTGCTGGGGGATTTTGCATCGCCTATGGGCGGAGGGCAGGCGGTGATGCACGACTCGGCTACGGACGTGAATTACGGCGCGTCTGACCCGCGCAAGGATGGCGAAGCGATTCCGCAACCCGGCCCATATTTTGAGCCTACCCCGGCCCACTAAAAAATCGCAGACATTCGAGGTGGGCAGTGTAGGAGTAGGGCTTGCCCTACCCTCGTTTGTTTTCGGGGCGGCGATCAAGGGGACGGCAAGCCGCCCCCCTGCATCTTCTGTGGTGTGCGCGAGCCGTGAAGATCGCAGACATGGCCAAAAATCGGCCATGTCTGCCACCCCGGCCGCGTGCCGGGCAGGAAGCTGGACTTAAGATTCCGGATTCCGAAGGCTAGAATTGGACGGTTTGGGTACCTTGGTAGGCGGTGATCATGTGATAGGCAAAGCCTTCGTCTTGCGCCCGGACGAGCACGTTCTCGGGCATACCCTGTCCCTTCAACTGGCCGATATACGCCCGTTCGAGATTGATTGTGAGCGGGACATCGAGCAGCCAATCGCCGCGCGTATAAAATCCCGCCCACTTTCCGTAATCTGCCGCCTGAAGCGACCGCTCAATCTCCTCAGCTTCACCGAGCGCTGAGCTGACCAAAGCAATGCGCTCCGCGGCGGAAGTGGTTTGCGCGGCTTTGGCGACGTCCAGCATCATTTGGTTGCCGTGCAGATTGATTTCAACTTGCGACAGCACGTTTGCTTGAAAAAACTTCCGGCGGTCTTGCAGAACGAGAGGCCGCGCCGCCTCAGCCAGCCGTAATGCGTTCTCCCATCGGGCAACAGCCTGTTCGCAAGCGCTGGCGATGCGGCCTGCAAGCTGTGCCGGGCTCGTCGTCTGGCGCATTCCGAAACGGCGCATGGGGGTATTCTCGGTTCCCTTGCTAAGCTGGACGAGAAGCATGCGTGACATGACTTCGTAGAACTGGTCGCCCATCCGCGCGTCCGCCGCCGGGGCGTAGTTCGCGGGGGCTTGGAAGTATGCCTGGTAATATTTCTCAAGTGCGGTGGCGGCGCTTTCGCCGAACTCCTCGCGGCACCACTCGCGCAGATACGCCAATGCATGGTCCGGGTTATCGGCAATCCAAGGCTTTGGATTCCACGCAAGCTCCATGGTGGCGCGACTGGTCATCACCACGGGCCGCAGGTTCGAAGTGTTGACGATCAGATATTGAGTGGCGCCCGCTTTGGCGGCTCTGCCGAGCTCGTGCCGGATTCTTTCGAGCGGAACCAGCTCGCTGAAATGGTTGGAGCGCCAGTCGATCATCGCCGTGTGATAGTAGACCCCTTCGCCAGCGCTTATTTCGCCCCGGTCCTGGATGGTGCCGTGCCCGTCGTCCGGCCAGACCACGGTGACGCCCGGAGGAAGCTTGAGCAGGCGCTGGCGCAGGAAGCGGGCTCCCTCCACCCACGCGTTAAATACGATGGGTGAATGCGGATACCGGTGGTTGAGGATTTCGACCTCTCTGTTGACAGCTTGCTGAATCACGCCAGCCCGCCCGGCCGCGCTCGCTGGCGCGCTCTTATCCACGACCCAGAAAGGATAATCATTGAGGCCGCGATAGCCCACGCTCCAGACAACCTCTGCGTTTTGAGGATATTCCTCTACGGCGCGCTTCCAGGCAGCCTCCAGAAGGCCCGGAGCGGTTTCGAATGAGTAAGGTTTGTCTTTAGGCCAGCGGAAAGTGTCCAGGCCGAGCACGTTCGCGTGGTGCTCGGTGACGACCAGACCCCGGCTGACGGCAGCCTCGACCTGCGGCTCGTAGGGGAAAATCCACGTGCCGGGAAGTACCATGTTTCCTTTCAGGCGCAAGATGGCTTCGAAAATCCTGTTCCAGGTTTCAAGAGAAATGTCAGCGCCGTCGGGAATGCCGGAGCGCCATCCAGTCAGCAAGTCCTCGTCGTTAATAAAGAATCCCCGATACCGAAACGCTGGCGCCTGCGTTTCGGAGAATCCACTGGGCACGTCAACCGTGGAGCGATGGGCGGGCGGATGGTCCGTCCACCAGTAAAGCGGATCAACGCCCAGGAACTGCTGCGAGAACTGGTAAATCGCATAAATCGTGCCGCGCACGTCCGAGCCCGTCAGGACCATCGCCTGGCGCGAAGGCTCTCCCGGCCAAGGTCTCTTTACTGCCTGAATGCGAAATCGCTCCCAGCCGGATGGTCTCGCTACCCTTGCCGGCAAGTTGTAATCGAAGGCTACAACGATTATGACTGGCCCGGCCTCGGAACGTTGATTGACAACCTGGACTGGCGTTCCGAATACCTTTCGGAGGTCTGAGGCGAGATCCTTCGCAGCTAACTGGATGGGCCCAGGCTCGTGCGGGTCAATGAGCACCGTAGTTTGAGAACTCAGAGTGACTTTAGCGAGAGCGGTGCCGGGCAGCAAGGTCAGGACGAACGCGGAGACGATCAAACATCGCATCAAGCACGCTACTGTTCCATTGGGCGTCATGCTCAGCGCAGGGAAGCCGGGTAGCGCAGACTCTCGCATTTCAGAGAGTCTGCGGCTTTTCTCGAGTTCCGGGGACAAGCCGCAGACCTGAAAAGAACACAGGTCCGCGCTAGCTCTACGGGGCGCACGTATGTTGTTCTGGGATGCGTGCAAGCCGTGAAAATCGCAGACATGGCGAAAGGCAGCCATGTCTGCGCCACCCGGCCCATGCCCTGTCTTGAAAATCTCGGCTGGACCCCCTCACCCGGCCCGCGCCGGCTGGGGAAAGCGCCGGCCGCGGGCCACCCTCGCCCCCAAAGGGGGCGAGGG
>JASHOS010000214.1 GCA_030040995.1 Terriglobia bacterium | reverse complement strand
CCGTGCCGGCGTCTCGCCACTCCAGGGCCGTCGCAATGTACTTCAGAGTCTCGTCCTTCCCTTGCGGGACGGGAGTCCAGCGGTAAAGCGAAGGGTCAGCCGCCGCTGCCGCCATCAAGCCGTCAGCATGACCTTCCTCGAGCGGCTCCAGGCGAACGTGACTGCCCTGCAAAACTTCACGTGTTACAGTGAAACGTGGATCCACTGCGATCATCAAGGCGTCCTCTGCGTCTGCGCCACCCGACGATTGAAGCCGCGCCCTTTCGGGGTCATGTCCTGTGGTCAATGGTCAACTGACGCGCTCATCGGCCGACGGCCCATAGATAGCAGGAACCTTGGCATCGTTCAGGCGGAGATAAACCGTCAGTTGGCCGCGGTGGTGGGCCATGTGCGTGAAGACGTCGGCAATTTGCCGCCCGCGTGGCGCTTCAATGAGGGTCTTACCTCCCATTACGAATCTCCAGGGCTTTGCGAAATTGCCTTCACTTGTGTCTCTCAGCGCAGTTTCTGCTTGAACTCTGCTTTCATCGGCCAACCTCAGGAGATCTCCTGTCGAATCCTGCGCCTTTGGACGGAACCGCTGTGATTCGGGCTTGTCGAGGTTCAGCTCGTCCGTTTCGATCATTATTGAAATCCATCGAGGCATGGTCGCGACGACTGCGGCCAGATATCCCATCTCCATTGACCGCTCGTGCGGCTTCCAGGAATTCTTCCCTTCGGGCACACGCTCTAGCACTTTACGGTTAGCCTCAGATTCACGTTCCAACTGCTCGAGAAAAAAGGTTTTCAGTTCCATGGCCCTTTTGCTGCTCCTTCTTTGTAGCGCCGGGCTTTTAGCCCGGCATGTGCCGACCTGAAGGTCGGCGCTACGGGATACGGTACCTAAAGTTTTACTTTAATAGCTGAGATATGCCCAGCGTTACGCCTAAGCGGTTGAGGCCAGCGTCTTTCCACGCCGCAGCGCCGCTTGCGCCGCCGCAAGACGGGCAACCGGAACGCGGTAGGGGGAGCAACTGACGTAATTCAGGCCAGCATCCGCACAAACTTCGATCGACGATGGGTCGCCCCCATGCTCGCCGCAAATGCCGACTTTCAGCGCCGCGCGCGCTTTGCGTCCTTCCGCCGTTGCCATCTTCAACAGGCGCCCAACCCGCTTCGGATCCATGACCGCAAATGGATCGGCGGGCCAAATCTTCTGCTTGACGTACGCGGCGATGATCTTGCCGCAGTCATCGCGCGAGAGCCCGAACGTGGTCTGTGTGAGATCGTTCGTGCCAAAACTGAAAAACTGGGCTTCCTGAGCGATTTCCCCGGCGGAAAGCGCGGCGGCAGGTAGCTCGATCATAGTCCCAACCAGGTACTCGACCTCGACGCCTTTCTTGCTGAAAACTTCGCGGGCGGTCTTATCGACGATTTCTTTTTGAGCTATGAACTCCTTGACATCTCCGACCAAAGGAATCATAACCTCAGGTTTTGCTTTAATTTCGTTCTTCGTGCAGTCGCAAGCCGCTTCAAAGATAGCCCGCGCCTGCATTTCTGTAATCTCAGGATAGAGGATGCCTAGGCGGCAACCCCTCAGACCGAGCATCGGATTGAATTCATGTAGCCCCTCAACAACTTCCAGCATCCGCTTGAGATGGCCTAGCTTGGTTCCCTTCTTGTTCTGTGCCTCAAGCGTGGCAATCTCTACCATCAGTTGTTCGCGCTTGGGGAGAAACTCGTGCAGAGGAGGGTCGAGAGTACGGATGGTGACGGGGTATCCATCCATTGCCTTGAAGAGTCCGGCAAAATCTTTCCGCTGCATGGGCAAGAGCTTGGAAAGGGCAGCGCGGCGCTCCTTGGCGTACCGGGTGGCTTCCTTATCGTCCCGGGCGTCTTTGCAGGCCATGATCATTCGTTGCATGTGAGGCAGGCGGTCGGCAGCAAAAAACATGTGCTCGGTGCGGCACAGGCCGATGCCTTCCGCCCCAAACTCACGTGCCACTTCGGCGTCTCGAGGTATATCCGCGTTCGCTCTCACTCCCAGTTGACGATGCTCGTCCGCCCATTTCATAAAAGCCGCAAACGCTCCCGTATGAGGATCCGGCTCAACGGTCTTCGCTTGCCCCAGGATAACGCGGCCCGTGGACCCGTCGAGTGAGATCCAATCCCCCTCCTTGAGGACATGCTTGCCTATGGTCAAGACCTTCTTCTTTTCGTCTACCTCTGCCTCAGCGCAGCCTGCGACACAGCATTTTCCCATTCCCCGCGTCACCACAGCGGCGTGGGAGGTCATTCCTCCTCGCGAGGTAAGGATGCCCGCCGCCACCTCCATTCCGTGAATATCGTCAGGAGCGGTTTCGGCGCGGACGAGAATGACGGGAGAGGTTTTCCCTTGTGTCACCGCGTCATCCGCCGTAAATACAACGCGGCCCACGGCAGCTCCAGGCGACGCTGGCAGTCCCTGGGCGATGACGTTCAATCCCCTCGATTCATTAAGTAATGGATGAAGTAGCTGGTGCAACTGCTCCGGGTCCACGCGCATGAGCGCACCTTCGGCCGTCAGCAGTCCCTCCTCAACCATATCCACAGCGATTCGAACGGCGGCGTTGCCGGTTCGCTTACCGCTACGCGTCTGGAGCATGTAGAGCTTGCCTTCCTGGATGGTGAACTCGAAATCCTGAACGTCGCGGTAGTGGTTCTCCAGGCGTGAAGTGATTTCGCGGAGTTGGTGATATACCTCCGGCATCACTTTCTCGAGTTCGGATATTGGAACCGGAGTGCGGACGCCAGCCACGACGTCTTCGCCTTGGGCGTTCATCAGGAACTCCCCATAGAACTGTTTCTCCCCCGTAGCCGGATTGCGGGTGAAACCAACTCCCGTTCCTGAAGTCTCTCCCATATTTCCAAATACCATCGTCTGGACATTCACCGCTGTGCCCAAGTCGTCGGGGATTTTATTCATCCGGCGATAGGTATGAGCGCGGGGATTGTTCCAGGAACGGAAAACGGCTTCGATAGCCATATCGAGTTGTTCGCGCGGCGCCTGGGGAAAATCCTTCCGCGTTTTCTTGCGGACGAGTTGCTTATAGCCGGCGATGATCTTCTGAAGGTCCTCGGCCGTCAACTGGGTATCGAGCTTGTATCCGCGCTTTTTCTTTTGAGCGTCGAAGATGTGGTCAAAATCTTCTTTCGCAATCTCCTGCACGACGTTACCAAACATCTGGATAAACCGGCGGTAGCTATCATAGGCGAAGCGGGAGTTGCCCGTTTTGCGGGCCACCGCTTCGGAAGTGGTGTCATTCATGCCGAGGTTGAGGATAGTATCCATCATCCCGGGCATGGAAATTTTGGCGCCGGAGCGGACCGAAACGAGTAAGGGCGAATCCGGGTCGCCGAGTTTCTGACCGAGAAGAGATTCGAGGTTTGCTAAGGCCGAATCAATCTCTTTGCTGATGGGTTCCGGCAGCGCGTTTCCATTTTCGAAGTAGGCGCGGCACGCTGAGGTCGCCACGGTAAAGCCGGGCGGCACTGGCAGGCCGGCATTCGTCATTTCGGCAAGACCGGCGCCCTTTCCGCCCAGCACATCTTTCATGGCGCCGCGGCCTTCCGCTTTGCCATCCCCAAACGAATAAACGTATTTCTCCATCGGTCATGCTCCTTTATCGCTTTTTAGACTCCTCGCCCGCGATCCTGTCGGGCCGGTCTTTACCCATATTTCCGGCTGGACACCGGGGTCCATGGCTTGAGCCCCAACGGGGCGCGCCTATGAATCGCCGATCAACCCTCCGCCCGGTCTGTGTTCCGCAGGGCAATATTTCGCCCTTTCAGGGCTCGTGATAGCCGGAGACGGGTTTTCGTCTCCCAGGCCGTTGGCCTGGGCTTACATAGGTCGGGCCTTCGGCCCTCGTTTTGACATCGAGCGTAGCAGTACCCTCGGTGTC
>JASHOS010000213.1 GCA_030040995.1 Terriglobia bacterium | reverse complement strand
CCGGGAAACTTCGTTTCCAAGGTCTCTTTGTTCACCGGCACCCAGCCAAAGGCATCGACGGCAAGCCCGGACTCGACGACGACGGCCGGTACGCGGTGCACCGGTACTCCTAGAAACAGCTCGTACGGCATTTCAGTCCCGTCGTTCAGCACCGCCACCTTCCGCCCTGGTTCAAGCGCCCGCACCAGGCTGTCTTTCACGAACCCGATGCCGCGCTCCGCGAAAGCGGCGAGAATCGCCCGGGAGCTGTCGGGTGAAGGAGGAATGGGCGTGCCGAAAGGCATCACCAACGAGATTTCAGTCGCCGCACGCCGCCCGCGGGCGGCGAGGTAATCGTGCAACAGTAGCGCCGTCTCGCTGGGAGCGGGAGGACACTTGAATGATTTCCCCGCCACGCCAATGATGGCCCTGCCCCGCTCGAACCGGGGGAGTACGTCTCGCAGTGCAAAGGCTCCCGCTACCGTGTAGAACTCGTTGCCGCCTTCCACGAGGCCTGGGGTAGCTGCTGGATCGAGGTCGGCGCCGAGCGCCACCACCAGGGCATCTGCCTCAAACGTTCCATTGTCGGTCACGACGCGCCGGGTGGCCGGGTCGATGGATCGCACCATGGACTGGAGGAATCGGACGCCCGGTTTGACGATGTCGCGGTAAGGATGCTGCACGTCGGCCGGCATTTGCCGTCCGAACATCACGTCGAGTTTCGAAAAGCCGAAGACAAACGTGTCGCTCTTGTCGATGAGCACGATGTCAATCGCGTCGCCGAAGGCGTCCGAAAGAAGCGTCGCCAGCTCGAGACCCCCGAACCCTCCGCCGAGCACTACGACGCGCAATCGCACAGGCATATCAACCCCTTGCTAAGTAAGGTCGCCTTACTTGGGTTGCGGAACGATTCGCAAATAAGGCCGAGGCGCCTTCCACCCGCCGGGATAGAGCTTCTTCGCCTCTTCGTCCGATACCGCCCCCGAGAGGATGACATCCCCGCCCGGCTTCCAGTTCGCGGGGGTAGATACTTTGTGCTTGGTCGTGAGCTGTATGGAATCGAGGGCGCGCAACACTTCGTCGAAGTTACGGCCGCTGCTCATCGGATAAATGAGCATCAACTTGATCTTTTTGTCGGGGCCAATCACGAACACCGTGCGCACGGTAGCGTTATCCGCTGGGGTGCGGCCCTCGGAGGTTTCACCGGCTTCGGCGGGCAGCATATCGTAAAGCTTAGCGATTTTGAGCTGCGGGTCGCCGATCATCGGATAATTTACTTTGTGGCCCTGTGTCTCTTCGATGTCCATTGACCACTTACTGTGATTCGTCACGGGATCCACGCTCAGGCCGATGATCTTGCAGTTGCGTTTCTGGAATTCCGGTTCAAGACCCGCCATATAGCCCAGTTCGGTGGTACACACCGGTGTGAAGTCCTTCGGGTGGGAAAACAGGGTGGCCCAGCCATTGCCAATCCATTCGTGGAATCTGATGGTTCCCTGGGTGGTTTCGGCAGTAAAGTCCGGAGCTGTGTCATTGATGCGTAGTGACATTGTATGTTCCCCTTAGGAGATTGAATTGCTTGGAGAGAAAATCAAAATCGTCGAGTTTACCTGGGGCCGTTCCTTCCTGTCAATCGAATTGTCGAATTGTCGAATTGGTACAGCCCAGTCACATCGTATCCCCCCCGGTGGGGTTGAAGTGTCTCAGTTCTCGGAGGAGAAGAGAGATGGCTGCCTTGGTGGGGGGGGACCAAGGCAGCCGCGCCCGCTTTGAATTGTAAAATGGCCGGGCTATGAGCGCTCCGGTCCCCTACTTCGATGTGGTTCGTCCGATGAGCAACGCCTTTGATTTTCGCCTCCGCTTGGCCACTCATGCCCAGCAGCACGGCATCAAGGCCGCGGCTCGTGCCTTCTCGACCACCCCGCGCACCGTGCGCCAAGGGCTCCGACGCTATCGAGCCCAAGGCTTAAAAGGCCTGCGGGAGCATTCTCGCGCTCCCCTTCATCAACCCCATCGGACGGCGGTCGAGATGGAACAGCGCGTCGTCGAGCTGCGCCGCCAACTGCCCACCTTCGGCTCTCGCCGCCTGATCCGTGAGTTTGATCTCCCCTGGGGTCACGGCGCTCTGGAACGTATCGGGCACGCTCACGGCCTGATTCAGCGCCGCCGCAAGAAGTACCAACGCAAGCAGGACCTGGCCGCCCTCCAAGCCACCTGGCGCCTCTTTCAGCAAATCTCGGCCGATACCAAGGACTTGAATGACATCCCTCATTATTGGCCTCAGGCCCAAGCCCTCGATCTGCCCGCTATTCCGTACACCGCCCGCGAAGTACGCAGCGGCCTGCAGTTCCTGGCCTTCGCTTCCCACCGCTCCGCAGCCGCCCGCGCCTGCTTCGCCGCCCGCATTCAGGCTCACTTGGCGCGTTGCGGCATTGAACTCCGCCACCTCGTCTGGCAGACGGATAACGGCAGCGAGTTTGTCGGCGAGCTTCAAAACGACGGCTCCCGCGCCGGCTTCCCCGCCGCCCTCGGTGACAGCCAGCATCAGCGCATCCCTCCCGCTGCTCACACCTTCCAGAGTGATGTCGAAACCGTCCACCGCCTCATCGAGGACGAGTTCTATGATCTGGAAACCTTTGCTTCACGTTCCGAGTTCCTCGCCAAGGCGGCTCTCTATCAGCTCTACTTCAACCTCGCCCGATCCAATTCTCACAAAGGCGGATTATGCCCTTGGCAAATCATCCAGCATCTCGAACCCCGGCGACCCCTTCACCTTGGTCTCCTCTCTCCGGTGTTTTTGGATTACTATCTCAATGACCAGGGGGGATACGATGTGCCTGGGCATCCCTAACAGGTCGTGGGTGCGAGGTGGTAATAGCTGAGGAGCTGTGAAATATTGGTCCTTGCCCAATTTTCCGTACCGAAACCATACCGAAGCCACAACGAAACCACCGTTCCTTGCAAGCTGCTGTATCTGAAAGAGGGTTATTCGACATCGCCCGTTTTTATCAAATAAGCGTCCTCTTTTTAAAGGCTTAGGCGCAACTGGCACGTCCAAAATGTGGTTTCGTTTGGTTTTGTTCCTCTAATTTTCTTTTATAATCAATATCTTACGATGATGCCCGGATGGCATAGAGGGCTTCTTTTTGGCTTTGCGGCACTGATGGAAACGATTTCTTTACTCATAGATGATCCTGACGGGCGCCCACAGGGGCGCCCCTACGAGTGCTCCGTGTGGCGTTGCGAGGGATGCTAAAAAGCCGACGCCACGGATTGATGTACCAATGAAAGATTAGCGGCTTCGAGTGAGACGGTGGGGATGAACGAGACGGGCGGGGCAAGTTTTGCGCGGGGGGCAGCAAGCCAAGAGCAGGTTCAAGATTCCGGATTCAAGATTTAGAGACTCGCGGCAATCAGCTCTCAATTTTTAGGGGAAACGTCCCGTCCGTCCCCGGTTTTCCCCTTTGACGGGTCCGCAACCGTAGAACCTCGGGCTTCGCCAGAGGATAATCTCTGAAAATAGATTGGCAACCCGAGGGCGGTATGAGATATATTGCAATCGGTTTCCGCAAGCGATCGCAAAGCAGCAACGCTCTCCGTGCCGCGTAGGCGGCGCATAGAACCTGCAGCTTTCCGCATGGATCGACATTGCGGAGAACCAGAATGTGCCGCCGCAGGACTTTCAGGCCAACGCCGCTCGTTTTCTCCGTGGCGAACGCCGCGCTGACAAGGGAGGTCAAAGTGAAGACTGAAACGAAACGGTTCCTCATCCTGCTCTTTCTGATGTTGTTGATGGTCTGCGGGTGCTCGCACCGTGGGGGATCTCGAGAGTCCGCATCTTCGAGTGCCGCCGCCGATCCGATCAAACCGTTTTTGGGGCGGTGGGATTTAACGGTAAAAACTCCGGCCCGCGAGTACCCTTCCTGGATCGAAGTATCCGAGGCGCAAGGGCAGGCCAAGGTTTTAGTGGTGGGATTTGGGGGTAGTGCGACTCCCGCGGCCAGCGCGCAGGCGGAGAACGGGACAATCAAGCTCTCCATGCCGCCGAATGAAGACTACGACGGTTGCGTGCAGATGACGGGAAAGCTGGTGAATGGCCAGCTTGCGGGGACGGCGACGGGTCCGAAGGGAGCTGCGTGGCAGTGGACGGGCCGGCGAGCTCCGGCACTGAACGACCAGGCAGTTGCCAAATGGGGCAAGCCCATCAGGCTGTTCAATGGCAGGAATCTTGCCGGATGGAAGTTCGCCGATCCTAGCAGAGCCGGTGTTTGGAAGGTCGAACACCATATTCTTGTGAAGGATGGAAGTGGGTCTGAACTTATCACCACGGCCAAGTTCTGGAATTTCAAGTTGCACGTCGAGTTCAATGACGGACCCAAGTCTAATAGTGGCGTATACCTGCGCGGCCGCGACGAAGTGCAGATTGAGACCGATTCGGCCGCGGACCCAGCCAGCCAGCATCAAGGGGGGATATACGGCTTCATTACGCCCGACCCTGAGCAGCCGCGCCGGGACAATGTTTGGCAGACTTACGACATCACCCTAGTCGGGCGGACCGTCACCGTGGTGCAGAATGGCGTAACCGTCGTCGATCATCGGGAGATTCCCGGGATCACCGGCGGCGCTCTGGACAGCAACGAAGGGTCGCCGGGCCCGATTTACCTGCAAGGGACTGAGGAAGGGCGCGTCGCTTTTCGAAACATCGTGATTACGCCCGCGATGTAGCGTTGCGATACGAAAATGCCTTTACCTTCGGCTTCGTATCAGCCGGTCATGTCGCTTCGCGACACCGGCAAGGCGGCATGACAACTGATGCACGGCGAGTGATCACCGTGCCTGCAACACACTGGGAAAGCCGAATTTAAAGGTCACCCCCGGTTGGGCGGCGCAGACATGGCCAAAAGCGGCCATGTCTGCGGTTATCTCGGGTCGCACACATCGCAAAACGCGCGGTGTATGCGCCACCCATTGAAGTCGATTGTCCACCTAATTCCGGACGCCACGCTAGCAGCACGCAATGCTTTTGGAAAGGAAGTAACAGTCGATGAGCAAGGTATTGCGCCGGGGTTTCCTGGGAAGAACGACGCTGGGAGGGGCGGCACTGGCAGCGGAGCCATCCGTGGTCCAGCGCCGCTGTTCATCGCGGAACGGCGTCGCCAGACGTATCGCTGGATACGCGACTTTGGGAGCAGTCCTGGACAACCGGTGATTGGCGGAGCTATCTCGCGGCGGGAACCTCGCCAGCCGATGCCGAAGACCGAACCGGCCACTGTCTCGCGCGTCTTGGCCCGGTTAGACAGCAGTGAGCAGCATAGCCTTAGGATGTAGGTCATGAAAAGCGACGAAGAGCAGAGCGTGGCTGGTGAGTGGGCCGGTGTACTAAATACGGGGCGTGGCTCTCTCCGGCTCTGGCTATCCGTGGCAGGTTCTACCAGAGAACTCTCGGCGAAGCTTTTCAGCCTGGACCAAGGAGCTATAGCAATCACCTGTAGGGATGTGAGCCTCGATGGGGAGCAACTCAGCTTCGAGGTTCCCGATGTGGGAGGGAGCTATCGCGGCACGCTCAGTGCCGACAGGAAAAGCCTCAGTGGCACTTGGCAACAGCGTGGCTCCCTGCCGCTCGATCTTACTCGGCAGGCGCCCGGCTCCCGCCCAGTTCCCGCGCCGGCGGTAACTCCAAGACCGGCGCGCCCGCCCATCCCGCTGGATGAGCTCAAGCCGGTCCTCGACGGGGAATTTGAGCCGGTGCTTGATCGCGGTGTCCTATCGCAGTCGACGGGCGGCGGCGTAGTGATCGGCATGCTAGAACGTGGCCAGCGGCGCATTTTCTGCTACGGCGCTGCGCGCCCAGATTCGATTTTCGAGATTGGCTCAGTGACGAAGACCTTTACTGGGCTTCTGCTCGCGCAACTAGTGGAGCAGAAGAAGGTTTCACTTGACGAGCCGGTTCGTGGTTTGTTGCCTCCGGGCACGGTCGCTAAGCCCGACGGCCCAGAAATCACCCTTCTCGACCTAGCGACGCAGCATTCGGGGTTGCCGCGCCTGCCGGACAACCTTTACCCACTGAAGGATCCCTCAGATCCCTACGCACACTACCACGCGCCGGAATTATATGCGTTTCTCGCGAGGCACGGCGTTGTGCGCCCTAACCTGACTTTCGCAGTTAGGGGATGGCGCAGAGCGAATTTGATCACGGCGTCGATCTAATCTCTTCCGAATCAGTGCACCCTTGAGGGCAGACGGCTGTAGTGCCGACCTATCCCCTTTACATCGGCATCGAGGATTTGTCAGGATGCGCACTGACGATGTTTTTGCGCAGTAAGAGGCGACGCAAGGACGGCAAGGAGCACCGATACTGGAGCGTGGTGGAGAATCGGCGGGTGGGGACGGGGCGGGTGGTGCAGCGGCAGGTTTTGTATTTGGGAGAGATCAATGATGGTCAGGAAGCGGTGTGGCGGAAGACGCTGGAGGTGTTTGACGAAGCCGAGCAGCGGGCGAAGACGCTGAGCTTGTTTCCCGAGGATCGGGAGATTCCCGCTGATGCGCTGGCGGGCGTACAAGTAAAGCTCAAGGAAATGGAGTTGAGGCGGGCGCGGGGGTATGGGAGCTACTGGTTGGGATGTGAGTTATGGCAGCAGCTGGAGCTGAGTGAATTTTGGGAGGGGCGATTAGGGGGAGGGCGAGAGGAGGTGCCGTGGGCGCAGGTGCTGCAGTTGCTGGTCGTGAGTCGGCTGGTTTCACCGGGGAGTGAGTTTCGTTTGCACCGGCAGGGATTTGATCAAAGCGCGATGGGGGATTTGTTGGGACGCGGGTTTGCGGTGGCTGAGAAGGATCGGCTTTATCGCTGCCTGGAACACATTGTCGAACACAAGATGTCTTTGTTTGATCACCTGCGGCAACGCTGGCAGGACCTGTTCCAAGCGCGATTCGACGTGTTGCTGTACGACCTGACGAGCACGTATATCGAAGGCGAAGGGGAGGAGATTCCGAAAGCCAAGTACGGCTACAGTCGAGATGGGCGGTTCGATTGCCGGCAGGTGGTGATCGCGTTGGTGGTGACCCCAGAAGGATTTCCATTGGCCTATGAAGTGATGGAGGGGAACACGTCGGACCGTACGACGCTGCGCGGATTTTTAACGAAGATCGAAGCGCAATACGGGCGGGTGCGGCGGGTGTGGGTGATGGACCGGGGGATTCCCACCGAGGAGGTGCTGGAAGAGATGCGCACCTCGGAGCGAGAGATCTTCTACCTGGTGGGTACGCCGCGCGGCAAGATTCAGCAATACGCAAAGAAGTGGCTGGACTTGCCCTGGCAGAAGGTCCGCGAATCGGTGGAGGTGAAGTTGTTTGCGGAGGACGGCGAACTCTATGTGCTGGCCAAGAGCAAAGGGCGGCGGGCGAAGGAGCGAGCCATCCGACGGCGTAAGCTGGTGCGCTTGCTTTGGAAGCTGCGGGACCTGCGGCGGAAGTGCCCGGCCCGTGACCAACTGCTGTTGCGGATCGGGGCTGCGAAAAAGGAAGCGGGGCGAGCCTTTGGCTTTGTACGGATTCGCTTGCCGCAGGCGGACAAGGAAGTCACTCGTGAGGCGTTCACTTTTCGCTTGGACAGGGAGAAGTTGGAGAAGTCGGAACGGCGCGACGGGCATTACCTGCTGCGTTCCAATCTGGTGAGCGAAGATCCCTCCGTGCTGTGGGAGCTCTACATCCAACTGACGCAGATCGAAGAAGCCTTTAAAGCGCTCAAGAGCGAACTGGGGCTGCGCCCGATCTATCATCAAGTGGAGAAGCGGGTCGAAGCTCATATCTTTGTGGCCTTCCAGGCCTATGCGCTTTCGGTGACCTTGAAGAAAAGGCTGGAAGCGTTGGCACCGGGCCTGACGCCTCGAGCCATATTGGAAAAACTGGCCACGATTCAAATGCTCGATGTGTGCTTGCCTACGACCGACGGTCGGGGGCTGATCATGCCGCGTTATACGCAACCGGAGCCGGAGCAGCAACTGATCCTGCACCGATTGGGGCTTAAGCTCCCCGCCCAACCGCCGCCCCGGATCAAGGCCGCAGAGACTTCGCAGGCCGCCCCGCAAAGGCTCCTAATGTAGTGCCGACCTTGGCGATCGCCTTGCTGAAAAGACAAGGCTTAG
>JASHOS010000212.1 GCA_030040995.1 Terriglobia bacterium | reverse complement strand
GACTTCACACCGGCGGACAATGAGAAGTCCCCGGGCGTTGTCATCATCAATGAAGCCATGGCCCGGCGCTACTGGCCGGGCCGAAATCCTTTGGGCCAGCGAATTTCCTTCGCATTTGGCAAACAACAAAGCGTCGAGATCGTGGGCGTCGTCAAGACAGGAAAATACCGCAGTCTTAGAGAGTCGCCCCAGCCGTTTCTCTATCGTCCTTTTCTTCAGATGCCGGACGCGCGCAGCGCAACGCTTGTGGTCGAAACCGCGCTGCCAGCAAGCGGTATGCTTGCCGCGGTTCAGCACACCATCCAAACTCTCAATCCCGCCACTCCAATTATCGACTCGGAGACGATGCAACAGTACATGAGTGTGGCGCTCTTTCCGGCACATTTCACGGGTGTGTTGGTTGGCGTTTTCGGAGGGCTTGCCCTGGTTCTCGCGACCGTGGGCCTTTACGGAGTGATTGCATATTCTGTTGCGCAGCGAACGCGGGAAGTGGGCATCCGCATGGCCCTCGGAGCTACACGCGCCCGTGTGATGCGGCTTGTTATTGGCCAAGGATTACGGCTTGCTCTTATCGGCATAGTTGCGGGCATTGCCGTCGCGCTGGCAGTAACACGCCTGATTTCCAGCTTGCTTTATGGCATTAGTGCGGCTGATCCGATCGCATTCGTTGCCTCATCGGCGCTGCTTCTGGTAGTCGCACTGGCAGCCTGCTACATCCCTGCCCGCCGGGCGGCCCGCGTCGATCCGATGGTGGCGCTGCGGTACGAATGAAAAGCGGTCAGTGTTTCGTGATTTGTGGTTAGTGGTAGTGGTAGCCACGGCGAATGCTTTTTCTCGCCGTGGGCTTTTCATGTTGGTAGCGCAGACCCGCGCTGCTTGCGGGTCTGCGGCTTTTCCCCCGAAATTTCGGACAAGCCGCGGACCTTCAAAAGCGCGAAGGTCCGCGCTACCCGAAGAACCCACGGCGAGAAAAAGCGTTCGCCGTGGCTACCTCGGAGAACGGAGATGAAGAATAAGCTAGCCGAGCTTGGCAGAAGAGTCAGGGCGCTATTTCATCGTGGGCAATTCGATGCCGATCTGGAAGAAGAGATGCGCCTGCATCAGGAATTACGCGAGCAGGAACAGGTGGAGCGCGGCGTTTCGCCCGAAGAGGCGCATTACGCCGCGCAAAGGCGCTTCGGTAACAAGCTTGCCCTGAGAGAGGAGAGCCGCGATATGTGGGGATGGAATTGGCTCGAAACTCTTCTGCAAGACCTCCGTTACGGTCTGCGCCAATTGCGCCGCAACCCCGGCTTCGCGGCCGTTGCGATCATCACGCTGGCCCTCGGCATCGGCGCGAATACCGCGATTTTTTCTGTGGTGAATGGCGTGCTACTTCGGCCGCTCGCCTACCGCGAATCGCAGTGGCTCTATTTAATCAATGAAATCGTGCCGCAGATGGCCAAGTATTACCCGCTGCTTCCGGCTAATTTGTCCAATTTCCGCACTTGGCAAAAGGAATGTCATTCTTTCACGAGCATCGCGATCGCCGAAGGCGCGAGTGCCGATCTCACGGGTGCGGGCGAGGCACAGGAAATTCACGGCGTTCGTGCATCCGCGAATCTTTTTACTGTGTTAGACGTGCAGCCGGCGCTTGGCCGGAACTTTCTGGCACAGGAAGATGAGTCCGGTCGCGGCCGCGTCGTGATATTAACCTATCCGTTCTGGCGAAGTCGTTTTCACGCGGATCCCTCGGTTATAGGCCGAACCATCGCGCTCGACGGAGCGCCTTACGTGATTGTAGGTGTTCTTCCGGAGTCTTTCCACTTCCCCGCAAAGTTAGGAGAACTGGTAGCCCTTGGAAATCACCTGGATTTCTTCGAGCCGCTTAACGGACCGAAGGAGGACGAGCTGACTTCCATCGGGGAGTTCGATTTTGCGGCCATAGGCCGGCTGAGGCCAGGACGCACGCCATCACAGGCGCTTGCAGAACTAAACGTGGTTCAAGCGCAGATCATCCGGCAGGCGAAGGTGAGCTTTGGGGATCGCAAGGCGACAGGCATAGACCTGAAGGCGGCCATATTTCCCCTCGAGTCGCAGATCGTGGGCTCGGCGCGGCACGGACTGATCCTGCTGCTGGCGGCGGTCGGCGCGGTGCTTTTGATCGTATGCGTGAATCTGGCAAATCTCCTGCTCGCCCGCGTTCCTGGGCAGATGCGAGAAGCGGCCATCCGTGTGGCGCTTGGCGCTACCCGCGGGCGCCTGTTCCGGCGCGTGCTGGCGGAAAGTCTGCTGGTGGCCGCGATCGGCGGTGGTCTGGGGATTGGGGTTGGGAGCGCCGGCGTTGCCTTGCTTGTTCAGACGGCGCCGCCCGGGCTGCCCCGCCTGAGCGAAGTTCATATCGATGCGCGTGTGCTCGCTTTCGCGGTACTGCTTTCGGTTCTCACGGGCGCGCTCTTCGGGATTCTTCCCGCGTGGCGCATGGCCGGAACGGACCCGCAGGAGGTGCTCAAGTCAGGAGGTTTGGCGGCCGGAGAAAGCCGGCAGTCGCGGCGACTGCGGGAGACTTTGGTTGGCTTCGAGGTTGGCCTGAGCACGCTGCTATTGATCGTTGCCGGACTGCTGGCATCGAGTCTCATGCATTTGGTAAACGAAAACCCGGGGTTTGCCACCGAAAAAGTTTTAACCGCCGGCGTTGACCTGCCCCCACAGAGCTATGCGAAGGCTGCGACACGTCTTCATTTTTACACGGTTGTGCTTGACCGCCTCCGTTCTTTGCCCGGAGTCACGGCGGTCGGGTGGGTAAGCAGTTTGCCACTTGCAGGAGAGAGGAGCGTCACAGGAATTGATGTCCCTCCTGGCCGCCCCGTGGCCCCGGAGGCCAACTACCGGGTTGCGAGCCCGGGCTATTTCAAGGCTATGGGCGTTCCACTCCTTGCCGGCCGGATTTTCAACGAAAGCGATCTCGGGAGAAATGTCGTAGTGGTTTCCAAGAGAGTGGCCGACCTGTTCTGGCCGGGCCAGAACCCGACTGGCCGGATTTGTTTGACTGAGTGGGGACCTGCCAAAAAGGAGCAAGTGATCGGGGTTGTCGGTGATATCCACACCGCCAGCTTGGCCGCCCCGCCGGTGATGATGGTTTACGTCCCTTATTGGTACGGGAGCAATGTGCCTACGCGGGTGCCGCAGTCGGCCGGGGTTGTCATCCGCACGGCCGGAGAAGCTCGGGGCCTAGGCACGGAAGTGCGTGAGGCCATTCATGCGACAGACCCCGAGGTGCCGATTGTCGGCTTGAGTCCCGTCTCTGAGTTAATTTCCGAGTCTGCGGCGCCGCGCCGATTCCAGATGCTCGTTCTACTGCTCTTCGCGTTGTTTGCCTTGTTCCTCGCCTCGCTTGGAATTTACGGTGTCATTGCCTACTCAGTCGAACAGCGAACCCGCGAATTTGGCATCCGCACCGCCCTTGGCGCCAAATTTTCAGACCTGCGCCGAATGGTTTTGCGCCAGGGAATGAAGCCCGTGCTGCTCGGTCTCGTGGGGGGCCTCGGAGCCTCAGCCCTCGTTGGCAGGTTAATTGAGAGCCTGCTTTTTGGAGTGGGACCTGTGGATGTTCCTACGTTGGCCGCGGTCGTGCTCGCCGTGTTTGCGGTAGCACTAGCGGCGTGTTACATTCCCGCGCGACGGGCAACAAAAGTCGACCCGATGGTGGCATTGAGGCACGAATAGGTGCCAGGTTTCAGGTATCAGGTGTTCGAGATCCGGGGCTCGGGATTCGGGTCCATGCTGGTAGCCACGACGAATTCTTTTTTTGAATTCGTCGTGGGCTTTTCCCAGTCCGTCAGACGCTTGCAGGCTTCTTCACCGCCTGCACCGCAACCACCAGTGCCGCGCCCGCCAGGATGAATAGCCCCCAACTCCATGAGAACGGATTCGAAGCACCCATTTTGGCGAGTGGGCCGAAGGCTTTTCCCATCTGAAAACGGATCACCAGAAAGCCGAGAATCACATAAACTAAGGGTGCGGCGTTCAAATAGCG
>JASHOS010000211.1 GCA_030040995.1 Terriglobia bacterium | reverse complement strand
GGTTAGGGCAAGCCCTACCCTTACGCTGCTCACTTCATCGCAGCTTGGATGCCGTTCTCAATAGGTACATAACCTTTTGAAACGTAATGGTTTGATTTCCTACAAGGGCGCCGCAGACGGGGATAAGCGTCCGATTTCGCAAAACTGTTGTCCGAAATCGGACAAACGGGGGTCATTGACACGGATGATAGGTTTCGGTTTTGCCGTTGCCTTGGTTTATGACGGTAAATACGCCGAAAGCGTCGTGTTTCCCTTTCACGGCTGATACATTGATGTTCATGAATTCCACAGGCTTATCCGACGGATTATAAGTGAGGAGTACTGGCAGGCCATGTAGCCGGTATTCTGATGCGAGTGGTAGAGACGATACTTACTTGGATCGGTATGCTTGATTAGCCGAACGAGTGTTTCCTCGCCGGCCATGGGCACGGCTCGTGAGCTCGCGCCCGCCAGCATCGTTTTCAAAGAGGTCCGCCGTTCCATTCTCTTTTTGCCCCGTCAATGTTAGACGGCACCTGAATGAACGGGGATCGTCGGAAGATGCTCTACGGCTGGTTGTGGGGTGGCGTGGCTGCCGAAACCGGCGTGACGGGGGGCGCTGCGATAGGAACACTGTTTCCCGGCACATTTTGAGCCAATGGGGAGCTCTGGGGCAACCCTCCCGTAGAACCGGCGCTCGCCAGGATTTGCTTGACCTGATCGGGACTGGTCAGAATCGGAGAATCTGGAAAGTTCTGCACGGGCTCGGACTTAAGAGCCTGGCTCATGAAGTCCATCCAGATAGGAAGGGCCACATGCGAGCCTTCTTCACCTTTGCCGAGCGGATGGTGGTCGTCAAAGCCTACCCAGACCCCGCAGGTGGTGGATGGCGAAAAGCCTATAAACCAGGCGTCGGTAAAATCATTGGTCGTTCCCGTTTTCCCGGCAACCGGATACTGAGCAGCCAGAGAGCGCGCATGAACGGCCGTGCCGGAATTGACAACTTCACGGAGCATCGAAATCATGACCCGATCGACACCCCCCGGAAGCACTTCGCTGACCTGCGGCGGGAAGTCGTCCATGACCCGGCCGTAATCATCCGCCACGCGTAAGATTGGTCGGGGCTCGATGTGCAAGCCGTCGTCGGGGAAAGTGGTATAGGCGGAGGTGTGCTCGATCAGCGTTAAAGAAGAAGCGCCTAGAGCGAGGGGAAGGTTGGGAACCAGGCGCGAGGTGATGCCAAACTGGCGACAGAGCCTGATGACGCGGTCAATTCCTATACGCGAGAGCAAACGGACGGCGGGAACATTGCGCGATTCGGCCAGGGCGCGCAGCAAAGTGATGGATCCCTCGTACTTATCGTCGTAATCGTGCGGCGACCAGTTGCCATAACTCACCGGCTCGTCCAAAATTCTGTCGAAGGGCCGCCAGCCTTCGAGCAGGGCTTCGGAGTAGACATAGGGCTTGAAGGAGGAACCCACCTGCCGCTCCGCTTCGACCGCCCGATTAAATTGGCTTCGCGCATATTCATAGCCGCCCACCATCGCCTTGATTTCTCCTGTTTTGTTGTCCAAAACGAGAATGGCTCCCTGAACGCTGGGGTATTGGTCTAGCGTGGCATGAACGCGATCACCGGTTATTGAGGTGATATGGAAAAGGTCCACATCACCGGGCAAAAACACGCTCGCGGGTGTAGCCGCTTTAGTCCAGGCGAAATCCGCCGGCGCTAGGTGCGCCCTGAGATCCTCGAACCGTACCACCGCGTAATCGTCCGTCACTCTCATCACCAGGCCATTGATGCGGCTGCCAGGCAGTATGGGAGAGCCCCAGTCGGGGTCGGAATAGGTTTCAAGGGTTTCGGGAGTTCCGTCTGCACTATATATCAGATGTTTCAGAATGTTTTTTTCAGGGCCGCGCCACCCACGCCGCTTATCATCGGCGCGCAGGCCTGCGCGCAGCGTACGCAATGCTATCTCCTGGAGGCGCGGGTCAAGCGTTGTGTAAACCCGGAGACCGCCCGTGTTTACTTCCTGGGCGCCGTACTTGTCGAGCAGAAACTGCCGGACATAGTCGATGAAATACGGGGCCTTTTCCTCATTCCACTTCTGCACGTGAAGTCCAAGGGGCGCCGTCAAGGCCTTTCGGTATTCCTCGGCGTTGATCTTGCCATTATTCAGCATCGCCGCCAGCACCTCATCCCTGCGCAAGATCGCCCGCCGGGGATAACGAAGGGGCGAGTAATAGCTGGCGTTTCTGGGCAATCCGGCGAGCAGAGCGGCTTCAGGCAGTGTCAGTTGATTCAGATGCTTTCCGAAATACCGCTCCGCCGCCGCTGCCACTCCGAAGCTTCCGGCGCCCCAAGGAATGATGTTGCAGTACATCGTGAAGATCTGGTCCTTGGTGAAATGCCGCTCGATTTGAATGGCGAGCAGGGCCTCGCGGATTTTCCTGCGGAAAGATTTCTGAGGGGTCAGGAAGAGTGTCCGGCTCAGTTGTTGGGTAAGGGTGCTGGCGCCTTCGTAATAGCGCCATTCGACGACATCCACAATCGCCGAGCGCACAATGCGAAGCACGTCGATGCCAAAGTGGCTGTAGAAATGACGGTCCTCTACAGAGATAATAGCGTTCCTTAGCACTGGCGGGATTTGATTATAGGTCACCATCACCCGGCGCTGCAGAGCAAAGCTTCCAATGATCGTGCCGTCATCGGCGTAGACCTGGGTCATCACATCCGGGCGGTAATCAAACAGTTCGCTGACCTGGGGAAGGTTCGAAGAATAGACAAAAATCAAGCCTGCCAGCGCGCCTACCCCAATTGCCAGCATTACTAGCACCACGAAAGCCAGTTGTCCGAAAATACGGTGACTGCGCACGCGCGGCACACCCCCGGGAGGCGGCCGCTTCAGGGTCCGATAAGGGGCAGGCGAGGGCATTCTGGCTGTTTATCCAACAGTCATTGTAGGGTTCCGAACGTCCGCCGTCAACCATCGCGGTTCTGGCGTCGCGGTTCTGGCGGTCTAAAAAAGCTTGGTGTTGTTCAATACAGTCACGAGGAGGGAGGCTTCTTCTTGGTTTGAAGGCTGTTTCCAGGGAGCACGAGAATCTGTTCCACGGTGCGGCGGGCATCACTCTGTTCGTAGTAGATGATAACGTTGGTTCCAGGGGTTAATGCGGCGAGTTTTAATTTCTGTCCGTTAATGTCTGCAACTTTTGTCTTCTTCCCCAGCGGAAAGATTGCGGTGCTCTGCCCACGGGCAGCACTGACGTTCAATACCTTAAGCTTGGGGTTCAAAGATTGGACACTACCCGTGAAGGCTGCTCGCGTGGGTCCGCCTGACGTAATTTTGTTAATGACGGGAAGCTTTGAGCGGGTGCCCTGTCCTTGTTGGGCTGCGCCAGCGGAAGGGAAAAGCGTACATGTCGACGCGACAAAAATGAGAGCCAGCAGCAGATTGGTTGTGGAAGCCGCTCCTTGCCCGCTGGGACGTCTTTCGATTTTCACACCTGCTGTTTTGACTTGACTTTCCATCAGAGCGCTCCCTCGCGGTAGATTCCGAATCTTTTCGCGCTCGCGCGATCTCTTCGCGGTGAGATTTCATCCGAAGGGGCCGGAGCTTCCTCAGATTTAGCCTCAGAGGATGGCGCGCCCATCCTCTATTCTCTCGACGTGTCCTCGATAAAGTTGCCGTCGCTTCCGCCCCCGTTTTTAGATTCTGACTGCTTGTACATATACCGGATGGAATTTTTCATAATTAACAGGTTGGGCTCTCCGGAGCGATGAACTTTGATGCAGTTTCTGTCATACCACTCGATGACCCCGCGAACCGTTTCGCCCGTGTTCAGCACCACCACCATGGGGGTGCGGCTCTGCATCTGCTTGATATAGTAAAAGCTCTCGGCATTCGTCTGATCCGGCGGGGCTGGTTTTCGCCGCTGTGGACGCTGCGCCATCTGGTCTTGGATTTCAGAAAGGGAAGGGCGGATCAGTTTGCGATTCACTTCAGTTCGACTCCTTAAGTCCCCAGCGCGCTGGCCGGAGCTCTTAAATTGCCTCCAAGAATGAGGCGAAGCAGGCACACACTCGTCGTTAGATGAGGCCTGGGCTGGTTCGGGTTTTGCGCGCGAAGAAAAAAACCCAGATCGTGTCGCTCTGGTGGTTAGTCTATCACGCCCGCAAGACGACCGCAATTCAGTTTGAATTTGCTAAAAGCTCAGTTTCGCGGACAGCTGCAACTGCCTCGGAGGCACGTTGCTATTGGTGTAGCTGATCACGCCGAATGTCGGATCGCCCACGCCCACATCCGGCGTGCCAAACACGGGATGGTTGAAAGCATTCTCCGCGTCAAGACGTAATTCGAGCTTCAAGCTCTCGTGCTTGCTGGAGAGCCCGAAGTCCTTCGCGAGCGACAAATCCGACGAGAATATGGAGGGACTGCGCACGTCGCCGGTGGCCCTGGGCATATCTCCCAGAGTGTACGGAGCTGGCAATTGAAAGCAATTGGGATTGGCGAAGTAGTTGTTGACCCAATTCCCGTCGGGCCCACCCGTGCGCTGGGGCGTGCAGACCTGGTTGGGCCGCTGGTAGCCGTAAGTCGGTATGGGAGTTCCGCCACCACTCGCGATGAAGGCCAGAGGGTAGCCGGACTGCCAGCCCCAAATGCCGGCGGTTCTCCAGCCGCCGAGGATCAGTTCCAGCGGCTTGGGCATTTGGGTCAAGAAGGCGCGACCGCGTCCAAATGGCAAATCGTACGTATAGTTGATCTTTAGATTCTGCGGCACATCGAAAGTCGAAAGGCTGCGGTCGGCTTCGAGATTGTTCGGATCCTGAGCCATATAAAGCTCACTCGTGGTACTGGCAAGCCAGGAGACGTTGGTATCGTATATTGAGCTATCGTCGATCGATTTCGACCAAGTGTAGTTCGCCGCGAGTTGCAGGCCGTTAGAGTAACTTTTTGAGAGCGTGAGCTGCAGAGCGTTGTAGATGGAATTGGCGATTGGAGGCTCATCCGAAGTGACGCTCTCGTACTGCGGATAGGGCAGCAGCAGTTGATAAGCCGGGACCGTCGGGGCCGACAGAGCACTGTCTGCATAGTACGAGGAGGTGAGGAGCGAGGCGAAGGGATTCGAGACATAGTTACTCAGGTTGCCAATTTCGTTGGGAGACAGCTTCTCAATGGATGGTCCTAGAATATCCAATGCATTCGCGCCCTCGTAGTACAGGTCGGTTCCTTTCTTGCCGACATAGTAAGCGCTCAATACCATGTTCGAAGGCAGTTGGCGCTCAAACCCGAAGCTCCAACTCTGCTCGTATGGCACTCTTGCGTAAAAGCTGTTTTTGATCGGACCGACAGCGCCGTAACCCACGTCGTTCAACAAACCGAGAGAACTTCCGGTCGGCTGCATCAACCCGTAGGGAAAAGGATTGCTGAAACGCATGTACGGCGTGGCTCCGTTGTTTTCGTAGGTGGCATCCGGCGTGGTGTACTGATTGAAGCCCTCGGACCCGTAGCTTATCAGGCCATTGGCACCGGAGCGGGTGGGGTCGTAATAAATCCCATAGCCACCGCGAATGACGGTCTTGTGATGAAAGAGATATGCGAGGCCAAAGCGCGGCTGGAACTCGCTCCAATCCGTCAACCGGTTCGTCCGGTCGTTGCCATTCACGAACACCTCGCCGCCCATGAGTGCGGTTGTCTCATCCTGGCCGGTCAGCGGATTGACGTACGAAATGCTGCCGCCATTCAGCGGGTTGACCACATTCGGATCGAACGAGTTCATGCGATTGTAGCGTTCCGTGAGGGGCAAGGCGACTTCGTAGCGAAGTCCTAAATTTAACGTCAGCTTGGGAATCACTTTCCAGTTGTCCTGCGCGTAGCCGGCATATTGGAAATTCTCAGTAGCCGGCCTGTCCTGGATTTCATAGGAGTCCGTAAACTGGCCCATCATCAAGCTGGCCATGCTGTCGCCACCGCACACAGTGAGAACGGGCGTCGGACACTGCGAGCTGCCCCCGGAACCAATGTTGAAGTAACCCAGCGGGGCGTTGGTCTGAATGTAATTCTGCTGGTGTAATTGTCCTTCGAAGCCGAATTTCAGCTCATGGTTTCCACGCATGTTGGTGAGAGTTTCGGTCCACTGGCCAGTATCCTGGCCTTGCACGTAATTGCCGTACGGATCTTGTCCCATGCTGGTGTAAGCCGCTGAATAATAGTCGCTAATGGCCATGGCAGGGACGCCTTGAAAGCCGTTTGAGTCGAGGTAGGATGGAAAACCCAGAGTGCCGAGGGGATTCGAGTTCAGCTTACTGTTATAGGCTAAGATGTACTCCGTGCCCCGGGTGAAGCCCAGATTGCTGGTGAGTAGCAGAGTGGGACTGATGGTCTTCGTGTAATTGATCGCGGCGAGCTGTGACCCTGAGGTGTCCGGCCCGCTTCCGCATGGATCAGTGAAATTCTTGAAGCAGTCGTAAGGAGTGGTGCTGCTCCAGTCTTCCGAATATTTTACGCTGATCAAATTCTTCTCGTTCAACTGGTAGTCAACCTTGAGGTCAAACTGGTCATTGGCGCTAGGAGTTGCTCCGGAAGCCGTCCAGTTGTCGTAGATGCCGCCACCCGAGTAATTCGGCATCGGGAAGTAACTCATCATCTTCTGGCCAACAGGATCGATCAGGTTACCGGGCCCCTGGGGCAGTTGAAAAGGCGTGCCGTTCAGCACAGGACTCCCCGGGCTGGTGTAGGTGGCGATGTTATTGAAGGGAATATAGGCGCTGCGATATGCTCCTGCCGGCTCATTGGCAGGAGTTTGGTACGTGCCGGTATACGGATCCCAGATTTGCCCCGCTGCAGCGCTGCACAGGCCCGCCGAATTGAACGTGCCGCCGTTCGCCGCGCACAACCCGCTGAAATCGCCGTTACGCTCCGCAACGGTCGGGACGCCCGCCTGATACGTACTCATACTGGACGCGCGCGTGCCATCCCAATCAAAAAAGAAGAAGGCCTTGTCCTTTTTAATGGGTCCGCCAAAGGTGCCGCCGTAATTATTGCGATGCACCGGCGGAAGCGGAACGCCGGCGACATTGTTAAACCAGTCGTTCGAATCGGTCAGTTGGTTGCGAATGTAATCGTATACGCTGCCATGGAACCCATTGGTGCCGGATTGGGTGATCATGTTGACGACGGTCGAGCCTGTAAATCCATATTCCGCGCTGAAGTTAGTCTGCGCCACGACCATTTCTTCAATCGCCTCTTCCGAGGGCGTGTAAGTCACGTTAGTGATGCCGCCATTAGGCTCAAAGTTGGTGATGGAAGCGCCATCCAGCAAAATGTCAGCGCTGGCTGCGCGACTGCCGTTAGAATTAAAGTCCGTTCCGGTGTCACTGACCGAGTCCTGGTCGTCCGTAAGGTTCATCCCTGGTCCTAGCTGGGTGAAGTCAAGGACATAACGGTCAACCAGGGGCAGATCGGCGAGAAACCTGCGGTTAACCACATTGCCGGTAACGGCATCTTCGGTGTCGAGCGCCGCCGCCTGCCCCTCCACCTGGACGGTTTGCGTCGCGCTGGCGACTTGGAGCGTTAGGTTAGCCGTCGCGTTTTCGCCGACGTCTACCCGGATGTTCGCGCGTACCTCCTTCGCAAAGCCGGGCATTTGCACCGACACTGTGTAAGTGCCCGGCGGAATCGGAGTGAACAAGTAGCGCCCGCTGTGGTCCGAAGTGGTGCTGAATGTGAACCCTTTGGCCTGATCGACCAGGAAGAGTTTCGCCCTCGGCACCACTGCCCCGCTCGCGTCAGTTACTTCCCCGCTTACGGTCCCGAAATAGCCTTGGCTGAACAGCGCCGCGGGCAAAAGCAGGAGGACAGAGAACAAACCTGCACCGACAACTCTTACCATGCACTTGCGGCTCGGCCTGATAACACGAGTGATCACAGCCACCTCCCTCGCAGCGATGAGAGGCAAGCGACGGCTTTGCTCCTCGCTCGTTGCCACATTAATAAGGGTTCTTAACAAACGGCTCCGTTGTACCATTCCGCACCCTGTTCTGTCAATCGCAACGCACTGTCGCAACGCACGGCTGCACACGGTCACGTCAAAGTCTCGGAAGTGCGTTATTCGCGGCATGGCCAGATAGTAACGCGGCGCGCCGTGCTTGCGTCTGCGGCTTTCCGCTCACCCGACGAACAAGCCGCCATCTGGCCAAATGCCGACCTGAAGGTCGGCGCTACAAAGCTTTCCACCGGCAACGCTCGAACCATTCTTTGAGGGTGTCGCGAAGCGACATGACGACGGGTCCCCAGGCGGGAGATGCTTCATCAGCGGGCAAAAAGCCCTATCAATTCTGTTACGGCGAGGATATGACCCTTCATGGATTGCTCGACCTGGCCGCGCGTTGCGCCAGATTCCAGGCTCAGGCGAGCGTTGAGGGCGTAGAGTCTGAAGTGGTAGTGATGGGGTTTGCCAGGCGGCGGGCACGGGCCTCCATAGCCAACCTCCTGAAAACTGCTCGTGCCCTGCATTGCGCCGCCCTCAATCTGCCCCGCTTTGGGCACTCCCTCCCGAAGCCGCTGCGTGTGCGCGGGGAGGTTGTATACGATCCAATGGATCCAGGTGCCGCCAGGCGCGTCGGGATCCGCCACGATTAGGGCGAGGCTCTTGGTTCCGACCGGCGGCACCGTCCATTCAAGGGCTGGCGAAACGTTAGCGCCGCTGCACGTATACTTGCTCGGGATGAAGCTGCCCGGCCTGAAGGCCGCTGAGGCAAGCCGAAACCCAGCATGCTGGTTCTCCTGCGCGCCCGCCATAAGCCTGCGAACAGGTTGAGGCGGCGCCAGAAGGATCGCCGCGGCTATTATGGCGGCTGGCGATCCTGCGCAACGGACTATCCAATGGCAGGGAGAATTTCTATTCATAACGGTGGCTTTTCCGGCTTGTTGGCTTTTGGTCCGCGGGTCTGCGTGCGTGCGCCGAGCTCCCATAGCTGCCTCCGAATAAGCTATTTTATGTTAGCACGATTGCTCGCGGCTTCTTGACGTTCTCCAGCGGCCCTCGATACACTTCTAACGGCTTTGATTGAAGGGTGATTCTGTCTTGAAAACCTCGGCCGGGACCCCCTCACCCGCCCGTGGGCAGGAGCCGCTCCGTCGCTGAAGCTTTGGAGCGTAAGCGACCTTCGGTGGGCGCAGGCCCGCCGCTCCGCGCCGCCCTCTCCCCAAGGGGGCGAGGGGAGGGGTTCTTTTCATGCATACGGGGTGTCGCAAGGCGGCATGAGTGACTGTGAAGAAAGAGACTTTGCTCACCATTGTGGTTTTTTGGGGCGTCGGCTTCCTATGTGGTTACGCCTATAACGCCCATCGGAATTCAGCGTTAATGGAGAAGACTGGGACGAACCAAAGCGCGGTAGCGGCCCCAACTCAGGCGAACGCTTCCGCTTCGCCCGATAGTGGGGGAATGGACCTTCCTCAGGGGCATCCGCCCGTCAACGGTGCGGAGATCGTGCATTTCTTTGAAGATGCCGCAGCCCGAGATCCCAAGAATCCCGAACCACGCCTGAAGCTGGCTGATTTTTTTTACGACCAGCAACGATGGGCGGAGGCAATTCCGTGGTATCGCCAGTCTGTTGATTTGAATCCGGGGAACGTGGATGCCCGCACCGATTTAGCAACCTGCTACTTCAAGCTGGGGCAGTTCGATCAAGCTCTTAAGGAGCTCAACGAAGCGATCAGGATTGACCCTCACCACGAGCCTACATTGTTCAATCTGATTGTCGTCAATATGGAGGGCACTCACGATTTCAGGGCGGCGGAGCAGGCGTGGGAGGAGTTGCGGGAAATTAATCCTGGCTATCCCAACCTGGATCAGATCAAGCAAAGCCTGGATGCGGAGATGGCGGCTTCGAAACCCATCTCCCGCTAGTCAGGCATCTTCCTGCGGTTTCGGGACGTCACAATAACAGATGGCTCGGTTAATCGATATCCTTTTCGAGTTGGTTAGTCTACTCGTGGTTGTACGTATGGTGTTTGCCGCTTTTCGCGGCCTTTCCGGCTCTGCCCGGGCGCGTTTTTCGAGCGCCGGCTCCTCCCCCCGGCCCGACACGGAGAAGCAGACGATTCGCGGCGAAACGGTCCGGGACCCGGTCTGTGGAATGTTTGTTTCGACCGAGCTCTCTCACCAGCTTGAATTGCACGGCCAGCTTCTTCATTTCTGCTCCCAGGAGTGTCTCGACCAATACCGCAAGAGCGCGGCTGCGCGCTCGGCCTGACCTACCCCCTCACCCGGCCCGCGCAGGCTGGAGAAAGCGCCGACCGCGGTCCACCCTCTCCCGCGGGAGAGGGAAAACTGCGATTTTCAGGGGGAGCTAGGGTCTTTTAAACCGGAAACAATATTCCTGGACGCTATGTCGATGAGGTTCTGCCGCGCCCGGCCTGATATCATCCCTTCAGCGCCGTCAGAACTTCGTGAATGTGGCCATCCACTTTCACCCTCGGAAAAACGTGGCTGATGGTACCGTCTGGTCCAACCACGTACGTTGTCCGCACGATTCCCATGCTCTTCCGCCCGTACATATTCTTTTCCTGCCAGACGCCATAGGCTTCGAGCGTATGATGGCTGCTGTCCGAGAGCAGGGGAAAATTCAGCTTGTATTTGTCGCGGAATTTCTGCAGGTCTTCGACCGAGTCCGCGCTCACGCCCACCACGCGGGCGCCCGCTTTTTCCAATTCCCTCCAGGCATCCCGGAACTGGTTGGCCTCGCTGGTGCACCCCGGTGTATCGGCGCGCGGATAAAAATAAAGGACCAGCGTTCGATCGAGCAAATCTTTCAAGCTGACCTTTTCGCCGGAATCAGAGAGCAGAGAAAAGGCCGGCGCCCTGTCACCTATACTGAGCATGGTTTACTCCTTTACCGCTGAAAGCTCTTTCTTCAGAATTTCCTGCACGACTTGAGGATTCGCTTGGCCGCGTGTTGTCTTCATCACCTGGCCTACAAACCAGCCGAGAGTGGCCGCCTTGCCGCTGCGATACTGGCCGGTCTGTTTTGGGTTGGCCGCGATAATTTCACGGGCGGCAGCAGTAATCTCTTCCGGATCGCTCATCTGTTTCAAGCCTTTCTCGGCCATCACGTTAGGAGCGCTCTTGCCGGAGTTAAACATTTCCGCCAGGACCTCTTTTCCCATCTTCCCGCTGATGGCGTCTTCAGCAATCAGGCGCAGCAACTCCGCAAGGCTCGCCGCCGGAACAGGGGAGGCGGCAATTTCTCGCTTCGATTCCTTGAGCAGATGGAGAAGCTCGGTGAGCGTCCAGTTGGCTGCCTGCTTGGGTTCTGCGCCTGCCTTCACCACTTCCTCATAGTAACCGGCAAGGGCTTTCGAGCTGGTTAATTGAGCCGCATCATAGTCCGCCAGTGCGTAGTCTCGAGTGAAGCGTTGTTTGCGGGCGTCGGGGAGCTCCGGCATCTGGCTCCGCGCTTCCTCCTTCCAATCCGCAGTGATGACCAGGGGGAGGAGGTCGGGTTCGGGGAAATAGCGGTAATCGTGCGCAAACTCTTTCGAGCGCATGCCGTAGGTTTTTTGCTCGCGACTATCCCACAACCGGGTTTCCTGAACCACTTCCTGTCCGTTTTCCAGCAATTCGATCTGGCGTTCGCTCTCGTAGGCCAGCGCTCTCTGCAAAAACCGGAAGGAGTTCAGGTTCTTGACCTCAGTTTTTGTTCCCAGGACTGCCGATCCGGCGCGGCGGACGCTGGCATTGGCGTCGCAGCGCAGGCTACCCTCCTCCATATTGCAATCAGAGACCTCGAGGTAAAGCATGATGGTTTTGAGGCGCGTCAGGAATTCGTGCGCGTCTTCAGGGGATCTGAGATCCGGCTCCGTGACAATTTCCATCAACGGGGTTCCGGACCGGTTCAGATCGATATACGATGCGCGGTCCGAATCCGGAAAACCCTCGTGAAGCGATTTGCCGGCATCCTCTTCCAGATGGACGCGCGTGATGCCAATTCGCTTGCGGCTTCCACCCGCCTCGATCTCTAGCCAGCCATCCTCTGCGAGCGGCTCATCATACTGGGAGATTTGGTATCCCTTCGGTAAATCCGGATAGAAGTAATTCTTGCGGGCAAAGCGGGATTGAGGATTGATAACGCAGTTGAGCGCCAGGGCCGCCTTCATCACCATTGTCACAGCGTCACGATTGAGGACCGGCAATGCCCCCGGGAGGCCCAAGCACACCGGACAGGTGTTGGTATTCGGCGGATCGCCAAAACGGGTGGAGCAACCGCAGAAAAGCTTAGACCGGGTGAGAAGCTGGACGTGGACTTCCAGCCCGATCACGACCTCGTATTGATTGCGAATTCCGGCGGCCATGGCCGATGTTCTTCCTCGAAAATGCTAAAAGCTAAATTATACAGGAAGCATCCGGTAGACCTGAGGCGACCCGGGTCGAGGTGCGGTGGGCGGGGTGGCGCGTACATCGAGCTCGGCCGTGCAGATGAACTACACGTACAACCTTGCCGGTGACGAGACGAGTTGGACTCATCCGCAGAATCTGGCACACCTTTCTGGGCGAGCTGAACAAGTTTCAGAGCTTCGGGCTGGGTGGCGCAGACACTTGCAGTGGAGTGTCTGCGATCTCGCGAAGCGAGAGATTCTTACTGGCGTTCATACAAGCCAATCCATTGGCATCATCGGGGCGTCCACTTCGGGGACCCCTCACCCGGCCCCCGCCGGCAGGAGAAAGCGCCGGCCGCGGTCCACCCTCTCGCGAGGGAGAGGGCAACGGCTTCGCGCGGGTTTGGTTGCTGCCGTAAGGCCGCGCTGCGCTACCCGCCGGTTCACAAGCCGCTAATGCAGAGGTAGGGGAACGCCTCTCTGCGAGGTCCATGCTTTCAGATAATCTGTATACAGATAGTCTGTGTCATCGGCGGCGAGCGTTTCCGGCAGGCTTTGGTTCAGCGTTCGATATTCTTTTCCGATGCGTTCGCAGTTCTCGTTAATAAACTGCTGCAAGAGCGCAATACCACCAGACACTCTTCCCGCTTTGACTTCTCTCAGTGCCTCGGCTTCCACGCCTTGCTGACGGCTCATTTCCCAGGGCTCGGTTTGGTCGAACACACGGCGGACAGAGGGGTTCACGGCGCGGTAGTTGAGGTCGCAGAGTAACTTCAAACGGTTGGCCCACCACCAAGGCGAATCCTCAGAATAAGCGCTGGTTCCCATCGCGTAGGACGCGGGAACTGCCGGTCCATGCAAATAAAATGGCTTGAAGACGTTGCAGCACGGATTGGAAAAGCTTGCCCAATACACTTGGCGGAGTAGCGCAGGCATATCCGCGCGCAAGTGGGCAACCATAGATGCCGCGCTATGGTAGGGAGATTGAGGGGTGTCATGCATGCAAGGGGTAGGCCAGAAAGTCTCAGGCGGTGTCCAGCGCGGCGCCACGATCGTCCCCTCCAGATGGCTGCGGCTGATTGCCATCATGCTGGCGGGAGTTACGTGTGAGAAGTCCCGGCGGAGGCAGGAGAGGGTCATATTGCGGCGAATTTGCATGTTCCCCGGATTCTTGGAATCTTTTCGCCAGTAGTCCCCATAGTCGCGCGCGAAATTGAAGTCTTTCACTGATTGGGTCCAGCCCATCTCGGTTGCGTGCTCCACCAGCCGAGGATGCGCTTCATTCCAGTCCTGCTCGATGGAGTAAATGTTGGAAATGGAATAAACGCCGCGCTCGATGCGCTTAGCTGCCCAGTAGCGGCCCGCAGTTTCGAAAACCCAGGCTTCGCGCGGATCGGCGAGGATGTAGCTATTGTCGTAGTTCGCGTGGCCCCACTCGCCGGCGTGCTCGCAGTCGCCGCTTTGGCCATACCTTTCAAGCAAATCGATCATCACGCGCATCGCTTCATAGGCCGTTTTGCCGCGCTCCAATCCGAGACGGAGAAGGTCCATGCCTAAAAGGCCGTCGCCCCAGCGCGCGGGCTCTTTCGAAAACACCGCCTCGTTACCTATCGCCACGCCATATTCATTCATTCCCTCCTCGTAGCCATACGCCCACCAAAGCTTGGAGCCAATGTGTTCATAGGTCTCAGCGGCTTGCGGGATTTCGATGTAGGTGCATTTCACCACTTCACCCGGGGCATGGCGCTGGCGGGGGAACTTGACCAGAACCTGAGCCTCCATCGGCGGACGGTCACTATTTTTGGCCAGAAGCACCGAATGGTCGGCTGTGGCATCCGGCAGCGTCACCCAGGTGTCGCAGCCGACCGCGGTAGTCCGCAAACCGGCAAGAGAGGTGACGGTGCGCTGGCTCCCAAAGATCGCAGATGCGAAGCGGGGACGATTACTTGCTCGAAGCAGATGTCGTTGGGGGAGCGAGCAGGCCACAGCGGCTGCGAGTGTTCCTCCCGCCATTTTTTCAAGAAACTCACGTCGTGTTGGCATGCACGCCTCCCCGGATTTCTATCCGGTTTTCTATGGATCGCACATCCTAATAGTGGGCAAGGTCCGTTGCGAAATCAACCCGTGGCAGCGCGGGGCAGGGCTTTTTACATCCCATCGGTTTTGTTAGGCTATCCTGGATGCTTTTGGCGACTTTGACTGGACCTGGCCAAAAAGCACGGTCATCTCCGCGTGGAAATGACGTAAGATATTTTCGGGGTTCTCAGATGAGCCGGAGCGGCAAAGTGGCAATAGGGGCTGCAGCGATCGTGGCAATCGCGGGCGGCCTGGTCATCACGATGCTAGTTCGCCGGCCCAAACCAATAAAGCGGCTGACGTTAGAGGGGGCGGTGATCCGCGGATCGTCTCAGGCGGACAGGGAGTTGCCTCTCTCCGATGTGGAGATAACTGCCATGGGAGGTTTGGCGATCGAATCGTGCAAGTCCGGTGTTTCGGGCTTCTTCAAGCTCGTCGTGCCCATCAGCACCCGAACGGACTCGCCCGTCACGCTTCTTTTCCGGTACACGGGATATCAGCCGCTTGAACTCCCAGTAACCGGCGGAGCCAAGCTCTACGTGGCCAAGATGATTCCCACCGCTCAGCAGCATGCGGCTACTCTCCTCGGCCCGCAAGTGACTATCTCCAATATCTCGGTGAGATACACCGTGAAGACAACAACAGCAGTGAACGTGGGGAGTTCGGTCAAAGCATTCCAAGTGGTGAACACCGGCAACGTTCCTTGCAAGGACACGCAGCCGTGTTCGCCCGACGGCAAGTGGAAAGCGGCGAAAGCCTCCATCGTACTGGATGCGGGAGAAGGAAATGTATTTCGCAACGCACGAGTTTCCTGCGTCGCGGGTCCCTGCCCGTTTACAAGAATCACGCCGCAGGATCTTCCTGGCGGCGTGCGCACGCTCAGTCTGACGGCCTACGACTGGTCGGATACCGCGACATTTGTCGTCGAAGCTGAGATCTTTCATCCCATGGAGAGCGACGACGTGCGCACATCGTATCCTGTAATCTTAGGACGGGTTCTGAATTTTACGGTGCCTCCCTCTGCCGAAGGAGTGTGCATTGAAGCAGACATCAGCGGAGATCCCATTGTTTTTCCGCTTGGGCCGGATCCCGATATACCGTGGGCCGAGTGCCACGGCAGGGTCAATGCGAATAAAGCGCAGGTCTACCGGTGCGAGCTTGCACCGGGTTACCGGTTTTGAGCGCAACGAGTACGATCCTGAAACTGAGAACGTGTGAAAGAATTTTCGCATTTCACCACAAAGGCACCAAGACACGGAGAAAAAGTTATGTTTTCAAGCAGGCAGCGCAGACCGCTGCCCTTGCGGTCTGCGGCTCTTCGCGCGGTGTCGGTCAGATTCGCGTTCTGGAATCAGAGGGTATTCTGACGCGCTCGATGACTAAACGGCAGCGATGGGCCAGCGAAAAGGCGCGGACCACAAAGCCGGTGGTCCGCGCTACCAGCTTGCGAATTCGAAGGTTGCTAATTTGAGCTATAAACACACAGGAGAAGATCGCTGCCAACTCTATTCACGCCGAGCGCTGCTCGGGCAGCTCTTGGGCGCGGGCGTGAGTCTGCCGCTGGCCGGACTCGGCCGAGATCTTCCTCAAGCATTTGAAGAAACGCCGTCCCAGCCGGCAGCGGCTGCCGCCCCTGCGCCTCTTTCGAAAGAGGATGACGCCTTCCTGGAAGACCTGGAACGAGCCAGCTTTGCTTTTTTCTGGGAACAGGCCAGCCCGCAAACGGGCCTGGTGAAAGACCGCTGCAACGTGCGCAGCACCGATCACACAGTGGTCGCGAGCATCGCCGCGACGGGATTCGGCTTGACGGCTCTGTGCATCGGCCACAAACGCGGCTATCTTTCTTTTGCCCAGGCTCGCGGGCGAGTGCTCGCCACGCTGCGCTGTCTCTGGAAGGAGCTGGCCCGCCACCGAGGTTTTTTCTTTCATTACGCCAATATGAATACGGGCGAACGGCTGTGGGATTCGGAGGTCTCGTCCATTGATACAGCCATCCTGCTATGTGGGGTTCTTACGTGCCGTGAGTATTTCCCCGATTACGAGATCCGCCGGCTGGCGATCGACATCTTTAACCGCCTTGACTGGTCATGGCTGGCTGAAGACACTCCGCTGTTGTCGATGGGATGGACTCCGGAGATTGGCTTTCTGCCTTATCGATGGAATGACTATAGCGAGCTCATGATGATCTACCTCTTAGGAATGGGAGCTTATTATCGCCCCCTGCCCGCGCAAACTTGGACCTCCTGGAAGCGAGTGACGTTCGAATATCACGGTCTTCGCTATATCGGCTCATTCGCTCCCTTATTCATCAATCAGTACTCGCAGGCGTGGTTCGACTTCCGGAAGAAACGCGACCCATATGCGGATTATTTTCAGAATTCCATCATGGCTACCGAAGCCCATCGCATCTTTTGCCTGGAGCTGGCGCGGCAGTTCCCCGACTATAGTAAGGACCTATGGGGCATCAGCGCTTCGGATTCGCAATTCGGCGGTTATGTGGTCTGGGGAGGCCCTCCGGAAATGGGGCCGATTGATGGAACCGTAGTGCCGAGCGCGGCGGGAGGATCGCTGGCATTCATGCCCGAGGCTGCTCTCACCGTGCTGCGAAACATCAAGACACGCTATGGCAAGGGCGCCTGGAGCAAGTATGGATTTGTTGACGCCTTCAATCCTCTCACGAACTGGTACGACCATGACGTCATCGGAATCGACACGGGAATCACGATGCTGATGGCTGAGAACTTGCGTACGGGGTTTGTCTGGGAGACGTTCATGAAGAATCCGGAAGCGCAGCGCGGAATGGACCGCGCCGGTTTCAAGCCGTACCAGCCCTCCTCCCTGCCTGGGACGCAGCAAAAGATCGCTTTGGGCGGTTAACGCCTGAGCCGTTCACTCTTTTCCGGGGGTGGTGTAGCGGTTTCGGCTCATCTCGCGGCTTCGTTCAAGCGCAAGCTCAATGAGCCGGTCAAGAAGTTTCGTGTACGGCAGGCCGGTCGCCTCCCACAGCTTGGGATACATGCTGATGGAAGTGAATCCGGGAATGGTATTGATTTCGTTGACATAGATCACTCCGGTGCGGCGCTCCATCAGGAAGTCCACGCGCGCCATCCCCGCGCAATCAATCGCTTTGAAAGCCCGAACGGCAAGCTGCCGGATGCGCTTCGTCTGGTGTTCTCCGAGGCGCGCGGGGATAATCAGTTGAGACCCTTCGCTCACATACTTCGCTTCATAGTCGTAAAACTCGTTTACAGGAATGACCTCACCGGGAAGGGAAGCCTCCGGATGATCGTTCCCCAGCACGGCACATTCAATTTCGCGTGCGTCAATGGCCGCCTCCACCACGATTTTCGCGTCATACCGGGATGCCCGCTTCAGAGCAGATTCCAATTCCTTCCGGGCATGAACTTTGGTGATGCCTACTGACGACCCGAG
This sequence comes from Terriglobia bacterium, assembly GCA_030040995.1. Classification (GTDB taxonomy): domain Bacteria; phylum Acidobacteriota; class Terriglobia; order UBA7540; family UBA7540; genus JASHON01. Next base: position 22,657 of record JASHOS010000211.1, on the reverse strand, counting down.
GTTTGCGGGCTTGACGAAAGCTGGGTAGCCAATTCTCCGCTCGAGAAGCTTTCTCACCCGCATCGGCTCCTGCTCCCAACCTGTCCTCCGCACCAATTCCCAACGCACAACCGGCAGGCCGGCGTCGCGAAATAGCCGTTTCATCACATCCTTGTCCATGCCGGCGGCCGAGCCAAGCACTCCTGCTCCGACGTACGGAATTCCGGCCAGTTCCAGAAGACCCTGGACGGTGCCATCTTCTCCGAAGGTTCCGTGGAGAACGGGGAAGACCACGTCGAGACGGCTAGCGCTGGCAGCACGCTGCGGCCCCTGCGAGTTCAGAGGAATTAATTGGGGGCATCCCGGATCGGGGGGCGCGATCACTGGCTCACCGTTTTCCAAGACTTCCGGCAGCGCTATCGGCGAGTTTGCGTTCAGCGCTGGCCCGAGCAGCCATCGGCCCTTGCGGGTTATGGCGATGGGCGTGATTTCATACCGGCTTGGATCGAGGGCTCTCATCACCGACGCCGCTGATTCCAGCGAGACTTCGTGCTCGCCCGAGCGGCCGCCGAAGAGGATGCCCACCTTGATTTTTTTAGCCACGTCTCAGCTACCAGCGATCAGCTAGCGTTCTCACCCGGCGAGAGCGCAAGTATCTTTCTTCCCTGAGTTAAGCACCATCAGAATACAATCGCTTCCGCATCCCGGACAGGAACCACCAGGTGCAGCGCGCCAAGTCATCAGTCCAATACTCATCAGCACACTCAGGAACTGGCTGCATAATTGCAATCAGCTTGGGTTCTTCCGCTCGCGGTATAAGCCAGTTCGCGACCGTATAGAGGAACCGTTGCCAATTTCCAGTTGACGGGTGCAAGTTCACGGCCAGGATGTCGAAATCTCTAAAATGGTAAGGTCGCGTCTTCCGCCCTTGTCGCACGCCCCCTCTGGTCTTTTGCACCTCGACGACGTACATCCTACCTGGCGGGCAGTTGAGTGCAGCGCGAGATCGGGCAGCAAATTCCTTGGGTACGCCCCTCTCGCGCCTTTGTAGTTTCACCTGGATTCGAACTCGTTTTGACGCTTTTCGCAGGAGGAAATCGTAGCCCTGATGACCAACAATCGTAACTGGATTCCATCCTGCCGCCGTCAACTCAGGGAGGATCAATTCCTCGAAACCAGCTTCTGCCAAAATGCCGCGAATGCCTCGTTGTGTCAGATCAGGAGACCGGGCAATGGCGGTCATAATCGCCTCCGCCGTTGTACCCCATTGCTACTCTAACGGGTGAGGCGGAAGCCGTTGCCGTAAATACTTCAGGACGATACGCCGCTCTGCCTCATTTGCTCTGTCGATTAGTTCGCGTATTTCATCTGTCAATTGCGTCATTTAGGGGGTCTCCCGGCTGCTTCCGGCGTGAAGCTCTCAACTTCCTTGCGCCGGACCAGCAGGCGTCCCCCGATCTTCAGCGCCGGCAGGCGCCCTTTCTTGACGAGAACCGCAATTGCCTGTCGCGACACGCCCCGAAGCCTGGCGGCTTCGGCCTGTGAAATCCACTCATTCGCGTCACGGAAATAGGTTGACATTGTCAATTAATTTGCGCTAACCTTTAGCCAGGGACTATTATAGGGGCCAGCGATTGGGGTGTCCCGGGCGGTTCATGCAAAAAAACCATCTCCATGTCGGCGTAAGCGAAGTCGATGTTGTGGCTTCGCTGGGTTTGAAACCTGTCTATCAAACTGCGCTTGGCGCCGCGTTCTTGGGCGATTCTCAAAAATTGCTCGAGCAGATCCCAGCGGAGACTGTCCATTTGGTGTTTACCTCACCGCCGTACGCTCTGCATTTTAAAAAAGAATATGGAAATGCCCACAAACGCGACTACGTCCGTTGGTTCATCCCTTTTGCCAAACAGATTTTCCGCATCCTTAGAAGCGACGGGAGCTTCGTGCTTAACATCGGCGGCAGCTACAACGAGAGCATCCCTACCCGTTCCCTCTATCACTTCCACCTCCTCATCGCTCTCGTTGAAGAGGTCGGCTTCCACCTAGCCCAGGAGTGCTTCTGGTATAACCCGGCTAAAATGCCGATGCCGGCAGAGTGGGTGACGGTCCGCCGAATCCGCATTAAAGATTCGGTCGAGCACGTATGGTGGTTATCGAAAACGCCTTGGCCCAAGGCCAGCAACTTGAATGTTTTGAAGCAGTACAGCCCCGACATGCTCCGGCTCAGCCGAAGGGGTGTGCGGCCGACCGTCCGGCCCTCCGGCCATGTGATTCGAAACTCCTTCGACAAGATCGCGGCCGGGGGTGCAATCCCCTCCAATGTGATAGAAGATGGGCTGCCGGCGGAGAGGGACGTCCCAATTCCAGAAACCATGCTGAAATTCGGCAACAATGCTGCGAACGACGCCTACGCGAAGAGGAGCAAAGAATTGGGGCTGAAGATGCATCCGGCTCGCTTTCCGGCCGCTTTACCAGAGTTTTTTATCAGGCTACTAACGGACGAAGGTGACATCATCATAGACCCATTTGCGGGATCGAATACCACCGGCCTCGTGGCTGAATCGCTTCGGCGCCGCTGGATCGCGATGGAGCGTGTCCCAGAATACCTCGAAGCGAGCAGGGTCCGGTTTGACCAGCCCGACAGCTCCGACCCTCCGACCGACGGCCAAGCACAGCGTGAACTGTTTTAGACCTTACGGAAGCTCTCCTACCAAGGACCTACAGAATTTTCTTGCCCAGGGCCGAACTGATGAGCCCTACCCCCAGGATGGCGGTTTTGTTCATGATGTCGATAATGGGATTGATCTCAACCATCTCGAGAGCGAGCATTTTACCGCTGTCGGCAATCATTTCCAGGGCCAGGTGCGCCTCGCGAAAAGTAATCCCGCCGCGGACTGGCGTTCCCACGCCCGGTGCTTCTGAAGGATCCATCACGTCCATATCGAAAGAGACCACAAAGCCGGCGCAATCCCGGGAAGCGAGGGAAAGACTCTTTTCGATGACCGAGCGCATTCCTTGCTCATCGATATCTCGCATCGTGAAGACGTACACACCCGATTGCTTGATGGCGCCGCGCTCGCGGGAGTCGAGATCGCGAACGCCGATGAGCGCGCAACGGTCCGCCTGGACCTTGGGGGCGAAGTCATAGATCCCGGTTAAGCTTTCCGGACCGAAGCCGAGCGAAGCGGCGAAGGGCATGCCATGAATATTACCGCTGGGGCTTATTTCCGGGGTGTTCATGTCCCCGTGGGCGTCAATCCACACCAAACCTACATTTTGTCCCCGGTCACGATGGAATTTGGACACTCCCGCAATCGTGCCGATGGCCATGGAATGGTCGCCGCCGAGGCAAAGGGGGAAGAAGCCTTCTTCCAACGTCCGGTAAACTCGCTGGGCAATGTCGCGGCAGGCTTCCGCGATCTCGTTCAAGTACTTTGCCCGCTTCGCGCCGAAGGGTTGCTCCTCCGGGATTCTCACGTGCAGATTGCCGCTGTCTTCTACTTCGTATCCCAGATCCTTGAGGGCGGCGTTGAGTCCGGCAGCCCGCAGCGCCGACGGACCCATATCGACGCCGCGGCGTTCCTGGCCGAGATCGAGTGGAACGCCGAGAATTCTTATGTTCACCGCTTCACCCTGGATTGCGCGCTTATATGGACAATCAATATTCATATCACAACCGCTGCGGTGTCTGCGCCAATCCCCAAATTTCTTTCGGGTGTCCTGAGTCCTCACATGCCCTATTCCATCGATAGCACCAATCGAACATCGCAGAAACTGTGAATTTATTGCGCCCAGCCTGTCATCCCGAGCCCTTCGCTTGTCATTCTGAGCGAGGCGAAGAATCCCCGTATTTCGCTCAGGATAAACTCCGCGAAGGGATCACGGCATTTTCTTTTCAAGCAAATACAGCGATGCTTCGCTGCGCTCTGCATGACAGATTCGAATAATTCACACGTTCTCACGGCCGGCCTGCAGTGTGCCCGTGCGGGCTTGCCCTACCCTGGTTGGTTTCCGGGGCGGTGATCAAGAGGGCGGCAAGCCGCCCTCCACCACCACCTTCGGTTATCGGCGGATTAGGGACACGTGGGTTTCCTTGGCCTCTCTGTCTCGTTTGCTATAATAAAAATCTAGGAACGGCAAGGAGCTCATGGCGACAACGGATATTGTAGTTAGCGAACGAGAATCCCGCCCAGCGTCCGAGCGGGTGATCAACGATCTTAGCATCCAGGTGGCGACGGTAAACGGCTCGGGAAGCCAGTCCGCCAATATGGTGTTGTTGCGATCGCTTTTCCAGATGGGCATTCCTGTTTCCGGCAAGAATCTTTTTCCTTCGAACATCGAGGGCCTTCCTACGTGGTTCACGATACGGGCTTCGCGCGACGGTTATATTGCCCGCCGCAAGGAGATTGACTTTTTAGTAGCCATGAATCCCGAGAGCGCAGCCGAGGACTTGCGCTCGCTCGAGCCGGGCGCGGCCGTGGTTTATGACCAGAAACTGAACCTCGACCGGTTGCGCGACGATCTCATCTTCTATCCGGCGCCTTTCGACCAGATCGTCACGCCCATCTGCCCCGACGCCAAGCTGCGCAAGCTGGTGCGCAACATGGTTTACGACGGCGTGGTGGCGCGACTGCTGGGCATCGAAATGCCGGAAATCGAAAAAGCGCTCCGCAAACAGTTTAAGAAGAAAGTAAAGGCCGCCGATCTGAACTGGAAGGCGGTCGAAGCGGGATACGAGTACGCGGACCGGCATTTCGTGAAAGCCGATCGCTTTTATGTTGAGCGGATGGATTTAAACCGCGGCAAGATTCTGATCGAAGGCAACGCGGCGGCGGCGCTGGGCTGCATGTTTGCCGGGGTGACGGTGGTGAGTTGGTATCCCATCACGCCCTCGTCTTCGCTGTGCGAGACTTTAATCGGCTATATGAAACGCTTCCGCATCGATCCGGAAACGGGCAAAGCGACTTTTGCCATCGTGCAAGCCGAAGATGAAATGGCGGCATTGGGCATGACCCTGGGAGCGAGTTGGGCAGGCGCCCGGGCTATGACTTCCACCTCCGGCCCGGGGATTTCTCTTATGGCGGAGTTCGCGGGGCTGGGCTACTACGGCGAGGTTCCGGCGGTCATCTTCGATATCCAGCGCGTCGGCCCCTCCACCGGTCTTCCCACGCGGACGGCCCAGGGAGATATTCTTTCCACTGCCGTTCTCTCCCACGGCGACACGAAACATCCTCTTCTTTTCCCAGCTTCGGCCGAAGAGTGCTTTACGATGGCCATGGAAGCGTTTGATCTGGCACAAGAATTGCAAACCCCGGTGTTCGTACTCAGCGATCTGGATTTGGGAATGAATTACTGGATGTCCGAGCCGTTCCTCTATCCGGAAAAAGCGATGGCGCGCGGAAAAGTCCTTACTGCTGAAGACCTCGATCGAATCGGTGCGTTCGGCCGATATCGGGACGTAGATGGCGATGCTATCCCTTACCGCACCCTGCCTGGAACGCGCCACCCAGCGGCCGGGTATTTCACGCGGGGAAGCGGGCACGACGAGAAGGCGCAGTATACCGAGAAGCCGCAGGACTACGTGAACAACATGGACCGGCTCAGTAGGAAATTTGAAACCGCGCGGCGGCGCGTGCCGGCGCCGGCAATTGAAGAAACCGAGAGCTCTGACTTCGCGCTGCTGGCCTGCGGTACAACCCATTGGTCCATTATTGAAGCGCGCGACCAACTCGATCGCGAGCATGGATTGAAGACCAGCTATTGCCGCGTGCGGGCGTTTCCCTTCAGCGACGGCGTTAAGGATTTCGTTCGCCGCCAGCGGAGGATTTACGTGGTAGAACAGAATCGGGATGGGCAGCTTTATTCGCTGTTGCGGATGGAGCTCGATCCTGCCGCCGCGGCAAAACTGCGAAGCGTGCGCCACTATAACGGCTTGCCGATCGACGCCCGCAGCGTGACCGATGCCATCATTTCCCAGGAGGCTAACGCCTGAAAATGCCTGCCGTTACCACCCCAACCCCCATAATGCCGCGGAAGAAAAACCGGATTGGGCTTGAGACTACCGCTTACCGCGGCAGCAAAACCACCCTGTGCGCGGGCTGCGGTCACAACGCTATTTCGGAGCGAATTATCGAGGCGTTTTACGAGCTTGGCGTCGAGCCTTACGGCGTGGCCAAGCTTTCCGGCATTGGTTGTTCGTCCAAAAGTCCGGCGTATTTCCTGGGCCCGGCTTGCGGGTTCAATGCCCTTCACGGCCGCATGCCTTCAATCGCCACGGGCGCGCTGCTGGCCAACCGGACGCTCGTTGCCATTGGGGTGAGCGGAGACGGTGACACCGCCTCCATTGGCATCGGCCAATTCGTTCACCTGATGCGCCGCAATCTGCCTCTCATTTACATCATTGAAGATAACGGCTGCTATGGCCTTACGAAGGGCCAATTTTCCGCGACCGCTGACTTGGGCTCCAAGCTCAAGACCGGAGTGGTGAACGAGCTTCCTCCTATCGACACCTGCGCGCTGGCGATTCAACTGGGCGCAACCTATGTGGCGCGCTCGTTTTCCGGGGATAAGAAGCAGTTGCTCGCGTTGCTCGAAGGAGCCATCGGGCATAAAGGCACGGCCATGCTGGACGTTATCTCGCCTTGTGTCACCTTCAACGATCACGAAGGTTCGACGAAGAGTTACAGTTATGTGAAGGACCATGAACTGGCCCTTGAGGAAGTCAGCTTTGTTCCCTTTTTTGAAGATATCAGCGTGGACTACGATCCGGGGACGGCGCAGGAAGTGGAACTGCACGATGGCTCAAGGCTGGTGCTCCGGAAACTGGATATCGACTATAACCCTGCCGAGAAACTCCAGGCGTTCCGTGTGCTCGAACAGGCCCAGAAAAAAGGCGAGGTTCTTACAGGTCTGCTCTACGTCAACACGGAGGCGCAAAACTTTGTTGATTTATTGAACCTGGTTGACGAGCCGCTCTGCTCGCTACTGGAAGCACGCGTGCGGCCTTCCAAGGCTGTACTCGACCAGGTGATGGAAGAGCTGAGATAACGCCTACCTCTTGATGCGGCGCGCGAAGAGGTCATCCACACGCTGTTGCTCGCGCCGGTTTTGAATCAGCTCGAAGGCCTTCAGTTGGCGCTCGCGCAGGCTCTCGAGAACTTTCCGCTTCTTTTGTGACTCCCCAAATACCTCCACCTGTTTCTGCATTTGCAGATTCAGCGCCTCGATGAGCGCTTCGAGATCCCTGCGCCGCTTGGCCAGCAGTTGAAGCGAGACCCGTTCCAAGTGGAACTCCGCGCCGGAAAGACCGGCCTGGAGCTTTTGGTCGAATGTCTCGAATCCCAAGACGGCCTGCCGATCCGCCTCGTCGCGCTCGTTGCGCGCGCGGGCGCGGGATGAATTCAGGAGAGCCAGGCGCATTCGCTCGCGTTGCTCCTGAACGCGGCGCAGCCGCAGCAGAGACCGCAGAGAAAACTCGAAGGGCATGGGAGAATCACTCCGGCGGAAACGCCCAGAATCTTTATTACAATCCGGTAGAATCTTTTTTTAGCAAGCTTTTCGGCGACCCCCTCACCCGCCTGCGGGCAGGAGCCGCTCCGTCGCTGAAGCTCTGGAGCGTAAGCGACCTTCGGTGGGCGCAGGCCCGGCGCTGTGCGCCGCCCTCTCCCCCAAACGGGGCGAGGGCAGAGTGTCTATCAGCTTCAGTTGCCGCCGTGAGATAGCGCCGCTATGTGAGCGGCGATCTCCTTGAATAGAAAGCTCGAAGCCGGAACTGGCGGCATAAAGCCGCCTCTACGCCCGAAATGGGAGAGTCACTCCGGCAGCGCCATAAGGGCGGCAACAGTGTCATCGAAAGACGCTGCTTTGCCGGTTTCCTGCTGTAAAAAGTTATTAATTGCCGGAACCACCGCTACGGCGCGGTCAAGGACAGGATCCAATCCCTTTTGGTAGGCGCCGACGCGGATCAGGTCCTCCGCGCCAGAGTAGGACGAGAGGAGTTTGCGAAGAGCGCGAACTTTTTCCAAATGCTGGCGCGAGCAGACGGAGGGCATCAGCCGACTCAGGCTATCGAGGACGGAGATAGGGGGGAAATGGTTTTGCATATTGAGCCGGCGGTCCAACACGATATGCCCATCGAGGAGGGCGCGGACAGAATCGACGAGAGCGTCCTGCTGGTCATCGCCCTCCATGAGAACGGTGTAGAAGGCCGTAATGCTTCCCTTGCGGAAGCGTCCAGCGCGCTCAATAAGTTGAGCCAGAAGCGTGAAGACGGAAGGCGTATAGCCGCGGGAGGTAGGGGGCTCGCCGGCGGCAAGGCCAATCTCTCTCTGGGCCATGGCAACGCGGGTCAGCGAATCCACAACCAGCAGGACGTCCTTCCCGAGAGAGCAAAAGTATTCTGCAATCGAGGAAGCGGCCAGGGCAGCGCGGATACGAAGCAGAGGAGGCTGGTCTGAAGTTGAAACCACCACCACGGAACGCTTGCGGCCCTCATCGCCGAGGGCGTTCTCCAGGAACTCCCGAACTTCTCTTCCGCGTTCTCCCACGAGCCCCAGGACAAGCACATCGGCGGCGCTGCCGCGGGCCATCATACCGATCAGGGTGCTTTTCCCAACGCCGCTGCCTCCAAAAATTCCCAATCGCTGGCCTCGCCCGGCGGTAATGAGCCCGTCAATGGCGCGCACCCCGCAACCCATCGGATGGGAAATGGGGATGCGGTCGAGGGGGAGAGGAGCCGCAGAATGAAGCGGCCACCGTTGCTCAATCTGGAAGCGCGGACCCGAGTCCATAATCTGTCCGGCTCCGTCGACCACGCGGCCCGTCATCCCGGTTCCAACCCCAATCGCCGGATGCGCGCCCCACGTGGTGATGCGGTCACCGTAGCGGACCCCTTGCACGTTCTCAATAGCCATGGAGAGCACGGTAGGGCCTCGAAAGCCCACTACCTCTCCTTCGTAGGCGTGGCCCCGGCCATCCGTGATTTCACAGCACTCTCCAACCGCGCAATAGGGGCCTTCCGACTCGACGAGCTGGCCGGTCGCCTTGGTCACCCGCCCACGCCAGCGCAGCGTGGAGTGGCTTCGGATGTAGTTGGAATACGAGCTCAGCATCGCGGTCATAGGCTGCTCTCCACGGGCGCGGCGCGCGGCGTTTGAGCTGATCCACCAGGATCAGAATCAGCGGCGGCGAGGGTGTGTGCCGGACGTTGAGACAGAAGATCGAAAAAGCCACGCTCGATCTCACCGAGTTGTGCTTCCAGAGAGGCATCCGTCGTTCCCATTTCCGTGATGATGAGGCAGCGCGGTCCGGTAAGGGATTCGTCGGCGGAGGTCTCGACGCGCAGAGTTTGCACCGGCATCGAGCGAATCGCCGCGCGCCAGGCGTCAACCTGGCTCGGAGGGACGCGAAGCTTCACGACCGTTCCGGCTGACATTTTTTCCAGGGCGACGCGCACGACCCCGCTCAACAGCATCGGGTCGAGCTGGGATTCGCGGTGCAGAACCTTTCGTGCAATCGAAAGCACAAGGCGAACCACTTCCTCTTCGATTTTCTGGTAATAGGCCTGGCGGCCTTTGGCGAACTCGCCGAGCGCTGCCGCTAGTCCGGAGCGCTCCGCAACGAGCGCCTTTTCGAAGTTCGCTCGCGCCTGCGCGACGCCTTCCTCGAAGCCTCTTTGCCGGGCTGCCTGTTCGCGTGCTTGCATCTCTTCGGGAGAAATACGGTCCTCGGAATCCTTCTCCGGCTCCGGCGGAGCTTCCGCCCAAAGCAACTCTGTACCCGCAGGTAAAACGGCCGGAGTCGCGGCGCTGTCCACCTGCACGCCGCCCGTTCCCCGATAAACAAATTCCTGCATCTCCCCCGAATGCTCTCCCGGCTCGCCGAGGAGTTTGGCCTTAGACAACAAGGGCATCTTCTTCCTCGTTCCTCAAACTGATCTTGCCCTCCGCTTCGAGGCTGCGAAGCGTGTTCACGATTTCCCCCTGAGCCTTTGAGACCTCCCGCATTCGCACCGGCCCCAAGGCTTCCATGTCCTCAGTCAACATCTCCGCAGCCCGGGAAGACATGCACTTCATGATGTGCGCTTTCAGGTCCTCTGAAGCGCCCTTTAAGGCGACAGCCAGCGTCTTCTTGTCAATCGGTCCCAAGCATCCACGGATGCTGCTTTCGGGAACCGTCAGCAAGTCCTCGAACGTAAACATGACATCCCGAATGGAGAGCGCCAGGTTGGGATCCACCTGTTCGAGGGATTCCAAAATGGTCTTGCCGGTTGCGGGATCCATATGGTTCAGAATTCCTGCCACGGCATTGATTCCGCCGTAGGCCAACCGGTCATGATGTTTCACCGTCATCTGAAATTTCCTTTGCAACACTAGGAGAACACCCTGGACGGTATCGCCGGAAAGTTGCCCCATTCGCGCCAACCGCTCGACTACGGGGCCGCGCGCAGCTTCTGGCAGCAATGCGAGAAGGCCAGAGCCAATCTTTGCGCCCATGTGGGCGAGAATCAGCGCCACGGTTTGAGGCTGCTCATCCTGGATGAGCTTAATCAACTGTTGGGGATCAGACTTGGTCAAGTCCGTAAGGTCGAAGGATTTTGGGATATGAGAGTGGAGCGATCGGGTTAGAAGACGCTTCGCTTCGTCCTCTCCAAAGGCTGCCTCGAGCAGTTTACCAGCGTATTCAGAGCCGCCGGGCGTTACGAATTCCTGTGCGGCCACGAGATCGTTAAATTCCTCAAGGATTTGCGCGGAGACCTCGCGCGGAACGTACTGCAGGCTTGCAATCTCCGACGTAATTTGCTGCACATCGCCAGGCGTGAGATGCCGCAGCACTTCACTTGCGGCCTTGTCCCCCAAAGTGATCAGGAGCACCGCAGCCTTCCGCACACCCTTCAGCTTTTGCGTCTTGAAAGCCGCTTCGGTCATGGCTAGTCCTCGTCTTCCCGCAGCCAGCCTTCAATCAGGCGGCCCGCCTCGGCGGGTGTCCTGTTGACTTTGGACACGAGCGATTCCTTGAGAAGTGTAAACCTCTCTTTCTCCGAGCCTGATTCAGGCAGTTCCCCAGCGGCCGGCTCTCCGGCCGCGGCGAGCGCCGCCGGCGCGCTGGATAATTCCGCGGGAGCATGCTGTTCAAGCGCTTCCTGGGGGCGCTCGGCCGGAGGGACGCTCAGTTGTTTCATCAGCGGTCTCAGCACGAATGCAAAGATGAGCAATCCTAACAGCCCTAAAACGATATATCGGACGATATACCCATACTGGTTGAGGAACGGAGCAATCTTCTGCAATCCTCGTGGCGACTCTACTGGCGCGATCGGGGTGATTTGAAAGGGGATATTCTCGACCGTCACCACATCTCCGCGGGCCGGATCCAATCCCAGCACGGCCGACGCCAGTGCCTGAATTTGTTTCAGTTCCTCGGGAGTGCGCGCGACCGGGATCTGCGTCTGTTTCTTGTTCACCCACTGCGTTTGCATCTGGTCGTCAACCAGGACGGCCGCCGTTATTCTTCGGATTGCACCAGATGGGCGGACGACATGGGTCACCGTGCGTCCCACGGCGTAGGTTTTGCTATCACTGGTTTCGCCGCTGGGTAAGCCTCCTGAGTCGGCGGTCTGGCTGGTGCTGGCCGCGCTGCCCGGGGAGTTGGATGCGCTGGGGGCATTATTCGGATTAGGTGCATTATTGTTGGGGCTATTGGCATTGCTTGCTTGGCCGGGCGGGACATTACTCGCTGCGCCGGGAATGCCTTGATCGCCATCGTCACCGTCATCGTCGTCGCCAGTGACCTGTGACGTCAAGACCACGGAGTCCTTAGGATCGTAAACTTCCTGCGTATTCTCGGTCGATGCCTGGTCATACTCAACCGTCGCCTTAGCGACAAAGTGGTTCGCGCCGAGGACTGGAGTGAGCGTTGCCTCGAGCTTCTGGTCGAGAGCTTGTTCGTATTCCGAGGTGCCTTCCTCCGATCCGGGTTTTGTTCCTCCCGGCATAATAATCGGAACGTTCCCCTCGGCGTCGACCACCGTGACATTTTCGGGTTGCAGAGTATCCACCGCGCTGGCCACGAGGTAAGTGATCGCCTTCAGGGAACGCTCGGACAAACGGCCATTGCGGGGCTTCACCAGCACGGAAGCTTTGGCAACGCGCTCCTGCTCCGTGAAAAGCGAGTCGTGCGGCAACACCAGATTGACACGCACGGCTTCGACGTCGGTCAGGTCCTGTATGGTCCGCTCCAATTCACCCTCGAGAGCACGCTGGTAGTTCACATTTTCCGCGAAATCGCTCTCGCCCCAATTCGGCTTGTCGAAAATTTCGAATCCAAGGCGCCCCGTTTGCGGGAAGCCCTGCGCGGCCATGTCAAGACGCGCCCGTTCTAAGCTGCTGGAGGGCACGTCCAGCGTCTTGCTGTCGGCCGACAACTGGGCGGGGATATGATCGGCGGCGAGGCGCTTGAGGATGGTGTTTGATTCGGCGGGATCAAGCCCGGTGTAGAGCACTTTATAATCGCCACGCCCGAGAAGAGAGACAAACACCCACAAGGTTCCCGCTACGGCGATCAAGGAGGCTACCAGGATGATCGCTTGGCGGCGCGTCAGCCCGCGCAAGAATGCCTGCCCTTGCTGCAAGACCAGGGACGTTTCCAAAGCCATGAATCAGCCCTTAAAACTGCATGTTATAAACATCCTGGTAAGCCGAAACAATCTTATTCCGTACCTCCATCACCATATCGAAAGAGAGGTTCGCTTTTTCCACGGCGATCATGGCAGACTGAACATCTCCACCCTGTCCCGTGACGAGGGAGGAAACTTTCTGGTCAGCCTCGGTCTGAATCTGCTGAGCTTGCTGGAGAGTTTGCTTGAGCGTGTCGATGAACTGAGGCTGGCTGTCCGTGATCTGGCTGACTTGCTGCTGATTGAGACTCGCCGGATTGACCGGCGGGACGCCCAAAGGTATGCCCATCGTTAAGTTTCTCCTGCGCGCTGATGCTCCTATAGCCCACGTGTGGGATTGGGGGGCTTTAGGTCGCCCTTTCAGGGCTCGTTTTCACAAGGCAGAGCTGATTCCCCGGGCGTTGCCCAGGGCTGTGATAGAGCAGCCCTTCGGGCCTCTCAATCTGTGAGTTCCAGGGCGCATCCCACTTCTACGCGTTGTTGAGTATGGTCAGCGCCTGGGTAATCATCTGCTTCGTTGCCTGAACCGCATCGACGTTGAGCTGGTAGGCTCGAGAAGCCTCGATCATGTCCACGCTCTCGGCGGCGGCATTGATTGCGGGGTATTCTACGAATCCTTGGGAATCGGCATCCGGATTCGAGGGATCGTAACGGCGGACGGGCGGCGTAGGGTCGGTCACTACCTTGACTACCTGAACGCCGCGGACCGCGTTGTCCGCCGCATCGAAAGCTTCTCCGAAAGAGGGCGCGGTGACGCGCAGGGTCCCGAAAACGACTTCCTGCCTCTGGTAAGGACCGCCGCCGGGCGTGCGGGTGGTTTCGGCATTGGCCAGATTGCTGGCTACCACCTCCGCGCGCTGGCGTTCCGCCAGCAATGCTGAACCGCTAACATCGAGCAGATTAAACAGGTTCATATTCAATCTCCGTTATTTTCGCTGATTGCTGTTTGAATCAAGTTGAATTCCTGCTTGAGTAACGTCACGCCGGTTTGATACTGAAGCTGCACGGCGGCAAGAATCACGCTTTCGCGATCGAGGCTCACGTTGTTACCATCAGGCCGTTCAATCAAGCCCGGCGTCTCTTCAACGCGTGGCGGCAGTACTTCACCCAAGCCCTCGTCCGCGTGGGCGAGCGCTTCGTTGAAATTGATATCCAGGGTTTTGTAACCCGGAGTGTCGATATTGGCGATGTTTCCGGCTGCCAGCTTTTCGCGCAAGCCGCTGACGTTCATATAGCCGAGAATCTCACGAATTGTGTCCGAATCGAGCCAGCTCATATCTCCTCCCGCCGGGGCAGGCCGTATTCGCGGATCTTGTTGCGAATGGTCCGTAAGCTGATTCCCAGCATCGCCGCCGCCCGTGTCCGGTTGCCGCCCGTAGCTTCCAGGGTGCGTGTCAAAAGCTTTCTCTCCGCCTCCCGCAAGGTAAGGCCGGCTTCAAGCGCTCCCGTCCCGGGCAGGGCCGCTCGCGATTCCAGGCCTTCAAAAGACTCCATATCAATTGCTCCACCTCGCGAAAGCGCGATAGCCCGGCGAATGAAGTTTTCCAGCTCCCGGATGTTGCCGGGCCATTCATAGTCCTTGAGGCGCCCAATAAATTCCTGGGAAAGGATGCTCGCACGCACCGGCGGCTCGGCCGCGTACTTTTGCGCGAAGTGTTCCGCGAGCATGGGAATATCTTCGACTCGCTCGCGGAGAGGAGGAATGGCCACCGGTATCACGTTGAGGCGGTAGTACAAATCGAGGCGGAACTTGCCTTCCTGAGCCAGATCCCGCAGGGGCCGGTTGGTGGTGGCGATCACGCGCACATCGACCGGAATGGCCTTCGTATCGCCCAAGCGGTCCACCTCCCGCTCCTGCAGCACGCGTAAGAGCTTCGGCTGTAAGGGAAGAGGCATTTCTCCGATCTCATCCAGCAGAAGCGTTCCGCCGTCAGCCAGCTCGAACTTGCCCGGCTTGGCGGCGCTGGCGCCCGTAAAGGCTCCCCTCACGTGGCCAAAAAGCTCGCTTTCAAGCAGCGTGTCGGGAAACGCTGCGCAGTTCACCGCCACGAACGGTCCCTGTCGCCGAGCACTGACCTCGTGGATGAAGCGCGACACAATTTCCTTTCCTGTGCCGCTTTCAGCCTCTATCAAAACGTCGGCGCTGGATTGAGCTGCCTGGCGGGCGCGCTCGATCAGAAGGCGAAAGCGTGGAGAATTTCCCACCAAGCGGCCGCCGGCAGGCCCTGCCTCCAGGTCCGGTTGCATCTGCAGAGTGCTATGCACGGCACGGCGCAAATCCTCAAAGCTGACGGGCTTGATGAGGTAATCGCTGGCGCCTTCTTTCATGGCGGCAACGGCATCCCGAATGTTGGCGAAGGCCGTCAGCAAAATCACTTTGGTCATCGGTCCGAGCGCGCGCACTCCCCGCATCACTCCCATCCCGTCGCCGTCCGGCATGCGCATGTCCGTGATAACGAGCGGACAGGGCTCTGTCTTGAACAAGCCGATCGCTTCAGCTTTTCCCGCCGCCGAGCGCACTTTCCACCCTTGACGGCGGAAGCTCGCCTCCAGTGCGGCGCGCATCGCTAATTCGTCGTCAACCACAAGAACACTTCTCGTCACGTGTGGGCTCCCAGGACAGGAAAATAAATTGAGAACGTTGTTCCTTTTCCGGCTACGCTTGCTACCTTGATCGCTCCTTTGTGCTGCGCGGTGATCCGCCTGCACACGGCCAGCCCGAGGCCGGGACTGCTTTTAACCGTGGTGAATCCGGCCTCGAAGATTTTTTCGAGATGCTCGGGTGAGATACCTACTCCTTCATCCTCAAACTCGATCTTGGCCTTGCGCAGATCGCCTTCGCATTCGATGCCGGCGCGAATGCGGAGGCGCTTTCCGGCGAGCATGGCGCGGAAAGAGTTGATGGCGAGGTTGAAGAAGACCTGCTGTAAGCGGTGAGCGTCTCCGGGAATAAGGATCTCAGCACAGGCGGGGCTAAACTCAATGCCCATTCCCCGTTGCAGGGCGAGTGGCTGGAGAAATTCGATGGTGTTTGACAGCAGTTTCACTACGTTGAGCGGCGCCAATTGAGAAGGCGGCATGGAGTGAAAATGAAGGACGTTGTTCACGGTCGCGGCAAGCGCGCGCAGCCCCGCTTGCAGGTGCACCATCCATTGCGCGACGTCGAGCTGGTCCCGCGTGGCATCGCGGATCAGCCCGGCAAAGAGCTCCAGGCTGGCGAGCGGATTACGAATTTCGTGAGCGAGCAGCGCCGTCATTTCCGCCAGCGCCTTCATGCGGCGAGCAAACTCACGTTCCTCTTCGAGCCGCTTCTCCTCCGTCACGTCCCGCAAAATAAAAACCATCTCGCCCTGGCCGCTCAGCCCCTCGGGGCGCATCGCGCACGTCACGGCGATGGACTTTGCCGCCTCCGGGCCGGGCAGTACCCACGTTCTCTCCGCCCCGTGCTGTTCTGCCGCGATTTCCCGCAAGACAGACCTGAGGTCTTCGGGAATTGCGGTATCAGAATGCTCTGTGGCAGAGAGCAAGGCGTGGGCACGGGGATTGGCAAAGCGAAGCAAGAAATCCGCATCCACTGCCAAGACTCCGCAAGGCAAGTCCTCCAGCAGCCCGGATAGATAAGCCTTCATGGTCTGGTTATCCGCCAGACTGCGTGCCAGGTCCTGGTTCTTCACTTCCAGTTCGCGCCGGAGCCTTGCCAACTCTCCCTGCAGCATGGTGTAGGAGTTCTCAAGGGCACCTGCAACATGCGTGAAAGATTCGAAAGCCTGGGCCAACGAGTCGCGATCGAGCGCGATCCCGTCCCGGGGTGAGATGGAACAGTTTTGCCGGCTCGCAGGCAAAATTGGCATAGCGCCGGGTAGAAAAGCACGAACCGTTCCATTCGGTGCTTCCCGGCCTAAGTTTTCTCTTATCGGTGACTTTAACGCCAGGGTAGCTGCACGCTGATATGTTCGGGGAGCACTGCTCTGCTGTCTTCTGAGAGAATGAAAGCCCTTTCCATCACGTGCCTCAGCTCCCGGACGTTTCCCGGCCACGCGTGTTTTTCGACCAGCCTTCCGGCTGCGTCCGATATAGTTTTCTGGGGAGAATTAGCTTCCCGGCAAAAAAGGTTAAGAAAATGCGCGCAGAGAGGAAGAATGTCTTCGGGGTGCTCTCGCAATGGAATAAGGTCGATCGGGAAAACAGAGACACGGTAATACAAGTCTTCGCGAAACGCTTTCTCCGCCACTCGCTTGGCTAGCTGGGCGTTGGTGGCGGAAATCACTCGCACGTCAACCCGGACGATGTCGGGTCCTCCCAACCGCTGGACTTCTCCTTCTTGCAAAAAGCGCAAGAGCTTGGCCTGCATGCTTAGCGGCAGGTCGCCCACTTCGTCGAGAAAAAGAGTTCCGCCATGGGCGGCGTGAATCCGACCCATCCGCGATTGAAAGGCACCGGTAAAGGCGCCGCGCGCGTACCCAAACAGTTCTGCCTCCAGAAGTGACTCCGGGATAGCGGCGCAGTTAACCGTAATAAAGGGCTGCCTCTGACGAGGGCTCAACAGGTGGATGGCTTTTGCGACCAACTCCTTCCCCGTCCCCGTCTCACCGGTCAGCAGAACGGTAGTCGAGCGCATGGCTACCAGCCGTGACATCCGGTAGACGTTCTGCATGGCGTCACTGGCGCCGATCATTCCGGGCAACGGCTCCAGCGGTTGGGGGTTGTTGCGGTTTTCCAAATCCGGCGCCGGCTCGCGGGGGGAAATATAGCCCGGGCCGTAAGGGAAAGCTTCCGGAGCGGGCGTGGTGTTTTGCGCCGGTTCTTTCGGGGAACCCTCTGACGGGAACTCTGGCTCTCCCGTCGCGGAGTCTATGACTAACACTTTCACTTGCGGATAACGCCTTTTGACGATGTGCAGGAGCTCGCTAACGTCAAGGTCAGGGAGCCAGTTGTCCAGCAGCAGGGCTTGGCAGACGCCTCCCTCCAGCTTCGCCAGGGCTTCTGCTCCGCCTTGGGCCTCCCGCACGTTACAGCTCGCCAACTGGAGCGACTGCACGAGCCTCCGGCGAAAATCACCGTTAGGACTGGCAATCACCGCATTTGTAAATGCACGATTTGTGAAAGGGACACTCATTAAACCCTCGGGAAAGTTGCCGCGAGATTCAATTGACAGGTCTGAGCCAGGGTTACGTCAAAGTTCGGCTTGTTGCGGTTTGGAGCCGTCTTTGTAGCGCAGGGCTCGCTTTTTAGCCCTGTCATGATGGGCCGTTGGCCCGCGAAAGCAAATGAAAATGCTCCTTGTCGGCGGATGAACTGACGGCGCCATAAGTCTTTCGTTTTCAGAAGATCCACGCTCAAGCCGGGAGCATTTTCAAGGCTGCGGCTTGTCATTTGCACGAAAAAGCCGCAGCGTTACAAGGCGAACGCTGCGCTAAAACCACCCCTATTCGGACTTTGACGGAACCGTGGGTCCTGAACAGGCTTACTGCTGTTCGGATTAGGCCGCTGGCTGAGATCAGCGTCGAAGAAATCTTGGAACTTTGTCATCTGTTACCCATTTATATGCGGCGTTCTGTTAAGCCCTTCTCATTGGCCCGCATTGCAAGCTCATAAAGCCTTGTTTTTTAGCAAGAGCTTCGGACCCCCTCACCCGCCTGCGGGCAGGAGCCGCTCCATCGCTGAAGCTCTGGAGCATAAGCGACCTTCGGTGGGCGCGGGCCCGGCGCAGCGCGCCGTCCTCTCCCCCAAGGAGGCGAGGGCAGGGTTCCTCTGTGATTGGGTTGCGCCGTTCAGGCCGCGCTGCGCCGCCGCACCTGATCGGAAGAGTTCGCTGAGCTTGGCCGCAGAGGCGACGCTTGGCTTGAGTGCAGGCCGGGCACAGTGCGCCGTCACGGGCCCGATAGTCATTTTTATATAAGTGTACAGGTCATTCCCGGTCGCCCCGGCCGGCCCGCTCGGACCTGCTGGCTTGGCTGACCTGGTTGGCCTGCGGACCGTCAGGGTCCCTCCCAGCGCCTGGATCATGGCTGCGGAAATGGCGAGGCTGGGGCTTGTTTCCAGCAGCCGCGGAAACAGGTTGGCTGGGTTCACAGGCGGCACGAGTGGTTGTCCGTCCGCGGCGGCGGGTTGGCGCGCCGGATACGATAAGGTAAGCTGTGCCGTTTCACCTTCGGCGCGCAGCTTAATTTCCAGCGTTCCTCCAGGGAGACAGTCGTCGATAGCCGCCGCCAGCATCCGGGAAATGGCCCTTTGAAGGACTTCTGAATCGGTCTCGAGATAAAGCTCTTCGGACAGGCGCCATTTGAGATTGCAACTGGCAGAATCGGCTGACTGGGCGTTGGATTCTACGGCCCGCGTGACGATCTCGACAAGCGGAGCCGCGCAAGTCAGGGTGGGTCCCATTTCGGTCAAAGTCCGGAAATCACCAACCAGGCTGCTGGTGAACTCTGCGTTCCAAAAACACCGCTCAAGAGCGGCTCGAAGCTCCTCCTCACCGTTGGGAAGCCGTAAAGCCAGTTCTATTTCCCCGATCAATACGGTGAGCGGTTGGCTGATCTGATGGGCCAGCAGGGCGAGAAGCTTCAATATGTTTTGCGGGGAAACGGCTTTGTTGTTAGCGAGCGACAATGGATAGGAGGCGAGTTTTCCCGGACTGCGGAATTCGAGAACGGTGCTGGCTTTCTTGGCCTTGTAAAGCCGTTCAGCAGTTCTCCCGGTTGATCTTGAACTAGCCTGCTGCCGCATCGCACGCCTTCTTTCCCGAGACTGGCCGGTCCGGCTTCTTCAAACCAATCGAGTAGCCGGCTCCCCGCAGCGTATGGATGAGACGGCGATCTGACGGGCCGTCTATTTTTTTTCGAAGATAATTGATGTAGACATCTACGACGTTGCTCACTGTATCCGGGGACATTTTCCAGACGTGCTCGATGATCATCGTGCGCGTCACACATTCCCCGCCGTTTTCCAGCAGATATTCCAGCAGAGCTAGCTCCTTGGGCGTTAACTCAATCTGCCGCCCTCCCCGTTTAGCGGTTCGAGCGATCCGGTGAAGCTCGAGGTCATCGATGCGCAACGTGGGATCGAACATCTCCCCCGACCGGCGCAGCAAGGCCCGAACTCTTGCGGAGAGCTCCGAAAAGGCGAATGGCTTTGGCAGATAGTCGTCAGCACCAAGGTCAAGCGTGCTGACGCGGTGCTCTACTTCGCGGCGGGACGACAAGACAAGCACCGGCACGCGCGCCTTGGCGCCGCGCACATGCTTCAGCACCTCAACTCCATCAACCTGGGGCAGATTCAAATCCAAAATAATCAGGTCGTGCGAATGGGCTGCTGCCAAACTTTTAGCTGAATCTCCGTCTTGTGCCACGTCTACCGTGTAGCCTTCGCCTTCAAAGCCTTGGCGGAGAAAACTGAGTACCGGTTCATCATCATCGACGATGAGTATGTGCACTCTCGCGTCCCTCTGCCGAAGAGTCACGCTGCCTCCGTGGTCCGACCCGTTGTGCGGTACGTCAGGCTGAAGTGGCATAACCATGTATTAACGAATTGAATAATACAATATAAATATCTAATTAACAAGCGACAAGATTGGCGGGCGAAATCCTCCGGACCTTTTATTATTCGATAATACGTACGTAATACTCTCCTAACATTTAAATTCGACTAATACAAGAAGGCGTCGAAGCGGCGCCCTTTGGGGCTTACGTTTAATAGATTTCCAACTTGATGAAGCGGAGGTGTTTTATGTTCGGGTCCAGAATACCGCGAGCGGGGGTATGGCTTGCCTTAGTTTCCGTGCTCTTAGTGGTGCCGATCTGTGGTTTCGGCCAGTCGGCAGTTCTCGGCACGATCAGCGGGGTGGTCACGGATCCGTCTGGGGCGGTCATTCCTGGCGTAAGCGTCACCATTACTAACGCTGGCACGCAAGAAACGTATTCGACCACTACCAATTCTTCCGGCTTCTATGTGGTCCCCAACCTTCCTTCGGGATACTACAATGTGATTGCGGAAAAAAGGGGCTTCCAGCGTTTCGAGAACACGAACGTCCACCTCGATCCAGCGGCAAGCGTTCAAGTGCGCTGTGAAATGAGAGTGGGAACCGTGACCCAGACGGTGCACGTCAGTGCTCCGCCGGTAAGCGTTCAGTTGAGCACGGCCCAGGTCTCGCGGCTGGTCAGCGCCCACACGCTGTCGCAGTTGCCGGTGAATGGGCGCAATTTCATGAGCCTGCTGGCATTGCAACCTGGCGTCGCCACCACCTTCACCTTCAATGCTTATGAGGGAACAAATCTGGAGCCCGCCGCAGACACCGATGTGAACGGGCTTTCTGGCGAATCCAATAACATCGTAATCGACGGCGCGCCCTCGACGCGCACGCGTGCCAACACCTTCAGCGTGGCCCCGCCCAGCATGGCCGCGATTTCTGAGGTCAATGTAGTGACCAACAGTTTTATGCCCGAGTATAATCGCGTCGCGGGCGGGCAGATCATTGTGAGTATGAAATCCGGAACGGACCAATACCACGGTGAAGTATTTGAATTTGACCGGAATGACGCCTTCGACGCACGATCCTTTTTCTCGGCCGCGGTTCCCAAACTCGACCTCAATCAATTCGGGTTTGATATCGGCGGGCCGGTAGTACCGAAGAAACACAAGCTCTATTTCTTCTGGACGGAGGAATGGCTTCGCGAAGTTGACGGGGACACGGGGCTGGGCACGGTTCCGAGCGTGGATGACCGTGCCGGAGACATCACCAATTACTGTGCGGCCAGCCCCTCCCTATGCCCAAAGGTTCCATCGTACCTTAGCGGCGTCGACAATCTGGCCGCCGGTATGCCATTCCCGAATGACACGATCCCTGCGACTCTCTTTAGCACCAACGGGGCGGCAATGGCCAAGCTCTACGAGCTTCCCAACACTCCCGGGATAAAGTCAGGCGAGGCCGACAACTACCTCTACAACTACGACACTACCGAAAACGGGCGGGAGGATGACATTAAGGCTGATTATCAAGCGACAGAGAAAAACCACCTCGCCGTCAGCCTCCGCCACTTCTCTTATGCGTCGTTCAACCCTGCCGTCGATAGCGCAGAGTCTCAACTGCTGCACCAGACCCAGGAGTTTCCCGGACGCGTGGGCTCAATTAACTTGACGACCACGTTGACGCCAACTTTGCTGAATGACTTGACGGCGACCGGCACCGAGGACATCGTCCACACTCTGATGTCGGGCGGCCCCGGCCTGGATCGCGCCTCCCTGGGGCTTGATTTTCCCTATATCTTCGGGCCGGAAAGCAAGGACCTTGCGGACAAAATCCCGACGCTCAGCATCTTGGGCTACACCGAAATCAACGGGGAGCCCTATCCTTCCCACAGCGTAGGCCACACTTATATACGATCCAGGATGTGCTTGCAAAAATCACCGGTAATCACACGGTTAAGACAGGTGTCTGGTGGGAGCACGATGGCGAGAACGATGACGACCAGGTGCGAATCTATGCCGGCGGGGGGATAAGCGACAACATGAACGGGGACTTCACTTTCGCCGCTTCGAAGTCAAACCTGAATACCACGGGCTCGCCTTACGCGGGTGCGCTGCTGGGAAATTTTGACACTTACTCCGAGGTAGGCTTTCGCAACTATACGCCCTGGTCGGCATTCCAGTTCGGTCAGATTTTGGCCAATTTTCCATACCGAACCCATAGCGAAGCCAACTTTCCCTGCAAGCTGCTGTTTCTAAAACCGGTTATTCGATATAGCCCATTTCCACCGCGTAACCAGCTTGTTTTGAGAAGCTTGGCTCCAGACGGCACGTCAAAAATTTGGGTTCGTCTGACGCATCTTCCTTTTTGATTTGATCGGGATTCTCTGTCGAAGTGCCTGAGTGCAAGGCGCTTAGCCCGTTTCGTGATGGGCCACGCTCCTGTCTACATGGCCGGGAGCGCGACGCCCAGGGCTCGGAGTATTTCTTGCTGGCGAGTGTCGGGCTGAGGCAGCTTGGTCAGCGTCGTTTTTTCATCGACCGGATAAT
>JASHOS010000210.1 GCA_030040995.1 Terriglobia bacterium | reverse complement strand
AGGGCTCACGGCCTCGCGTGCTGAAGATCAGACGAACGTAGAGGTTCGAGAGCGACTGGGCCATAGGAGCATCTGCGATGGTACGCCCTTTCAGGGCTTCAATTGTACAAAGAATAGTATGCCTTTCACCCAGGCCGACTGGCCTGGGCTGTGATAGAGCGCCGCTTCGCGGCTCAGAATGTAGAAACTCCAGGGCACGGCTAAAGCCGTGCCCTGATACGAGGCCCTCCGCAACCCGCTGCGTAGTAGCGACTTCATGTCCACCCCCGTGTCCAGCCGGAGACATGGGTAAAGCTCAGCCGCTTTGCTCAGGGCGGGCCTCGAAGGCAGGAAATGACTTATTTGAACGCGCCTTTGGCCGCCGCTTCGGCCACGTTGTGATCGTTTTCCACCGTTGAGCCGCTGACGCCAACCGCGCCGACCACCGTCCCGTCACTGTCCCGAATCGGTATACCGCCGGGAAATGTGATGAGACCTCCGTTTGAGTGCTCGATGTTGTACAAAGATTTGCCCGGCTGGGAGAGCTTACCGATCTCGCCGGTCGGCATGTCGAAAAACCGCGCAGTGCGTGCCTTTTTAATGGCGATATCGATGCTGCCAAGCCAGGCCCCATCCATACGAATAAAGGCTTTAAGATTACCACCCGCGTCCACCACGGCTATATTCATCCTGGTATCAATCTGCCGGGCCCTCTCGGTTCCAGCGTTCAGCACCGCCAGAGCTTGTGACGTACTAATATCCTTCGCGTGCAACGCTTCCATTCTGTTTGCCTCCTTGTGCTGTCGGTGACCTGACTGCTTTTTGAAAAACGGATCTTGACGATGAGTTTTCTTTCTCCAACACGTTTGATCTGGCTCAGAGGCTATGTCCAAGCCGGGGTTTTGGTAGTGGGTCAGTTTGCATTTGTAGCGGCGAGTTTACCTCGCCAGATGGCGGCATGAAGCCGCCTCTACATCAAACTGACCCACTACTGGGTTTTTCAACAAACTGCTAATGGCTCAAAGCCCAGACGTACGCGGCCAGCGCCCTTAGCTCGTCAGGAGTGAGTTGCGCCCCGCCCATAGGCGGCATCGGGCTGCGATATTGTTTCGGATGTGGCACTCCTTGTCTGATCGTTCTCATAATACCGGCATAGCTGCCATCGCTCCACAACCATTTTCCAGAGGTCAGGTTAGGACCTAAAGGAGAGCCTGTAGCATTTGCGCCATGGCAACCCGCACACGAAGCTCCTCCCACCTGACCGTGATAAATGCGATCGCCCAGGGCAACCATTGCCCGGGTTGCTCCCCGGGGAACCGGAAGGTTACTGGCCGCAGCCGCACCTGCGTTTGCATGCGTTCCTTCTGGCGGCCGGGTCGCAGCTTCTCCTATTGACCCGGCAGGCGCCGTTGCCGGCGGACACGGTGTGTCCGCTACATTAGCGTCTTGGGAACCGCCCCGATAGGTGATGCGATAGATCCGGCCACCCACATCGTCAGAGACATAAAGCGACCCGTCTGGACCCACGGCAACACCGGAAGGGCGGTGCGCGGCGCCGTCCGGACTCTTGACCGCTCCCGCGAAACCGTCGGCGAACACCTCGCAACCACCTGATGCGCCGCCGTCCCGAAGCGCTTGAAAAACGACGTTGTAGCCGCCTTGCGGGTATGGCGCACGGTCCCAGGAGCCGTGGAAGGCGATGAACACTCCCCCACGATAGCGGGCTGGGAACTGTTTCTTGTTGTAGAGCGCCATGCCGTTCGGAGCCCAGTGGGCAGGAAATGCGGCCACCGGAGCGAGCTTGTTCGCGCAAACACCCACTTTCTTGCCGCCGTCGCCGCCGTACTCGGGCGCAAGCACAAGCTTCTGTTGGACCGCGTCGTAATAGCATGCGGGCCAGCCATAGTCGCCGCCCGGCTTCAACAGGAGCAACTCTTCAGCAGGCAGCGTAGCTTCCTCAGTGGGCTTGTAGAGATTCGGCCAATTCGCATGCAATTGGTCTCGTCCCTGCTGTGTGACGAAAAGCCGGCCGGCGGAATCGATGCCAAAGCCTTCAGCATTGCGTATCCCCGTCGCGTAACGCGCCGCCGGTGAAAACTTCTGGTTCAGTTTGTTTGCGTTATAGCGCCAGATACCACCACGGGTTTGAAGCTCCGTGCACGGCCTCCGGCCGGGTGACTCAAGCTGGCGGTTCTGGGACTGGCACGCGTTGGTTGCGGTAGCCACGTCCACATACATCCATCCCTGGGCATCGATAATGAACGGATGCATGGGATGATCGCCGGTCAAGGGAAGACCCGAAACGATGGTTTCAGGAGCGCTTGGCGGCGCAATCGAGCCGGCAGGGAGGGCATAGCGCACGATTCGGTCTTTGCTCTCAGCATAGATCCAGCGCTTATACATTCCGATACCTGTACCGCCGGCGCCGCCGTTCTGAGCGGTCGGGCCGAAGCGCTCGATGACGTCAGCTTTTCCCACACCGGCCTTGTCCTGCAAGGCTACTATGAATCCGCCCGGATGGGGTGGACGATTGCCGTAGTAGCTGCCCGACCAGGTGTTCACGTAAACTACTCCGCTCGGCGCGACCACCAGATGACGGGCGTGGCCGATGCCATCAGCAAACACGGTCGCGCGAAAACCCGCCGGCAAGGTTAGCCCGGCATTATCGCTCGGGGACGATCGGCTCGTAGTAGTTTTCGCAGAATTCGATCGGTGCCGAACCGAGCACATCGAGCTGAGCAGGCATAACGCGATGACACCACATAACAGAGGTCTATTTACATGAGGCAGACGCATCGAATCCTCCGGGTGGCGAGCGCAAAGAACGTCGCTGGCCTCTAGTCCCGCGTAATTCTTGACGACGTCCGGGAAAGGCGCCAGCTACGCTCTCCTACGCGGCCGCACTCTATGATGCTGAAGCGCGAAGCGCCTTGGAGTGCGGTAGCGCCAGCTACCGCCTTGTGCGTGCCGCGCTATGTAAAGAACTAAGTGGGACGGTACCCTAGTTTATTTCATCAGCACCGCCGAAGCAAAGGCATAAAAAAGGCACAAAACATTTACGACCAGGACCCCCGCTTTTGAGTTCCATCTCACGGCAAGAAGTGGCGCCCGAACCCCATTACTTAGGCCCACCCGAGGGTGATGCCCCGCGCCCACCCTGAAGGTCAGCAGTGTAGGGGTAGGGCTTGCCCTACCCTCGATCATTTTTCGGGGCAGAAATTGAGGGGACGGCAAGCCGTCCCCCTACATCACCTTCGGTTGTAGACGGATTGGGGCAATACGACAGGAAATACAAAGGCACTGTCTCAACTTGGATCGTTGTTGAACATCTGTGGCGCCAAACTGCCAAGCGTAAGGCTAAATGGACAACCAGTAAGCACTTAACGGCGAGAATATACGTGACATACACGCGAATTCTGGCGTACTCTCGCTATTTCAAGGGTCGGCAGGGTGCGCAGCATGGAATGGCTTCAAAAGCACTGGGCAAACGCTGTGACGTTAGGATGCATAGTTATCGTTGCTCTCGTAGAGACTTGGCAGCAGGCTGCGTCCGGCGTGTCCACGAGCGTACCTCTTCCTCGGCTTCAAGGCGCTTGGCACTACGTTCCGTTTATCCTGCTCATTATTGCGGGAGTGGTATGGCTGGTCGGCAGAAGAAAAAACGCTCGCCAGCCGCCATTACAAACATCTGGGACAGTTCCGGGAATTCCCACTCTGTCAGCCCTGTTGGGGCAGAACCCAAGTGTGGAATTTAATGCTAGTCATATGCCACATAAATAGGTAGACAATGAGGCCTTCTTTGTGTTAGCTTCGCTCATGTGGAAACCAGCGAAGCCGTTGAGAGTGACCGAAGAACAACGATCGATACTGAATCGGTGGATACGAGGACGAAGCACGGCACAGAAACTCGTGCTCCGGGCCCGGATCGTGTTGATGGCTGCCGAGGGCATGG
>JASHOS010000209.1 GCA_030040995.1 Terriglobia bacterium | reverse complement strand
TGGATCTTCTGAAAACGAAAGACTTATGGCGCCGTCAGTTCATCCGCCGACAAGGAGCATTTTCATTTGCTTTCGCGGGCCAACGGCCCATCATGACAGGGCTAAATAACGAGTCCTGCGCTACAAAAACGCGCTCCAAACCCTTATAAGCCCCAACTTTGACATAGCCTTGGGGACGGCTTGCCGTCCCGTTCATTACCGCCCCCGAACATCAACGAGGGTAGGGCGAGCCCTACCCCTACGCCGCTCACCCTCCAAGGTGGATACCGCGGAGGGACTCGACCGCATGGCTGGTGGGCCCTGGCATACTCGGCGGGCGTTATCGACGGATTCGTGAGCATAGAGTGCCGATTGCAACAGCGCGGACCTCCGCTTTTGCGCGGCTTGTCCCTCAGGTGAGCGAAAATGTTTGGGTCTTGTGCAGGAGGTCGACTTAGTGGGGCATGCCTGGCATAACGGGCATCTCCCTGCAATTGGTAGGTGTTGCGAAAAGAGATGCGGAAGGGGTAGACAGATCAATGTCTTTTAAATCCATTCTTGTGGTTCCTTTCGGGCCTGGCACCTCGACGCGCACGGGAAATCCGTGCAAATCGGTGGCCTCCCAAGCCTTCATGGTCACTGTTTTTCCTGAATCGCTCTCAATCGTGATCTGCTCAATCTTTACCGGATGGCCGTCAATCGTATCAGTGCCCAGCTCGCTTCGCTGAATTTTTCCGGTCATCTCGAAGGGATTGGGATGGCTTGGGTCAGACTGATGTACTTCCATACACATGGCGGAACCCATGACCATGTAGCCCACGTGCTGGCTTAGATCGGAAAGGAAGTAGCCTTGTTTGCCGATGTCGGTTCGCATCTTATCGCCCGAGCGGTAGATATGAGCCGCGGCGCCAGCCTCCTGGCCAGGGATGTTCATGACCATCGTTGCGGAAAACTGGGTGAACGCGAACGGACTTTGATCTTGCGACCGTGCTGAACTCGACAGCGCCAGAACGCCGGCAACGGCCACTACACCGATTACGCGTTTTTTCATGGCAAACTCCTTTTCAAATCCGCTCAACAAAGTAACTGAGTCGTAGCGCCCACCTTTAGGCCAGCACCTCATATCCTGTAGCGCCGGTCCCGCTTGGCGGGGTCGGCGCTACAAAACATGGTCTGCCCGAACCCAGTGGATCTGAACCGGGTGAGATCAGACCCCTGGGCTCAGGCACGACGGAGGTAGAGCCGAAGCCGAACGGCCCCCTTCGCAGTTCCCGTTGGGCTTCCACTGCATAAACGTTTGAAAAGTGCAGAACGGAAGAAATGAATATAGATCTCTCAAACCGCATTATGCCTTTTTCCCCTTCTATTCTCTTTATGTTATTTTTCTCCCTCATCGGTGAATCGTCTGTGACCCGCAACCGGTATTCGCCTGAAAGGCAAGATAAGAAGAAAATACAAGGACTCGCTCTATTGCCCAGTGTCTCTTCAGATTTTTGCCGCAGTATTCTTCCGCTTCGCTTACACCGCGCGTAAATCCTTAACGAAGGCGCCGAAGGAGCCGGTCCGGCAACTCTGTTCAATTTAACCAAGAGGATATATATGACTTGTAAAAAAGCGCCGTTTTTTGTAGTTTTAGTGTTGCTGTTCACATCGTTTCTCCACGGACAGGCAGACGCGCGTTCGGGCATCGGCATTCCACCTGGAACGTCGGTGGACACTCTCAAATATGGAGACGTCTCTGGTCCCGTCGTCAAGCTCAAGCCCGAAGAGCAAGTGGCTTTCCTCTTTGTTTCTGCAATCACCGATCTCGAGGGCAAATGCCTGAACAAGTTCTTCGGCGGGCCCGGCCGGCTCTGCTCTCTGGCTGACTTGGTAAAAGGCGTGCGAACGAACGGCGGAATTCTTGGCTTGAGCCAGGATCCTATTCGCGATTCGAATTATCACTACAGCGTGACGATTGTCGGCCAGGACTGCTTGATCCTGGCGGTTCCACGGCGGGCCGGGCTGGGCGGCTTCGCTTATGTGGGTTCGCCCGGCGGGATGAACGGCGATACCTACTTCAATCCCGGCGGCGCGGATATGAGCCAAGCCAAAAAACTCGGCGAGATGGGATACAGCGGTCAAGGTTTTAGACGCTGAGGCCGAAACCTGCCGCCTCTCGTGGATGGGCAGGCGTTAGGCGTTCTTCGAGGACAAGGCGGCACGGCCAGCCTTCTTGGTTGCATCCGCGTACAGGTGCCGCAGTTTTCGCCTCTTTGCGCGGCTTTCTTCCACTCTGGGTACGCCGTGCGTAATCGTTGCAAAGTGAGTGTGGACACTACCGCTTCATCTCCACCTCAAACTGGAAGGAGGGAACAATGAACATACATCGGAAGATAGCTTATGGGCTTGTTTTTTTCGTCGCTATGGCGGCCGTCACAGCCCGGGCGGACACGTGTACAGGCAATTGTGGAACTGACACCGCAAACGGGGATGTGCCGAATCCCGCCGGATTCAGTTCCTATTTCTACGTATCCACCACTAATGGACCAACCGGTGGTGGCACGCTACCATCCGTATTCGGCTCACCGGGCGTATACTCGACGAACGGATCGACGTATACGACATCCGCGTTTACAGCGAGCTTAGGTGAACTGATAAAGTTCGATTTCAACTACATTACGTCTGATGGCTCGGGATATCCTGACTATTCGTGGGCGGCACTGATGAGCACTGATGGTGGCGCAGATTACCTCATATTTTCGGCGCAAACACAGCCGACTGGGAATACCGTCCCTGGACTCACCATGCCCCCGCTGGCATCCGGTGCGTCACTGACACCCCCTACCTCGCCGATCGAGCCAGGCTCGGGAACCGAGTGTAGCACGGGTGATTGCAATACTCCGGCTGGGGGGCCGGTTTGGAATGAGATAGGCTCATATTCCGGAGAGTGCTGGGCAGCGGGCTGCGGCCTGACAGGCTGGATTGAATCAGAATTCACCGGCGAAGCCGCGGGCACGTATGTGCTCGAGTTCGGGGTTTCGAACTCGAACGATGAATATTACGATTCTGGACTGGCCTTCGCGGGCGTTGAAGCCGGTGGTGTTACGGTTACAAGCACTGTGCCCGAACCGCCTGGCTTCGTCCTGATCTGTACGGCAATGGTTGCTCTCGGATTGATGCTTTACAGTCGAAGACGGAAGATTGCTTAAGCGCGGCGATTGCGGCTTGAGATCCAAGGGGGCGGACCAACAAAGTCCAGGCCAAGGGCGGGTCCAATGTGCCCCTAAGGTGGCCTTCTAAAAAACAGCGGTCTGTGTTGCAAGGTCGTAAAATCTTCTTTTTTTGACAAGACTTTTCGGCGAACCCCTCACCCGCCTGCGGGCAGGAGTTGCTCCGTCGCTGGAGCTATGGAGCGTGAGCGACCTGCGGTGGGCGCAGGCGCGGCCCGCGCCGGCTGGAGAAAGTGCCGGCCGCGGTCCACCCCTAAGGAGGCGAGGGCAGAGCGTCCGTCAACTTCGGTTGCGGCCACAAGGCTGCGCCGCGCCACCCGCGGCCCTTATCCGCGTCTGGAAAACGCGGGGCTAGGGCTCTCCCTCAAGCACGAAACTGGCCCAAAGGATCGGATCTTCAGGCAAAGTGTACCAGCCGTACGGAGTTCGCATTTTGATTCTGCCCGCGCGTAACTCCCGCAGCAGGTGGATCTGAGCCTCGCGCAGTGCCTGGCTCTTGTCATCCTCCGCGAGCCAATGCCGGTAAAAGTCGGGCACCAGATGCACAGTCGTCTCGTCGGATACATCCCACAAGCTGGCGATGAGGGAAGCTGTCCCTGCATAAAAGAAGGCCCGCGTGAGACCCACCACACCGTCGCCCGAGATTCTTCCCATTCCCGTACGGCAGGCGCTCAGAAAAACCAGGTTGGCGTGCAGGCGGAGCGAGTATACCCGTGATGCCGTCAGCCGTCCCCCCGCCCCTCCGCTAAAGTCGCCTCCGGCGCCGAGCGCGAGATAGGATTCAGAGGGTCTTTGGCTATTCAGGATGGCATGCGTCGCGAAGTGTATGACAGTGGCTTCAGGAAGGTACCCATCGACACGATGTTCCTGCGCCTGGCGGCCTACCAGCAAGGTTACATCTTGAGAGGGCAGTGCGCGGGCAATCTCGGCGACTTCCCGGCGGGCTCCGGGCAGGGCGGGCAGCCGCTCACCTTGCGGCCCGGTGGGAGCCCCCTCTGGGTCAGCAACGAGCAGAAAATACGGTTTCGATCTTTTGGCTTGCTCTTTCTGTTCTTCGACGTAGGGAAATAGCGCAAGGGATGGCAGGTAATTCATACGGAAGCGTTCGATGAGATATTCGCCGCGCTCATTGATGAGGGCGGCAAACGGCAGCAGCAGCAGAGGCCCGTGCGGCTCGATAGTAAGCAGACTGCCGGCCGGCGGCAGGTATTCCGCCACAGGCCGGATCAGTAGCCGGTAGAGTTCACGCCAGTTTTGCTTGTCCGCCGGCCCGAAAGTAAGTTCTTCCCCTCCACGTCCAACCACCGCGCCGCTGCCGGAAGGCAAGCGCAATTCGATTCTCTCGTCGAGCGCCGCGACGCCGCCCCGGTGGCGCGGTTCCAGGCGTGGCCGCGGCCAGAGCTCGCTAATCAGAGCCTCCAGCCGCCTTCGGGAGACGTCCACCCGCGCGGATCCGATGCTCCCGTCGGCTTTCACAACCCAGATGTAGGTAGCATCACTTGCGGTCCAATAGACAAGGAGGGTGGAGCGCATTCGCGAGGCGGCCCTCACCATCTGCGCAACCGAAAGCGGTTGGGTGGAGGCGAAGCTGTGCAAGTTCGGTGCCGCCGCCTCCGTTCCCCTCGTTGTAGCGCGGAGGCCGGTTGAACTCCCGGCCGCGACGCCGCGAAGCGTCAGCGGCACGGCCGCGCGGACCGTATCCTGGCTTGCCGGTTCTGCCCGGGCGAGGAGTGCGCCGGTGGCCGCGATCGTTTGCGCTTGTCCGATTTGAGGGCGTAAACTCCGGCTGGCCAGCAGGTCTTCGAGCGCGCGTGCCCGGCCCGCTTCCGCCACGGCCAGCGCGTCCCGGTCACGACCGAGCTGAACGTTCAGGGCAACGGCAAAGTCGTAGAGGAATCCTGACCAATCCGTGAAGTGCCGCTTCATGAAATCATCCGGAGCAAGCTGCCCACGAATCTGCTCGAGAATTTGAAGCGAGGAGTTGACGTCCGCCAAAGCCTCCGGCACGCTCCCGAGCCTTTGTTCGGATTTTGCACGCCAATAAAACGTCTTCAAGGTCAGGTCACGATCCACTACGCTGTTAAGCCGCAAGGCTTCGCCGGCGAAGCTGATCGAAGACGGGTAATCTCCCAAGCCAAACTCGGCCTCGCTGAGCTGGCTCATGCGAAAGGCTTCGAGATACGGACTTTTTTCCTGGGCAAGTGCCTGCTTGAGGCCGCGCACGGCGAGGGCGTACTGTTTCATCTCCAACCGTTCGCCCGCAACGTTACCGGTGGAAAAGGCAATCAAACGGCTCGAGCCCGTCTGGCGAGCAACCTGCAAAGCTGCTTGGCCTTCGACGAGCGATTTTTCCGGCTCACCCATAAGATCGTAGGCCACCGCCATGGCGTTCATGCTCTGGGCGGCTCCAAACGCGTCGCCGATTTGCCTCTGTATCTGAAGCGCTCTTTCATACAAAGGGAGCGCGCGGGAGGGCAAACCGTGGGCGCGATAGATTCGCCCTTCGCTCGTCAGGACCCGGCCGAGAGAAAAACGATCCCCGGTCCGCTCGAAACAGCGACCCGCTTCTTCCAGCCTTTCAATCGCCTGCGCATAGTTTCCCTCGACGAAGAGGGCGTCCCCCCAATCTTCCAGAAAATCTCCTTCAAGCCGTTCATCATGGCTGGTTTTGAGTAGCGCCAGTCCTCGCTGAATATTTTTTATTTGGTTTTGCGGTTCGACCGAGGGGTCGAAGTCTAAATCCCTCAAAAGGCTCGCTTCGTCATGTGCATCATGGCGGCGCGAGTATTCTTCGAATGCCTGGCGGTAAAGAAGCCGGGCGGTTTTCCAGTCACCTTTGGAAACTGAGAACAGCATCCCGAGATTCTGCCGGGCGCGTGCAACTCCCAGGAAGTCGGAGACCGCTTGGAACTTGGCCAGCGCATCATCGAGTTCCTGGCGCGCGGGAACATACTGGCCCTGCACGTAGAGAACCAGGCCCAGCCCGCGGTGGGCCTCCGCCGCGCTGTCCAGGTCGTTCTCTTTTTTCGCCATGGAAAGCGCCTCGCGAAACTTCGCGGTTGCTTGTGCGCTCTCATCGCGATAGTAAAGCGCAAATCCAGCTCGAAGCACGTCTTGAATGGGCTGGCCCATCTTCTTCCCGGGGATTTCTTCTTGAGACCAATCCAGGGTTCCGTTGGCCGGTAGCGCTTGGCAGAGCCGGGGATAGAAAGCCATTAAGGCCACAATCGCCAAAGCCGTGGGAATGAGAAGGGAGTGAAGGACGCCGTGCGGAACGGCATCCGCCGGCGCCGCTCGACCGCTGTACCGCTCAGGGCTCGGTTTCGCAGAATAGACAGCGTTCATCGAATTCGATCCCGGCGGTGGTGAAGGTAGACACGCGCCGATTGCACCTCGGTCAACCCCTTGCGGGGTTGCTGCTTCTTCCCGCCGTTCGCTTCTGTTTCCTTAGGTTTCACCTACAGCTATTCACGGTGTTGCCCTCCGGGCAACCGGCAGGTCGAGGGTCTTCCGCACGGTCACCTCGAGAAGGATGCCTTGTTCTTTGAGGACAATTCCTTGAGGCCTGCACAGGCGCGTTTTTGGTATACGCCTGCCGCTTCGCATAGGATTTCGAGAGTGGCCGCGGCGTTTGCCGGCTGGCCCGCATGCAGTTCTGCGAGAGCCAAATACCAGCGGCATTCGCTGGCAAGCGAACCGCGAGCAACGGCTGAGGCGCGCTTAAGGCTTTCGGCGGCGGCGCCGTAGTTGGCTTCAAAGATCTCCGAAACGCCCAGGTAAAAAAGGGCTTCAGCCCTTTGCGGGTATTTTCGCGCGAGAGGATCGAGGCGCTTGACAGCCGACGAGTAGTCGCCAGCCTCGTACGGCTCTAACGCGGAAGAGAGAGCCGCAGCATAAGCTTGGCGGCCGCGCATGAGCAAGGGAACGCTAAGCGCCACAGGTGGCTTCTCAAGAGTAAAAACCGGGGAACCGGCCGCCAGAGATTGCGGGGGCGGCGCCGACGAAGCAAGTTGGCGAGCGTGATTTTGTCTCCCAACATGCATCCAGATGGCGATGACGGCAAGAACTGCTGCCGCAACCGCGGGGATGAGTAGCCACAAAAACTGCCATCTCCGCAACTGCTGCCGGCCGGAATGAGCCTTGAAAACGCGCGCGCGGATCCGAGCATCCTCTTCTTTGGTGAGCGGAACATCCATTGCCGCGAAGTCGCGAGAAAGGATTTGGCAAACACGGCAGTGTTCCACGTGCCCTCCGATGTGCCGTCTTAGCGCTCCCGATAGCGCTCCGCTATGAAACGCCTGAAGGAGATCGAGCGGCGGACA
Organism: Terriglobia bacterium; assembly: GCA_030040995.1. Taxonomy (GTDB): domain Bacteria; phylum Acidobacteriota; class Terriglobia; order UBA7540; family UBA7540; genus JASHON01. The sequence continues at coordinate 13,162 of JASHOS010000209.1, read as the reverse complement.
TACTGGCCGGCCACCAATAGGCACGCCCAGCTCCTTCAGGAGCGTTTCTTCCTCCGGTTCCAGGTCGCTCCAGCGCAGATCGGTTTCTTTAGCCACTGGAATCCTTCACTAGCACCTTTCTCAAAATCTCGAGCGCATACTGCAAATGGCCCTTCACTTGCGTTTCGCTCAGTCCGGTGGTCTCGGCGATTTCCAGCCTTGTCATCCCATGAACGTACCGCAGCGTCAGGCACACGCGGTGAACAGGCTTGAGTGATTTATGCTCGAGCAATCCGGCGTCGAACGCTGGGAAGGCTGGCTTATCTTGATCTGATTTAGAGCGATCGGCGTACTGCTGCTCGGTGGTCCTTCGCCGGTGATGATCGACGACGCGGTTTTTCACGACCGTGAAAAGCCATGCGGGCAACCGTGCTTCGTCGATCTTGTCCCTGTGGCGCAGCAAAGCGAGAAACGCTTCGCTAGTGAGATCCTCGGCAAGAGACCGGCTTCCTACAAGGCTCAACGCGTAGCGGAATACTGAATCTACGTGGGCCCGGTAGATGTTATCAAAGTCCCACACGGTATACGTTTTACCGCCTGATAAAGAACAATCTGAGCTCTCGATTCCATCGGCCGAGCGGGGTAGCGCGGACCGCTGTCCCGCTTGGCGGGACAGCCCTCTCCCCCCAAGGGGGCGAGGGCAGAGTGTCGGTCAAGTTTGGTTGCGGCGAGAAGGCGGCGCTGCGCTATTGGCAGTTGCATTCCGGGCCTTGCGATGCTCGTCGGCCCAGCGCTCCTTATTTACCTGGCGGGCTCTTGCAACCGCAAGAGAACCGGCGGGAACGTCCTCGGTGAGCGTCGAGCCGGCGGCCACATAAGCCCCTCTGCCGATCCGCATCGGCGCGACCAGCATGGACCCGCTTCCCACAAACACGCCATTTTCGATCACCGTTGGGTGCTTTTTTTCGCCATCGTAATTGCAGGTGATGGAGCCGGCGCCCACATTGACGCCCTCGCCAATCACGGCATCGCCGAGATAAGCGAGATGCATCGACTTGCTTTTGCGCCCGATGGTGGATTTTTTTACTTCCACAAAATTGCCGATGCGGGCCTCCGGCCCAATCACCGCCGCTTCTCGCAAATGAGCAAAAGGGCCGATGGTAGCGCCCGGATTCAGCTCCGAGCGGTTGACCACGCAAAAAGGGCGGATGGTGACGCCATCACCTAAGACCGATTCGGAAATAATCGAGTAAGGCTGAATGTGGCAGTTTGCGCCGATGCGGCTCCGGCCGAGCACCTGAACCCCCGCTTCGATACGCGTATCCTGCCCTACTTCGACGGGCTCGTCGATGATGGCGCTTTTGGGATCGGTAATGGTCACGCCACCACGCATCAGGGCTTCTGCCTTGCGGCGCCGGATGATCTTCTCCACCTTGGCGAGCTCCACACGGTCATTCACGCCCAAGACTTCGCGCGAATTCGCCACGCTAAACGCCAGCACCTTGCGGCGGCGGCGGCCGAGAATCCGCACCATGTCGGTCAACAGAAACTCCCGCTGGGAATTCGTATCGGTTAGCTCGTCGAGGTGGTCCAGAAGCTCGCGCCGGGAAAAGCAAATAATTCCGGAACTCACTTCACGAATCTTCTTCTCGGCGGGCGTCAAATCCTTTTCCTCGATAATGGCGCGCACGCGGGCGCTGGCTGCGCGGATGATGCGGCCGTAACCGTGGGGATTCTCCAGCCTGGTCGTGAGCACCGTGGCGCTCGAACCGGACTGCGTGTGAAATTCCACCAAGCTCGTCAGCGTCTCTCCGCTGAGTAAAGGCGCGTCGCCGACGAGCACGATCAGGCTGGGACTGGGGCACTTTTCAAGCTCGGGGCGGGCCACCATAACGGCGTCTCCGGTTCCGCGCTGCTGCTGCTGGTGGATGAATTTCAGGCCGTCGCACGCAAACGCCTCCCGCACGCGCGCCCCCTCGTACCCAACAACCATGTAAATCCTCTCCGGGCGCCCAGCCTGAGCCGCGCGAAGCACGTAGGCTCCGAGCGGCATTCCGGCGAGCGGGTGCAACACCTTGGTGCGCTCCGACTTAAACCGCACCGCCTTCCCGGCAGCGAGGATGAGCGCTGAAAACTTGGATTCCGCCATAGAACTCTCCCCCTGTTTGGAAGCTGGAGATGAACTTCCGCAGACAAGAGTAACCCTCCAACTGACCGCACACGATGCGCCGTTCTGGCGGTTCGCCAGGCAACTACCGGGTAGCGCCAGTATACGAGACGCCGCTTCACGTCGCAAGCACCCGGCATCTATTGCAGGGCTCCGTCAAAGTTCCGGTTCGCATGCCCACCCGCGGCTATCTATACGATACACGCGGAAAATCCCCCCACCCGCCTGCGGGCAGGAGCCGCTCCGCCGCTGAAGCTCTGGAGCGTAAGCGCCCTTCGGTGGGCGCAGGCCCGGCCCACGCCGGCTGGAGAAAGCGCCGGTCGCGGTCCACCCTCTCCCAGGGGAGAGGGTGCCCGAGGAAGGAGGGCGGGTGAGGGGTCTTTTACCATTCCGGTCGATTTTGACGCGACCCGGCATCTATTGCGCTGGCTCGTCTTCCCGGATGGCCTTCAGCCACCGCCTCTTTTCTGGAGAATCGGGCTTTCCTACGAGCGCAAGCGCGTGCCGGAGGCGAGCGCGGCATAGATCGCGTCCCAGGATTTCCATAGCGTCATAGAGGGGCACGGAAACGGGGCTGCCGCTTATAGCGACGAAAAAGGGCCGGAGCAAATCGCGGAGCTTCACGCCCATCGCCTCCGCGATACCCTTGAGCATGTTTTCGATCTCCAGTTTCTTCCATTCCACACTTTCCATTCTCATAAGGGCGAGGTCCAAAGCCACAGAGACAGCGTCGTGGTCGAGATTGCCCTCCATCAACTGGCCGGGTGTGATCGTAATGATCCCGGAAAGGAACGGCGCAGCTAAAAACCCCAGGTCGCCCAGCACGGAGATCCGCGAGCGGACGAGAGGAACCAACTTCATCAAGTAATTCTCGTTGAGCGCCCACCGGCAAACCCGCTCTGCGAATTGGTTGTCGGTGACATTTTCACGAATCCATCGGCCGTTAAGCCAACCGAGCTTGGTAAGATCGAAGACGGGCCCTCCCAAGGATACCCGCTCAAGCTCGAAGCGTTCTACCATCTCTTGAAGCGAAAATTTTTCTTCTCCATCCGGCATCGACCAGGCCATTAAACCGAGGTAATTGAGCAAGGCTTCGGGGAGATAGCCCATCCTTTCGTAAAACAAGAGGCTCGTGGGATTCTTCCGCTTGCTCAGCTTGCTCTTGTCGGGGTTCCGCAGCAGAGGGAGATGGCAGAGCGCCGGCATCGGCCACCCGAAATATTCATACAGAAGTTTATGCTTGGGAGCGGAATTGATCCATTCCTCGCCGCGAAGGATGTGGGTGATTTCCATCAGGTGATCGTCCACCACGTTGGCGAGATGATAGGTTGGCATGCCATCCGCCTTCAGGAGCACCTGCATATCCACGGTATTCCATGCAATCTCGATGGGGCCGCGAAGCAGGTCCTCGACGGTGCACGAACCTTCTTCCGGCACCTTCATGCGGATGACGAACGGCTCATTCGACGCGAGGCGCGATTGAACTTCGGCCGGCGATAGCCGAAGGCAAAGGCCGTCGTAACCAGGCCGCTGGCCTGCGGACCTCTGGGCATCGCGCATCTTACTCAGCCGCTCCGGCGTGCAAAAGCAGCGAAAAGCGTGCCCGGCTTCAAGCAGTTGATTCGCGTACTCACGGTAGAGATTCCCGCGCTCGCTCTGCCGGTACGGCGCATGCGGCCCGTCCACTTCCGGGCCTTCATCCCAAGTCAATCCTAGCCACCGGAGGGAGCGCAAAATAGCGGCTTCTGATTCTCTGGTGCTTCTTGCCGTGTCCGTGTCTTCAATTCGAAGAATGAATTGGCCGCCCTGCTTCCTGGCGAAGCAGTAATTAAAAAGCGCAACGTAGGCGGTGCCCACGTGGGGATCGCCTGTTGGCGAAGGGGCAACGCGCGTGCGGACGGTAGGCTTGGGCATGGGTTTGGACCTGGACCGGGCAGGAAGACGACGCCAGGAGAGGTTAGTCCTGGTTCCGAAGAGGCCTGCGGTGAGTAGCCGCAGGTGCAACCTGCGGAGACCGCTCAGACCTTTGGCGCTGAGTGCTCGTCCTTAGCGAGAACCCTCTTCTTGATCTCCTCGAGTTCTTTCGTTAATCTCGATTGACGACGCGAGAGGCTCCACGCGTAAACCATGAAGACAATCCAAACAATCGTATAGGCGAGGAAGAGATATTCGTTGTTTGCATTACCCATAGTAAACTCAACTCACTAAAATTCCGTGGCCGTTTCTCCCCGGCGAAGCTGCTCCAGGTCCCGCCGTGCCGTGCCCATGTGAAGACGCTGGCGCAGCAGATAGAAGAACAAGCACAGAAAGGCGCCGATGCTCGTGAAAAGCGCAATCTCCATTCTGGGAGGCAGTCCGGAGTCGGGTCCGCCCATGATGACCGGCTGCGGGTGCTGTGTCCTCCACCAGCGAATCGCCATGTAATCGATCGGGACGTCGACGAAGCCGATGATGCCTACGACTGCACTCAGCAACGCCGCCTGCGCTGGATTGACGAAGAAGGTGCGAAGCAACAGATAACCCACGAAAAGGAGCCACAGAACGAATGTCAGCGTCGTCCGTGGGTCCCACACCCACCAAACTCCCCAAACAGGCTTCGCCCAAAGCGGGCCAGTAATCAGAAGGCAGCAGCAAAAGATAAACCCAACTTCGGCCCCTGCATAGGCGAGGTCATCCGCAAATTGGGATCTCTTCCAGAGATAGCCCACGCTGCCTGCGAAAATTACCGTGTAACCGACGAGCGCCGACCAGGCGCACGGCACGTGAATATACATGATTCGATAGACATTGCCCTGATTCGCCTCATTGGGCGCGAAAATGAAAGCCAGGTAGAGCGAAATCAGAATCCATGCCAGGGTCAAAAGACTGTGCACGGTCATGGAAGAATTCTTTTTCATCGATGGCTCATTCCTCCAGCACATACTCGAAGAGCAGAAAAGATAGCACGATAAAGATTACGCTAAAAACGACCAGCAGCCGCACCCAGCTTGCAAACTGGCTGGAGGCTTCACCACGAAGCGCGCCGGATGTGGCCTCGATGGCCGCAATGAATATCGGAACGACCACGGGAAATTGCAGCACCGGGAGCATCACTTCCCGCATGCGGGTGTTCGCGGCCACAGCTCCGAACGTAACACCCACGCCTACGTAGCCCAGCGTGCCCAGGAATACAATCGAGACAAACCATTTGATCGACGGTACGAACGAAAAATTATACCAAAGGGCCGTCGCGAAAATGATCACCACCTCCGCAATCGCCAGGAATACGAGGCTGGAAAGCATCTTCGCCAAATAGATCAAGCCGGGTTCAATCGGGGCAAGCCTCAGGCCATCCAGGCAGGCGTTTTGCCGCTCTGCCGCAAACGAACGGTTGAAACCGAGAATTCCGGCAAATGCGAATGCAATCCACAGCACGCCTGGCAGGAGGCGCAATGACTCTTCGCCTGCCGGCGTAAACGCGAAATTAAACAGGAGCACTACCAGGACGCCAAATACGCAGATCGAGGCCAGTGTCTCGCGCTGCCGCCACTCTATGCGGAGGTCCTTGCGGAACAACGTCCAGAGGATGTCGAGAGCGCGCATGAAACGAACTATCAGCGATCAGCTTTCAGTCGTCAGCAATCAGCCTTCAGCGGGGGCAAACCGTAGCCCAACGTGGCCGAGCCACAACCAAACCGAATTGAACCCCTGCCCTCGCCCCTTTGGGGGAGAGGGCGGCGCGCAGCGCCGGGTGAGGGGGTTACCGGAAAACTTGTCTAAAAAACAAACACTTGACGGTGTTGCAATGCGGACCTCCGCTTTTGAGGTCCGCGGCTTGTCCGGCAGGTGAGCGAAAAGCCGCACACCGCAACCACGTTGGTCTGCGCTACCCGCTCCTACCCCCGGACGGCCTCTTCGGGCCTGGCTCGCAACGCCGCCCATGGCGCATCCGTCATGGCGCCATCGTAACGGACCGCTCCCCGGTCCAGTTCCAGCATGCGGGAGGCGATGGAAGCACCCTGCGCAAAGTCATGAGTAGAAAAAATCACCGCCTTGCCCTGCATCGGCAGTTGACGCAGGAGGGATTCGAGCGCCACCACAGACGCCGCATCAAGCCCCGTGAAAGGTTCGTCGAGCAGCAGAAAGTCCGGATCGTGCAGCAGTGCCCGGCTCAAGGTGACGCGCTGCTGAAGCCCGCGGGAAAGCCTTCCGGCAATGTCGGCTGCCCGGTCTTGCAAGGAAAACAGCCCGAGCGCCGAATCGATTGCCGTCTCAAGGTTACGAACACCAAAAAGTTTCGCGGCGAGGCGCAGGTTTTCCCTCACCGTGAGTTCATCATAGAGAAACGTCTGGTGGGAGACGAATCCAACCCGCTTCTTATAGGCTGTGGAGTGGCGTTCCACTCGTACGCCATCCAGAGCGATCTCCCCCTCACTCGGCTGAACCAGGGATGCAAGGATGCGCAGCAGCGTCGTCTTTCCCGCGCCGTTCGGCCCGTAAATCAGCAGAGACTCGCCGCCGGCCACTCGCAGACTGACTCTCCGCAGAGCGGAAAAATCTCCAAAATATTTCGAGACGCCGCGAACCTCCAGGACATGCTCAGCGGGAATTGTGCCGGGTCGCATACAAATCGAGAAACTCAGGGGGAGTCTTTCTGAGCAGGACCACGAGTTTGGCCTTCAAGTCCAGGCGTTCGCGCCAATACTTCTTGTCGATCAGCTTCCCGGCCTCAAAAAGCTCGTCCAGGTTGGCGACCGAATCCAACAGGTTTTCAAGCTTTGCCTCAAGTTCCTGGAGCGCGGGACTGCCGGGCCGGGCAATGTCGCGGCGAGTCCACTCTTTGGACGCCCGCACTCCCATTGCCCAGAGAAGGACGAGCAGGAAACAGCCGAGCAGCGGCCATCCCAGCTTGGTCATGGCGTTGGGCTCTTCCTTGACGGTCCCTGATTCCTGATCGCTTGCGGAGCCGTTCTCCGCGAGCGATGCACCTTGGAAACTGGCTTGAATCGCCTGGCCCGGTGTGATGCCGTCCGACAAAAGCTGCTCTCCGCCCGTATCCTGGTCTTGGCCGGCCGGCCGAAAAAGCGGCGACTGAACGGCGAGCGTCGCGGGCTCGACTACCAGGGTGACGTGATCGATGGGGTAAGGGACGCTATCCGCCATCTCAAAACTCCCTGACGAATAATCTCCCTCGTATGCCACCATGACCACCGTGAGGCCCGGCTTGAGCGGGTATTGAATGGAAAACTGGCCGGGTGCCTCTCCCGCTCGAACCTGCTGCGGCAAAGGGATGTTCATTTCGCCCGCCACTGCCACAGAAGGCTGCCCTGCCTCTTTGGCCAGGCTAAAGAGGAATGTTCCGCGCGGGTTGACGTAAGCCCGGGGAGGGCTGGTATCGTTTCTCACCGCGAATAGCTCTTCCACCTGGATTCTCTGGCCCTGCGCGCGAACCACGAAGCGTGCGGGCGAGATGTGAATGGGAGGCTGCTGGGCCGTAGAATCGTAGACACTAAAATTCGCGGAAGCGTTTCCGTCAGGCCCAAAATCAACCGGCTCGTTGTAATTGACGCCATCGCGGACAGCCTGAAGCAGATAAAAGCTTCCTTTCTTCACATCTGCCCGTTTAAAAACAAAGCGCCCCTGGGCGTCTGTCTGCGTTATCGCCAGGTCGCGGACGGCGCCATTACCAGGATTCAGAAGATGAACCGGTTGACCGGCCGCAGGCCGGCCCGTAGTGCCATTGATCAGCCGGCCGCTAATGCGCCCGAGCGCAAAGAGCCGTACAGGAACCAGGCATACTCCCAGGCCGGCCAATAGCAAAAATGCCCGAACCGTTTTGCTCAGGAAAATTCTCACGTCAAAACGCACCGTGTAGCGCCCGGCTTCGGCTCCGCGCCAGTAGCGCGGCGCAGCCTCCGGCCGCAACAAAACGTGCGCGTAGCCGCTGCACTCTCCGTCGGGAGAGGGTGGACCGCGGCCGGCGCTTTCTCCAGCCGGCGCGGGACGGGCCTGCGCCCACCGAAGGTCGCTTACGCTCCAGAGCTTCAGCGGCGGAGCGGCTCCTGCCCGCAGGCGGGTGAGGGGTAATTAAAAACCGTGCCAAAAAAACAAGAAATCACGACCTTGCAATGCAGACCGTCCCGCTCCTCACTCGTCACTTGTCGTTGCCTTTCGACAAGGGCGAGCCGCATTCACCACAAAACTTCACCGGGACGGGATTCTCAAACCCGCACTTACCACACACATACTGCTTCTCAACCTTGCTCCTCAATGCGGCGCGCCGTGCCGCAACCTCCCGCTCGATGAAACGATCTTCCGCCGTCCCGTGATCGAGCTCCTGGGAAGCCACCATCAAGCGGGCAGCCTCCGCTTTGTAAGTTTCGCGAAGAGATTCGTAGTCCTTAGGGGCGATCTTTTTAGCCTGATATTCAAAATCCAGATCGCGCAGGTTTTCATAGACCACCATCCGTCGCCGCTTCAAATCCGCCGCCGGAGTCACATCGACTGGCAATGACGCGGATGCTTCATCTCCGGCAGACAGCATGGGATAAATCACTAGGGCGGCTAATCCGATTGCAACGATGAACGGTAAGGCCAGAATCATAGGACCAAGGACCTGTCAGGAAACGTGTTCACTTCGTCAGCGGAACGGTTCGGTTCATTTCCTCTTCGACCGCGGCGATGATTTTGGGATCAACCGGAGACTGGCCGGGAGGCTCGGGCGGAGATGGCCGGCGCATGCGCAGGACAATCAGAATCACCACGACCAACCCGATCGCCAAACCCACTCCGGGTAGGATCCACGCCGCAAGGTCAAAGCCCCGCGCCGGCGGAGCAGCCAAAACCTGCACCCCAAACCGCGCGGTGAGGTCGTGAAGGATGTCCGGATCGCTTTTGCCTTGCTTGATGTCTATGAGAATTATGGTGGTAATCTCGGCGCGGCTTTCGCATTGCCAGATCTGATGGGGGCAGCGGTTCAGGGTAGTCACGCAGCCGCACTGGCAAAACACCTGGTTGCCAACTTGGTCGAGACTCACCTTGGAACGAGCTCCGAAGGTAACGCCGGTCACGCCCGTAAGAACGAGGATAATCAGCTCGGGGAGAAGACGTTTACAGCGCATTCCTTTCTTCCAACGCCTCCGCTTGAGCTTGACGCATCTGGGCCATCTCGCGCTCGACGCGGCTGGGAACGAGTGCAATTAACGTGCCCAGGACCATCACAATTCCGCCAATCCACACCCAGACCACGAGCGGATTAATAAAGACTTCAATCACCGCCTTACCCGTGCCGGGATCGCGCCCGGCGAGCACGACGTAAACATCCGACGCCAGCGTCCGGTGAATGGCGACGTGGCTAATGGGTTGCTGGCTGGCCTTGTAAAATCTGCGCTCGGGCTTAACCTCAGCAAACGCTTTGCCGTCTTTCACCACCGCCAGCGCCGCGTCGACGTAAGTGTAATTCGGGGTGTCACCCGCATTCATGGTGTCACAGCGGAAAAGATAGTCGCCCGCCTGCATCAGGTCGCCCGGCTCCATCACGCTCTTGGCATGGACTTTGAACGCAAGGCCGGCAAAGCCAACGAAAATCAGCACAATGCCCAGGTGCACCACGTATCCACCATAGCGCCGGGTATTGCGCGCCGACAGGTTGTATAAAGCCGGGAAAAAGCCCTCGCCAACGCTGCGCTGGCGCGTGCGGGCGCCCTTATAAAACTCACCCAGCACGCAGGCTGCTACAAACGCGCCCAGGAAAAGGCTCATCCAGGAGTAGAGGCTGCGCACGCCGGCCAGCAGCAGAACAATCCCAATGGCGCCGGCAATGGCCAAAGGTATGGCGAAGTTGCGCTTTAAACTTTCGAACGAGGTCTTTCGCCAAGCCAGCAACGGGCCCACGCCCGTCAGAAGGAGCAGCATCAGGCCCATGGGCACTGCGACCTTATCGAAGAAAGGCGGTCCCACCGTTACCGTCCGGCTCTCCACGGCCTTCGAAATGATGGGGAATACCGTGCCCCATAGCACAGCGAACACCAGAGCCAGCAGGATCCAATTGTTGAAGAGAAATCCGCTCTCGCGCGAGGTCACCGAATCCAGCCGGTTCTCGCTCTTGAGAAAATCTAAGCGCAGGAGAATCAGGCTTATGGATACAACGGCTACGATCCCGAGGAAGAGCGCAAAGTAGGGGCCGATATTGGACTGGGCGAAAGCATGTACGGACTGAACGATTCCCGTCCGTGTAAGGAAATCACCGACCACGGCGAGGAAGAAGGTCAGAGTGACCAGGCTCACATTCCACACTTTCAGCATGCCGCGCTTTTCCTGAATCATCACTGAATGAAGAAAGGCGGTGCCCGCAAGCCACGGCATCAGGGAGGCATTTTCAACCGGATCCCAAGCCCAATAGCCGCCCCAGCCGAGCACGTTGTAAGCCCAGTGCCCTCCCAGCAGGATACCCGCGCCCAGGAACATCCACGGCACCATCATCCAGCGCCGCGTCACGCGAATCCAGTTATCGCCGAGTTGCCGGGTGGCCAAAGCCGACATCCCGAACGCAAAGGGAATCGTCATCCCCACCAGCCCCAGGTAGAGCATGACGGGGTGAATCAGCATCGACGGATACTGCAGCGAGGGGCTCAGGCCATTGCCGTCCGGCGGGAAAAAGGGCGCCATGCCGCTCGCAGAAGAGAGCGACAAGCCTTGGAACGGATTGGCGACAAAGAACGTGAGAGCCGAGAAGAAGACGCCAACGCCCATGGCAAAGGCAATCGCGTAGGGCATCAGTTGGCGGTTCTTACGCCGGTTCAATAACACAACCAGCGCCACATAAATTGAGAGCAGCCACGTCCAAAAGAGCAGCGAGCCCTCCTGCCCGCCCCACATCACGGCAAATTTGTAATAAACGGAGAGATCGCGGTTGGAATGGGTAGCCACGTAGGCGTTGTGGAAATCATTGGTATAAATCAGGTATTCGAGGGCGATCACCGACAGGGTGATCATCACAAGAAAGGAAAGGGCAGCTCGTTCGGCGCTCCGGGTGATCTTCAGGCTGCGAAACTTACCGCCAACCACCCCCGCCACAACACCATAGGCCGCGAAGGCCAGAGCGGCAATCAAGCCGACGCTGCCAAACTGGTTCATATCCTATCTCTCCGAAAGCTTCGCTGGCACAGTGGCCGGGCTGCTGAGGCGTTTCGCCAAATCACTTGCGGCCGCCACATTGGCGTTGTGGGGACCAGGGGGCGCGGCCACGTACTTGGAAGCGCATTTGGCCTGGATATTCTCGGCTCGAAACGCGCCATCCAGCGCATAATCGCCCTGGACAATCGCCTGCGCTCCGTCCTTAAACGTATCGGGCAACGTTCCGGAGCCTACATAAACCACCGGGATGGATTCGGCATTCTGGGATAATCGGAACCATAAGGTTCCCCCACGCCGCGTGATGGAGCCTTTCTCTACTGTTCCGCCTACCCGAATATGCTGGCGCGCCACTCGACCGTTGACAAGTTCCTGGACCGTTACGTAATACATCTTGCTCTGCCTGAATCCGGAGATCGCGCCCCACAGCGCCACGCCTACGATGACGGCAATGCCAATTCCGAATTTCCAGTACCGGGCTTGGTCTCCCATGAACCGCTGCTTCCTGAATGAAAAATGTCTGCTTAAATCCGAATTGTGCACCCTTCGCCGGGAGTTCGTCAATGAACATAACCTATTTTCCCAGGCCATATTTGCCGAGCCACTTCAATTCTTCCCTCACCTTGATTCGTCCATGCCATGGGTTGTGGTTTAAGCCGTGGCCTTCGCCGGGAAAAACGAGCAGCGTGTGGGGAACGCCAAGTGCCTGCAGGGCGCGTTCGAGCAAATAGTCTTCGCCCACGTAAACGCGGATATCGCTGCCACCCGCCACGAGATGCGTCGGGGTGGTCACTTTATTCATCTGCCAGAGCGCTGCCTCGCGGTTGTAGTTTGTCTCCGCCTGCCAGGGATTTCCGGCCAGCATATAGGCGTCGTCATAACTCATATCATCGTTGCCCCAGTTGGCGGCGTTCTCGATGGCGCCAGCTCCGGTGACGGCTGCCTTGAACCGCGTGGTTTGCGTGATCAGCCAGTCGGTCATGTAGCCTCCGTAACTATATCCGCCTACCGCGAGAGTCCGAGGGTCGGCGATGCCCTGCCGGACCAGTTCGTCAATCCCTTCCAGAATGTCTTTCCCGGGACGCGACACAATGTCCGGAACGATTTGCAGCACGAAACGGTCTCCGTAGCCCGTGGAGCCGCGGTAGTTGGGTTCAAACACCAGCCAACCTTGCGTCGCCGCCAGCGCCGCCCACTGGTACCAATCCGCTTCGAAATGGTCGCCGTCCGCATCTTCCGGCCCGCCGTGGATAAACGTGAGCATCGGCAAATGCTGGCGGCCAAATTTTCCGGGAGGGTAGAGCAGCATTCCCTCAATGCTTGTTCCATCGTCTGCGTTCCAGCGAAAAGGGCGGCCTCGCGGCAAGGCAAAGCGTGTGAATGACTCATTAAACGACGTAATCCGCCGCGCCTGATTCAAGGCCTGGAGATTATCCGCCAGATATACCTCGGTCGGCTGCTGGAGAGTGGAAAACACGAAGGCTACGCGGGAAGAGTGTGAGGCGGTGGAAACCTGCTGATAAGTGCCCGGCCAGCCCTTTTCCATCCGGAAAGCGGTTTCCGGGCGGTTCTGGGAATAGATTTGGACCTGAGTGCCAATACGGCCCGCGGCCACCAGTCCCCCGCTCGAGGTGACGGCGTATGCGTTCACAGCTCCGCGAAATTGTGCGGCCCAGCGCGTAATGACCCCGTCCGGGATGCTTACGCTGTAGGCGCGAGGCTGCACGTCCTCGTAGTGCCCCTCCACCGACCCCATTTCCACGGCAAAGAAGAGGCGGCGATTATCCGGCGACCACCAGATGTTTTCCGGAATGGCCTGCTTGCGCACCAAAGCGCGGGGCGCTGAGGCAGGAAGGCTGACAAGATAAATGCCATAAGCTTTCAGGTCGTCAATTCGCAACGAAG
>JASHOS010000208.1 GCA_030040995.1 Terriglobia bacterium | reverse complement strand
AGCTTGTAGAACTCCATATTCGCGTTCAGCATGCGCCCTGTCACATTGTCCATGATCTTTTCCTCAAACAGGGCATAGCTAATGCCCATAATTTGAGCGCCGTAACACTGGCTCTCCGCCGTCTTCATATCGATGATCAAGCCACAGTCCTGCACGGATACCATGCGGTTGATCTTCACTTGGCCGGTCTCAGTGTCAACCGAAACGTCCGCAATCGCCACTCCGCCCACGCCGCTTGAAATCAAATCCCGGCATGGTCCCGGATTAGTGCCCAAGGTCTGAATCTGCTGAACACCTAGCCTCCGGCAAGCCTGCTTCCAGCTCAAGCTCTTGGAGGAGTCCGCCTTCGCCTGGATGCGCCCGTCCACAGCCACCAACTGATCCGCCGGCACGCCAAGCGCGGGCGCGACCGCGGCAAAGAGCTTATCACGAGCATCCACCGCGGCTCGCCGGGTAGACGACGAGACTCCGCCTACTGTCGTACTGCCTCCCGAGGGACCATCGTACGGATAACGGCTGTTGCCGATTCGCACCGTGACCGCCTCCACGGGTAATCCGAGCGTATCCGCAGCGACAATAGCGATTACGGTGCGCGTGCCCGTCCCGAGGTCCTGGCTGCCCATCTCCACCGTCACCGAGCCATCCGGCTGAATCGTGATCTGGGAGTGGCTGCCGTGGCCACGACCACCCCAGGTGTGAAGGCTAACGCCCAAGCCGCGCTTCATGTGGCCCGGTGTTTTGTCGCCGCGCGGATGCCAGTACTTACTCCATTCGGCCATCACCGCTGCTTTAGGCAGCTCGTCCCTGTAGGCCTTCGTCTGATAAGGCAGGGCCAAATCAACGTTCTTCAGAAGAAACTGGATGGGATCCATGCGGAGCTTGGCAGCCAGATCATCCAGCGCGCAGAGGGTGAGCATACATTGCTGAGGGTGGTTGGGTGCGCGCCATGCGCGCGCCGGGCCGATATTAGCGGCAATCGACCGATATTGGACAGAAATATTCGGAATGTTCCGGAAAACATAGGGGATCTCCAAGCCGCCCATGGGCATGGGACCTCCGGTTCCCCAGCAGTCCGATTCCCATGCGACCAGCGTGCCGTCTTTCTTCGCCCCTACCTTGACGCGGGCATAACCGGAAGGCCGGCAGCCGGCAACTTCGAGCTCATGATTTCGCTGAAGCAGATATTTCACCGGTTTGCCGGTCTGTTTGGCTAATTTCGCCGTCGTGACGCCCCACCGGTCGATTTGGAACTTGCTTCCGAAACCAGCGCCAATGTACTGACAAATAGACTCCACATTCGCCGCCGGTATGCTCATCGCGTCCGCAAACTGGCTGGGAACTGTCGAGATGCCCTGGCTGGAAGAATAAGACCGCATGCTCTGCGGACCTGTCCATTGAATCGCATGTCCGTGCGGCTCGAGACAGCAGTGGGCGATCACAGGAATGCCATAATAGCCTTCGCTCACCACGACGTTGGGATCGGCAAACGCTTTTTGCACGTCGCCGGTCGAACTTGTGGAGGGTTGGGAGGCCCGGCCGGCCACAGTATCCTTCTGAAGGTCTGCTTCGTTAACTAAAAACGGAAGCTGCTGGTATTCCACCTTCACCGCGGCTACACCATCCGCGGCATGTTCCTCCGTATCCGCCACAACCTGCACAACCTCGTCGCCTGCCCACTGAATCTCGCTTCCCGGACCCTGGATGACGAGCACCGCTCTTACACCCGGAACCCTCTCCGCCTCTGACGTATCGACCGAAGTGACTTTGGCATGAGCGTAAGGACTCGTGACCATCCTGCTCTGCAACATGCCCGGCAAATTCATGTCAAGCGTATACTTGGCGCGGCCCCCAGACTTGGCAGGGCCGTCAATCCGGGAAATTCTTTTGCCGATCAAATGCCGGTCACTTACATCCGGCCAATCATATTTGCACTCAGGCATTCGACGAACCTCCGTTCCCTGCCCCCATCGTTTGGGCAGCTTCCATAACCGCTTCCCGGATTCCGGCATAAGTGCCGCACCGGCAGAGATTTCCCCCTAAATTCTTCCTGATATCTTCCTGACTGGGATTCGGGTGCGATTGAAGAAATGCAATGCAGGCCATGACAAATCCGGGCGTGCAGAAACCGCATTGCTGCGCGTCGTGCTCTACGAATGCGCTCATCACCGGATGGAGCTTTCCGCCCTGAGAGAAGTGCTCGATGGTGGTCACGTCGTGCCCTTCAGCTTCGATCGCAAGCATCGTGCACCCATAAACCGGCTGGCCATCCACCAGCATCGTGCAGGCGCCGCACACACCGCGGTCACAGACGCGCTTGGCACCGGTAATATCCAGCCGGTCGCGCAGCGCGTCGAGCAGGGTTACCCGCGGCTCCAGGTTCAGCCGCTTGGTCTGGCCGTTAACGCGCAGCGTTACCGGCGTTTCGCCCGGACCAACCAGCCCGGCTTCGCCGGCAGGCGCGGCCGTGGCCCGGGTTTCGCCGGCAAGCACGCTACCGGAAACGGCGACGCCCGCTCCTTTCAGGAAATCACGGCGGCTGACGCCATCGGCTTCGCGCTTGCGCCCCTTCTCTTTTTTCGGTTTCATTGGAACTCCTTAGAGCCGGCGCCTAACGGCACGTGATGACCGTTGCCGCTTCTGGAGAAAAAACATAGCAACAAAGACGCACGGTTCAACTAGACGATATCACCATTTGCCTGACAGATAAAGGGCGTTTAGCCGTCAGCATTCAGCAATCAGCGCCGCGTTCATTTGCTAACGCAGGGGTAGCACACCGCGGCGGAGCCACAACCAACGCCCCACGTTAGCCTGGGGATGTTGGACTCAGTTTCCGATCCGCGAGATTCAGCCGCGAAGCGGCGAAATAGTTTAGCCCAGGGCGCAAACGCTGGGCTACGATATTTCGGCCCTTTCGGGCCTTGTCTGGCCGGACGCCTTTGCCGAACCGATCGACTTTGGCTGGCAGCCCAAAAAGCTTGCCAATAGCCACGACACAGTGGATTTTTCTCGCGCTCGCTGCACCGCCTGATTTAGAATCCTATTTTCGACCGGGTGACGGATGGAAAGAAAAGCGTGCTCAAAGTGCGACGGGACGGGATGGAGACCCATAGAATCGGAAGGCGCCCGCCGGGTCGTTCGGTGTGATTGTATCGAAGACCGGAGAGCGGAACAGCTTCTCGCGCAATCCCGCATCCCGCAGCGATATAAACACTGCGAATTCGAGAACTTTGACGTTCG
>JASHOS010000207.1 GCA_030040995.1 Terriglobia bacterium | reverse complement strand
AGGCTGGCTGCTTGTCTCAGAAATTCTGTCTCGCCGGCCTTACCTGTCTCGCTTCTCGCTAATCCGGCCTTTTCGCCACGCCCGGAGCGGCTCTGCTGGCGAAGGATGAAAAAGGTATAATTCTTAACTTCTTTAAGAGTCGTCATGTCGCTTCGCGACACCCGCGAAGCATGAAAATAACCCCAACCACCATTGCCCTCTCCCGCTTGCGCGAGTAGGGTGGCGAGCGGCCGGCGCTTTCTCCAGCCGGCGCGAGCCGGATGAGGGATTTTTGGAGGAGGTACGACCCACGCTCGACCGCCAATCGAAGCGGCCCTCCGCCGCGTTTGCTTTGCTGGCGTTCGCTTCGATCATCGCCCCGCTGGCCGCGCAAACGCCTCCTCCCATACCCCGGCTCGTGCACGCGGGTCCGCACTATCAATTGGAGGTGGACGGCAAGCCTTTCATCATGCTGGAGGGCTTCCAAGCTCAACGCGCAGGCGGCCTTATTATTGAGCTTGCGCCCTGCGACTACATCGTGCCGGGGCACGGATTCCGGCTGCAGTTTGAAGAACTCGAAGGCCCGCCACGCAGCCCGGAGTTTCTCTCGATTGAGGAAGGAACATTCAAGGGAACAGAATGGAGCGCCACGCGGCGGCTGAATGGGGACGAGCTGCATGTGAATTTGCTGCAGAAGGCGGAAATCCTGCGCGTGAGACCGGTGAGATAGATCGCCGAGTCCGCAGATGGAGGGGCTCCCTGACTTTCGCCCTCTGTTCGCCAGCCCGTGGTATAATGCTTTTCCGGGCCAACTGACGGAGCACAGCCCCAAGCGTCACGGGCGGAGTACAAGCCAAGGGTAGCTTAAGACAAAATGCACAGCGTCCTCGATTTGTTCCCCATCGAGAGGAACGTAACCAGAACTGGTGCGTGTGAATACGAGCCGCCTGCCTCCGTCTGGTTTGGGGAGGATGCGGAACTCATTGAAGCGCTCTTGACCTTTTACCCGAGGAAGACGCCGCGGACGATAGTCGATGCAACCGTGAATGCGGGGAGGTTCTGGCGCGGGAGCAAGAGATCTGTTATCGGACTGGATATAGATCCGCGACATCGCCCCGCGATTGTAGCGAATAACACTGCAATGCCTTTTCGCGATGAATCGATTGAGGCGTTGGTGTACGACCCGCCGCACATACCGAACCAGGGTAGAGACAGGTCGAAGGACTTTAATACGAGGTTTGGGCTCGTCCTTCGCTCCTCAAAACAAAATCATTACACCTTCTCGCACACGTTCCCAGCTTTCACCCGCGAAGCTTATCGTGTCCTGAGGCCGGAAGGCATCTTGCTCTGTAAGATCACCGACTACGTTCACCACCACCGCTATCAGTGGGCGCACATTGAGTTCGTCAGCGCAGCGCGGCAGGCGGGGCTAATGCCTTGCGATTGTATTATTAAAGTTCGTAAAGGTCCCATAATCGATCCGAAGTGGAAAAGAGCTCATCACAGCCGAAGACAACACTGCTACTGGCTCATTTTTCGCAAATCCGGAAAGTGCGAATAGCCCTTGAAAAATCCGAAGACCACGCCTACGCCAGAGCACAGAGACACGACCGAACCGCCTAAGCCTGATCTAAGGCCACCCGGCCCCTTAAGACAAATCGCTTTTCATCAGCTTCTCGTAGCGGCTCGCAAAAGGGTCTTCATTGACGCACTCTCCGATGCGCTGGGCAGGGTCGATCCGAGGGAAATCAAAGCTCAGATTTCCGAATATGTCCCTGCGGATGTTCAAAGGATACTGGCTGCGAGCGGGCTTCGGGATGAATACGTGTTCCCCGTCCCCGCCGTCCTTGAGGTAAGGCCAACGTTGATTGGCTATTACCGTCTGCTGGTGGGCGCACCACAAAAGAGTTTCTACAAGGGGAGTACAGGCATGGGTCGCTTTAAGAGCATGGAAGAGACAGGAACATGCTCGAAAAAGCAGTTATCTCGTTTGGACGACTACTGCCGCGCGATGGCGGCCCCTCTTGCTGGCCTGGTTCGTCAGATCCCAGGCTTCACAGATCGCGACCTGCGGGAACTTCCGCTGCTCACGTTTGGTTCACAGCTCCAAGGCTCGAATAACACGCAGATTGGCAAGAGGGCTATGCAAGATGTCTTCCTGGCAATCGCTGATACGCTAAAGGGGTTTATTGTCAAAGAGGAGCCGAACAAGCTGACCGTTAGAAATTCAGCTCGCCGCATCGTTTACGTGAATTTGTCCCATGATCCTGACGTGAGTATCCAAGAACAAGTGGCCCGCAGCATTCACAACAAAGTCGCAATTGAGGTTAAAGGCGGGACGGACATCAGCAACGCCCACAACCGAGCTGGGGAAGCGGAGAAATCGCATTCGAAGGCGAGGCAGAAAGGGTTCCGCGATTTCTGGACGATTATTTCAAAAACAGGCCTGGATATGACCAAACTGACGCGCGAATCGCAGACGACAACCGAATGGTTCGATGTTACCGAACTGCTTTCACGCCAGGGAAAAGACTGGCAGGCCTTCCGTCAGCGCCTCGCTGGCGCGGTTGGAATCCCCTTGTGAGCCGCCGAGTCCTGTAGCGCCGACCTTTAGGTCGGCACGGTACGCGTCATCGCGTCACCTTTTCCCAAAGCTCGCTCGCATGAGGACAGAGGTGTTGGGATCGAGCACCACAGACGAGGGCTCAGCTTTCATCGGGATGGTGAACGTGTTGTGGCGCTTTTCAACCTCGAGAATCTGGATACGCGGGGAAACTTGGCCAGTTCTGGCGTAAATGCCAAGCGGAACGGGCATGCGGAACAGCGCACCCTTCTGCTTCTGGTCCAATTCCACTTGTAATTGGCCGGCTCTTTTGTTGTAGCGCCAACTGCCCTGGATTTTGAGCGTCCCGCCTTCATCAAGCCATTCGTGGAAAAACCAGGAAAGGTCTTTGCCGGAGGCGTGCTCCATCACGCGCTCGAAATCAGCCGTGGGGGCGCTGCCGTTCTGGTAGCGGCGATAGTATTCGCGGATTCCCGCCCAGAACACGCCCGCGCCCAGCATGTCGTGGAGCATGTGTAAAGTCCATGCGCCCTTCTGGTAAATCTGGTCAGTGAGCAGCCTCCGCAGGTCCGAAATGTTTTGGTGGACGATGGTATAGTGCGGATGCTTGGCGGAAAATTTGAAGACAAAGTCCCGGCTTTTGTCGAGGCCCGCTATGAAGGCCTCACGCCCGTCGGCGTGCTTGAGATAGACGAGCGCGAAATAGGTCGCAAACCCCTCGCTGAGCCAGACGTCATCCCAGTCGCTTTCGGTAACCGAGTCGCCAAACCACTGATGCGCCATCTCGTGAGCGATAAGCTGCTGGCCATCAAGAGTGGCGATAAGGCCGGGCCGGTAGCCATAAAAGATGTCGGAGGCAAGCTCCATCCCTCCCGAGGTACCGTTGGCCTCAACGTTGGCGAGTTTTTCATAGGAATAGGGTCCGATCAGCCGGCTGTAGAACTCGAAAATCGGCTTAGTGTACAGGGCAAATCCTTTGAATCCTGCATCACGCTCCTGCGGGTAAACCCAGGTTTCGAGGGGTACACCGTCAACATCGCCCAGGTATTGGACCGCAAAGGGAGCTGCGGCGAGCGAGTAGAGCCAGCTCGCGGTCGGCACCGATTCTTCCCACACTGTCCGCCGCATGGCCCCAGGCAAGCCGGTTTCCTCCACCAGCCTGCCGTTCGAAATCACCTGATAACGGGCAGGAGCAGTCACGCTCATCTCCTCTGGAGATTTGCTATAGGGATGATCAATGCAAGGCAGCCAATTTCGCGCCCTGTCCGGCCAGTTGTTGCTGTCGAACGATCGGTCGCCGTAGCGGTTTTTGCCGATGATCAGACCGGCCGCGGGAGTGCCGTAGTACCGGATCACGTATTCGCCGAATTGTAAGGCTTGCGAGGGAGACGCTAAATCGATGCGCAGCCGGTTGTTTTGCTGGTTATAGCGGAGTGGATGGCCGCCAGAGGTCACCGAGGTCACCGTCATGCCCTTCCCGTCCGCCTGCTTTTGTGCAAGATCGAGCTCAAAGTCATTTACGCCGGGAACGAGGAATTGCAGGTCTACTGTGGCCTGGCCCGTAATTTCGTTATTGCTATCGTTTAGCGTGACTTGAAAACTGTAGTGGCGGATGTGAAGCTGCGGCTGCCTGGGATAGGTGTCGCACCAAGCGGCTTGGCTCGTGAAACCACAAAACAAGCATATCGCCACGACGGCAAGCGAAGTCCGGCTTGCAGTATCGGGGCTTTCCGTGGTTCTTGATTTCAGCACGGGACCTCCTTGCTGCTTACGATGGCCCAAAAATAATGCGCAAGTTACGTAACGTTTAGAGCGTGGCCGGGTGCGCATCTTTTACTGTAGCCAACTCAGGCCTGAGAAACGGCGCCTGCGGCAGGGTTACGCCAAAGTCAGGAGAGGCGTGGTTGTAGCGCAGCGTTCGCTTTATAACGCTGTCACTCTTCAATGCAGTTACAAGAGGCCTGAAGGGCCGAAATACCATAGCCCAGGGCGAAAACCCTGGGTCAGGACGAGCCCTCACCCCCAATCCCCTCTCCCGCGAGCGGGAGAGGGGTACCGAAGGCGGGAAAAGGGATGCCGCGAACCCAGGGCTTGCGCCCTGGGCGAAACTATTTCGCCGCTCCGCGGCTGATTCTCGCGAACCGGAGACTGAGGCTCGCATGGCCAAGGCGAGGTCGGGTCCTGCGATTGCGGCTCTGCCGCGCTGCGCTACAAGAATCACTCCCTCCCCTCACAATCCCTGACTTCGACGGAACCTTGGCACCTGCGGTTTACCGGATTGACTTCACCGGAAGCGGAGGTACAATGGCCATATCGCGCGGATTCTGGGGGCCAGCGACGAGGCGCCGGGATCCGGAGGCAAACGTGAAAGACGCCCGCTGTTTGCCAGAAGGTTTTAGAATATCGATCGAGCTGCTCCTCGGCGTTGCCCTCCTGGGCAGCCCGGCTCCTTTGGGTGCAAACCAGAAGATTGACTCTTACGACCAACTGCTCCTCGTGCAGGCCTTGGCGCACGACGTTGCCGTTGCCAAAGTTCCGCTGCCCTGGGGAAAGCAAGGTATTCACATTATGGCGAACGGGCAAATTGATCAAGCCCGGGCCACCAAACAACTGCGCGAGAAGGGAGAATCGGTGAAGCCCGGGATGCCGGTCGAAATCACGGACATTAAGTTCAGGCCAGGGCGGATTTTCTTGGCCCTCAATGGCGGTGGTAAAAGCGGACAGCACTGGTACAACCATCTCCAGATCGGCATGGGACCTTTTCCCAGCCCCGTGGTTTCTCAGCAGCAGTCCACTCCTTCCAATGGCTCCTATATCACGCTGAACCTTCCGCCAAATGACAAGAAGCCCACAGTCGGCGAGGTTGAGAAATTGCTCAGTCAGGCGCTGGATTTTTCGCGCCACGCTCCGACGGTCCTTTACTCTCCTGCCGTGCCGCCCAAATTCAAAGAGGCCATCAAGAAGCATCAAGTAGAGATTGGGATGGATCGTGACGAGGTTCTCTCTGCAAAGGGTGCCCCGGATCGCAAAATCCGGAAGGACGATCCGGACGGGTCGGAAGAAGAGGATTGGATTTACGGCCAGCCTCCGCACGTGCTTTTTGTAATTATGATGGATGGGACAGTCACGAAGGTACACCAATACTAGAGTGGGAACTAGGGACTAGGGTTTCGGGGCTCGGGACCACAGGCTGGAGCTAGCCCCTCGTTTCTAGCCTCTAGCTCCTAGTCATATGCCACATAAATAGGTAGACAATGAGGCCTTCTTTGTGTTAGCTTCGCTCATGTGGAAACCAGCGAAGCCGTTGAGAGTGACCGAAGAACAACGATCGATACTGAATCGGTGGATACGAGGACGAAGCACGGCACAGAAACTCGTGCTCCGGGCCCGGATCGTGTTGATGGCTGCCGAGGGCATGG
>JASHOS010000206.1 GCA_030040995.1 Terriglobia bacterium | reverse complement strand
TCAATGGGGAGACCGTCGCCAAGGACGGTTTCGTTGAGCTTGATGAAAATGCCCCAGGGTTCGGTATCACCGTTAATGAGGACGCCCTGAAGAAGTTCAACGTGATTGAATGAAGTACTGACGAGCATCCGTGACCTGTGACGAGCCAACAACGCCTTCGGGCGCGATGAGTCCGGCTGCCAGCGATGGGGATCCGACGGGCCGCCCCAAGGGCGACGCCGCGCCAGAAGCTTCGGTGGTGATCGCCGAAGCCCACATGCCGCCTCTGCTCAAACTCCCGGTGTACGAAGGCCCGCTCGACTTGCTGCTCGATTTGATTCGCAAACAACAACTTAATATTTACGACATTCCCATCGCCCAGATCACCCACCAATACCTGGAATATCTTCAGGCGCTGGAGCGTTTGAATATTGACGTCGCGGGGGAATTCATCTTTATGGCGGCGACGCTGATTCACATCAAGTCGCGGATGCTGCTCCCGCCTGACCCCTCCGCCCCACTGGAAGAACAGGAGGACCCGCGCGGCGGACTCGTTCAGCGGCTGCTCGAGCACGAACAGTTCCGGAATGCCGCACAGATGCTCCAATCCAAGCGCGTTATTGAAGAAGCCACGTGGTCTCAGCCGGGCATTGGCGAATTCCTGGAGGCTGAAGATGAGCCGGCGCTCGCCGTCTCTGTTTTTGATCTCATCGCTGCATTCCGCGAAGTGATCGAGCGGGCTAAGAAGCGTCCTCCGATGCTGCTGGCGCGAGAGGAAGTGACGGTGGCGGAGATGATTGAGCACGTCAAGCAGGTCCTCCTGGCAAACCCTCATCCGGTGTCGCTCGACGATCTCATGGCGGGGTACGTGGCCAAGCAGGCGTGCATTGCGCTCGTTTTGGCCTTGCTCGAATTGGTGCGCCTCCACGCCGTCCTGCTGCGCCAGAAGGAATTGTTTGCGCCCATTACGATCCACCGGAACAAGCGGTTTGTGGAGATCATCTCCGCAATGGATACGGCCGCAGTTGAGGCAAGCCTTGGAGCGGCTTTTGAGTGATGTGATGCTGAGTGACGAGTCTCTCACGGCGCTGATAGAGGCGATCGTTTATGTCGCCCCCGAGCCTGTTTCGCTCGAGATGATTGCGCGGTCGATTGAAGGAGAAGATCGCTCCCGGATCAAGGCCGCTCTCGATGCCCTGGTCGCCGAATTTGAAAAGCCCGGGCACGGTATCCACATCCGGGCGGTGGCGGGCGGTTATACGTTCTCCTCAAAGCCCGAGCATCATGAAATACTCCGCTCGTTCGTCAAGAGTCTGAAGCCCCCTATCCGGTTATCCAAGCCTGCTCTCGAAACCCTCGCCGTGATCGCGTACCGGCAACCGGCTACCCTCCCGGAAATTGAGGAAATCCGCGGCGTCGATTGCGGCGGCGTCGCACACACCCTCTTGGAAAAAAAGTTGGTCGTCACCGCAGGAAGAAAAAACGTCGTCGGGCGGCCCATTCTTTACCGGACGTCACGAGAGTTTTTGGTTCACTTTGGGTTGAAGGACGTAAGCGAGCTGCCGAGCTTGCGCGAGTTCGAGGAGCTGGCGAGGCAAGCTCTGGGGTCGGAAGCGGCTCCGGTGGAAGGCAACACCACAGCTTCGGACGAAACCTCGTACCCACCAGAAGGCGTTCTGCCTTCCGGTGTTGACGGGCCCGATCACTCTTCGACGGAAACGACGCTGGAGCCGAGTCCTAATGAATTGGCGTCGCCGGAGGAGGGCGCCGAAGAACTGTCGGGACAGGATGCCGCGGAATCAGACTCAGAGTGAAACGCCGGTGCCACGAAAAGATGGGGCGTGGCTATTCAGTCTACAAGGCAGACTCGATTCCTTGGGGTTTGCCCAGGGCTATGATAGAGCGGCCCTTTGGGCCTCCAAATCTGCGAGCTCCGGGGCGACCCAAGTCGTTTCCCACAGAAAGGCACATTCCACCGCCTCCTAAATGTAGAAGCTTTGCTATGCAAGAACGGTTGCAGAAGATTATCTCGGCAGCGGGTGTCGCCTCCCGGCGGAAGGCCGAAGCGATGATCCTGAACGGACTCGTTTCCGTGAACGGCCGGACGGTGACGGAGCTCGGCTCCAAAGCCGACGTTGAGCGCGATCACATTCGCGTCGCCGGCCGGCTGCTGCGCCCACTCAGTAGCCGCCTTACCATTCTGCTTCACAAACCTATCGGCTATGTTTCAACTTTGAGCGATCCTCAAGGCCGTCCCACCGTTGCCTCCCTGCTGCGTGAGTCTGGAATCAAGGAACGGGTTTATCCCGTGGGAAGGCTCGACTATAATTCTTCCGGCTTGATGCTGATGACGAATGACGGCGAATTGGCGAACACTTTGATGTCCAGAGACACCCGCGCCCCCCGTACCTATCACGTCAAGCTGGATGGGCGGCCGTGCGAGGAAGATCTCAAGAAGCTCGAGTCGGGCATCGCTCTAGATGGCCGGAAAACGGCCCCAGCCAAAATTCGCATTCTTGGCGAGCGCGGTGAAGGCCAGAAGCTGTGGTGCGAGATCACCCTGATTGAAGGGCGCTACCACCAGGTGCGGCGCATGTTTGAACGAATCGGCACGCCGGTTGTAAAGCTGAAACGTGTCCGGATTGCTTTCCTTACGGATCAGGGTCTGGCCCCGGGTGCTTGGCGGGCACTGACGCCGGGAGAAACTGAGCGGCTGAAAGGATCGAAGCGCGAAAACCGGAACGGGAAGAAAAGCCTGCTGCCCCGCAGGGGCAAACCGTGAATCGCCGTGGTTCAGAGCACCACCTCTTGGAAGCTCTTCCAAGAGACGGTTGGTATGAAGAAGTCAATTGTTCAGGGGCTGCTCCCTTCCTGGGCGAGCCGCATTCATCCTTACGTGACGGGAAAGCCCGTTGAGGAGGTTGAGCGCGATCTCGGCCACTCAGCGCGCAAGCTGGCTTCCAACGAAAACCCGTACGGACCGTCGCCGCGGACGGTTGTGGCAATTGAGCGATCGCTTGGCCGCATCCACCTTTATCCTGACTCCAGCGTCCATGAATTGCGGCAAAAGCTTGCTGGACATCAGGGGGTCGGTATCAATCAGGTGATCCTCGGCGCAGGATCGAGTGAGCTAATTCACCTGGCTGCCCGAGCATTTCTGTCTCCGGTGGACGAGGGCCTTACATCTGAATCCGCCTTTCCCATTTACTGTCTCGCAATCTCCGAAACGGGAGCCGCGGCGAGGCTGGTTACGATGCGGGATATGACGTTTGATTTAGCGGCAATCCGCCGCGCGGTGACGCATCGCACCAAAATCATTTTTATTGCCAACCCCGATAACCCGACGGGAACGATGTTTCCGACCCGGGAACTCCTGGCCTTTCTAAACGATCTGCCTCCTCGCGTCATGGTTGTTCTGGATGAGGCTTATTATGACTATGCTTAGCGCCCGGACTACTGTCATACGTTCGAGGAGTTGCTGTCCCGGAAAGCTCTTCTCGTGCTGCGCACGTTCTCCAAAGTTCACGGCCTCGCGGGACTGCGCGTGGGACACGGTATCGGTCACAGCGAACTGATCGGAGCGTTGGATCGCGTGCGGCTGCCTTTTAGCGTGTCGCGCCCGGCGCAGGCCGCGGCGATCGCGGCGCTCGAAGACAGCGAGCATGTCGCCCGGTCGGTGGAATCCAATCACGCTGAAATGAAATTTGTCACCGCAGAATTGACGCTTCTCGGAGTGCGGTTCACTCCCTCGGTAGCGAACTTCGTCCTCGTTGACACCGGCCGGGATTGCGAGCATGATTTTCTCAGGCTTCTCGAAGAAGGAGTCATTGTCCGGCCCATGAAGCTTTATGGTTTCCCCACATCTCTGTGTGTGACGATTGGGACCCACGAAGACCATGAGGTTTTTCTGGAAGCCATGCGGCGCGTGATGAGGAGCACGATCGGAGCTTCCCGCTAACGCAAGCCTGGAGGTTCAAGATGAGTCATCCACATTCCGGCCGGCACCACCATGCAAGCGCCGATCGCGCCGCAATCCCCCCGGTGGCGTCTTTGCCAGACCAGATCTCGATGATTCTCACTCAGTTCAAAAGTTTGGCAGTTATAGGCCTCTCTCCAAAGCCTTCCCGGCCTAGCTACGGGGTGGCGGCCTATATGCGCGCGCACGGCTACCGGATTATGGCCGTCAATCCCAATATCGAAACGGCTTTTAACGAGCGGTGTTATCCTTCGCTCGCTGATCTTCCCGACCCGGTTGAAATTGTGGTGATCTTCAGGAAGCCGGAGTACGTCCAGGAGCTGGTCGAGGAAGCGATTCAAAAAAAGGCGCGGGTGGTGTGGATGCAGGAAGGGATCCGAAATCCGAAGGCTGCGCGCCGCGCCCGCGAAGCCGGACTCCAGGTGATCGAAGACCGGTGCATTCTGAAGGAACACGCCAAGCGGTTCGTCACCGAAGGGATCTGAAAAAGCAATTAGCTCTCAGCGGTCAGCAATCAGTAGTCGGCTAAGGACACGCCAATCGGCTCGTTACCAGAGGAATCTGAAAAGGGCTATTGGGTAGGGATGAGGAGAAATCCCTTTGAGCGGCTCACAACCTGGAGCCCCGGCTTTGCCGGGAGCGCCTTACCCGGCTAAACGACGTGGCACCCGGTGTCCGGTGCGGGCCTCGTGAGCAAATCTTCTCATGATGGCGTGCTTTATGCGCTGCCCTCGAAGTTGGCCGATCCATAGCTCAGGCCCACCTTGCTGGGCATGAGAGGATAGCCAATCCAGGTCCCCAAAGTTGGCCTTAGGAGCCAACTCTTCCGCCCGCTCGACGTCCTCCTCTGTTCCACCGATCATCTTATAAACTGCAAGCCAAGCATCCTTACCCTGCTGATCGGTGGAAAACCATGCTTCGGCAAGGGCTTCGCCGAGTTCCCGTGCGATAGCCTGGCACTCCTTACATTCGGTTTCACCTGAGCACCGGTCCACCACTTTAGCCCTGCTCGAGCACGAAAGTCCCGTCGAAGTTCATGCGCTTGAGAACTTCCAGAGCGGATCGGATCTCCTGGCGCTCGACCTTTGAGACGTCCAGTTCATACCGTCTGGCGGTGGTCTCGATCATGACCGCTGGCGGAGCTACCCTGATGAACTGCAAGAACTCGCGCATTCGGGTTTCCGGGTGTGATTCGTGCGACACGGCCACACGTCTCTCATCCTCCGGAAGGGCAAACTCATATTTGGGCGTGCGGAGCAACGCCAGGCTGAGCACTCCCCATATGGTCGTCGCGTCCGTTATAGCAAACGAGACGATCAGGTCGTCCGTTTTCTCGGTAGTGATGAAGCTCACGGGCTCGCCGCCCACTGCTGCACTCATGGGTTGATTCACGCTTCTTTCCCCGTGGAAGACTACTGAGCGGTGTAGCCGCCGTCAATCATGAGCGATGTTCCCGTGATGTAAGAGGCTTCGTCCGAAGCGAGAAAAAGAATCGGATAAGCCACTTCGCGGGGCTGGCCCACCCTCTTCAGAAAAGTCTTGGCACCTTCTTCGGCGTTGAACTGCTCGAAGGTCATTCCCACGTTTTTCATGTGACGGGAGGAGGCTGCCGTCAAAATCGTGCCGGGACAGACACAATTCACGCGAACGCTGAACGGAGCCAGGTCCATGGCCATATTGCGCGTGAGTTGGAGGATGGCGGCTTTCGTGGCGCTATAGGCAAAGAAATTCGGCTGCGCGACGAAGCTCGAAATTGAGGCAAGGTTCACGATGGCTCCCCCTCCAAAAGCCTTCATGCGATCCACAGCATACTTGGTAACCATAGTGGTGCCGATAACGTTGACGCCCAACGAGCGGCGCCAGTCCTCAACGGTGGCGTCGAATCCCTTGAGTACAAAGGTTGCAGCGTTATTGACGAGGATGTTGACTTGGCCAAAAGCCTTCACGGCCTCGTCCGAGATCCGGCGCGCCTGCTCCTCCTGGGCGATATCGGCATGGACCGGAAAGACCGCCCCGCCTTTGCTCCGAATAGCCCTGGCGGCTTGCTCGACAGAATCCGCGTCAATATCTGCTGCTACGACCTTGGCTCCCTCCTCGCAAAAAACCTCGGCGACAGCTTGGCCAATTCCGGCGCCCGCTCCGGTCACGATAGCTACTTTGTCTTTCAGTCTCACTAATGCCTCACTCTATTTTGGATTTTGGATCAAAGGCCGCTCGTTCTGCATACGTGAAGCGTTCAGCAGTCACCGTTCAGCAATAGCTTCTGACCACTGGGTGCTGACAGCTTACTTAAAAATCAAAGCGAAAGTCCACGCGAGGCAAAGAGGCTACCTCGGGGCAGGCTCGGCATGGCGACCCCTTTCGCGCCAGGATATCAATAGGTTGCGCGGCCTCCCGAGATGTCATAGCACTGTCCCGTTGTAAATGACGCTTCCCGTGAGGCCAGAAAATGAACGAGTGCGGCAACTTCCTCGACGGTTCCGGTGCGTCCCATCGGAATGCGGCTGACCATATACTGAACGGTTTCCGGGGCCAGGCTGTCGAGAATCTTCGTCCGAATTACGGCCGGCGCGATGCTGTTCACCGTGATGTCTCCCTTTCCCGCTACCTCTTTCGCCAGAGACTTGGTCAGCGCGATAACGGCGGCTTTGCTCGCGGAGTAGGGGCCGAGCGTCGGGTTGCCTTCCTTGCCGGCGACTGAGGCAACGTTGACGATGCGGCCATACTTCCGGTCGAGCATTCCCCGGATCACCCCCTTCGACGTCAGAAACACGCCGCGCACGTTGACGGCATAGACGCCGTCAAAATCCTTTTCATCGAGTTCCCATAAGGGAAGCGTTCGGCCAGCGACGCCAGCATTATTTACCAGGATTTCGACAGGGCCAAGCTCCGCCTCGACTTTATGAATGGCATTTTCAACGGAGGATGCAGAGGAAACGTCACATTCGAGACCTAAGCCGCCAATCGCGCTTGCCGTTGAGCGCGCAAGTTCCGGGTTGAGATCCAGCACGGCAACCCGAGCGCCCGCCGCGTGCAGGCGTTGCGCGATGCCCTCGCCAATCCCCTGGCCGCCCCCCGTGACCGCAGCAATCCGATTTTCCAGAGTGAAGAACGGCTCTCGGCTCATCAAGTTTTCCTGTCTCGTCCGCGGTCTGTGTGTCAGGGAACGACTTCAGTCGTGGTGGAAAGATCCTCACCCACCACTTCGCGGGTGTCCGTCGGCTGACGGACACAACCAACTGACACCACGCGTCGTAACGCCAATTTACGCAGCCAAGGACCAGCGCTGCGCCATCCCGATTATTTATGAACCAAATTCATCGCCGAACGGACTTCGTTCATCGTTGTCTGTGCTACGACTCGGGCCCTGCACGTGCCGGCTTCCAGAATTTCCCAAATCTGGTTAGGATTCTGCTCAAACGCCCGGCGTCTCTCCCGGATCGGGTCGAGAAATTCATTCACTGAATGCGCCATGAGCTTCTTGCATTCGACGCAGCCGATTTCAGCAGTCCGGCATTCACGGTTGACGCGCTCGACGACCTCGGTTGAAGAAAGAATCTTGTGGAAGTCAAAAACCGGGCAGACATCGGGGTTCCCTTTATCCCATCGCCGCTTTCGCGCAGGATCGGTCATCATGCCCGCAACTTTCTTGGATGCAACTTCCGGAGGGTCAGAAAGGAAAATGGCGTTCCCGTAACTCTTCGACATCTTGCGCCCGTCGGTTCCCGGCAAGCGCGGACTGGGAGTGAGCAGCGCCTCGGGCTCGGGGAAAACCGGTTGGTAAAGGTGATTGAATCGCCGGCTGATTTCGCGGGTAAGCTCCACGTGCGGCACCTGGTCTTCGCCTACTGGAACTCCGTAAGGTTTATACATCAGAATGTCCGCAGACTGCAGGACGGGATAGCCCAAAAAGCCGTAAGTGTGCAGGTCGCGATCTTTCACGTTTTCGAGTTGTTCCTTATAGGTCGGAACGCGCTCGAGCCAGCCCAGCGAACTGATCATTGAGAATAACAGATGAAGCTCCGCATGTTCCGGCAGGCGCGATTGAACGAACATGGTGCACTTGGAAGGATCAAGGCCTGCGGCAAGCCAATCGGTAACCATTTCTCGAGTGTCGGTTTGCAACTCGCCGGTCGACGCATAGTCGGTGGTGAGCATGTGCCAATCGGCCACAAAGTGGTAGCTCTCATACGGGTTCTGTAGTTGGATCCAGTTCTGGAGGGCGCCAACATAGTTCCCGAGGTGAAGCCTTCCCGTCGGCCGCATCCCACTTAGAATTCTAGGCTTGGCAATTTCGGGCATCACACTGTCGGTTCCCGCCTTTGTCACGCAGCCGGGGAAACGCCTTTTGAGTTCTGAATCACAACTCGGGGATCAGCTACTGGAGGTGGGACCGGAAGATTGTGCTCCCGCAATAACGCCACATGCTCTTCCATACCCCAGCGCGCCTTGTAGAGGCAGTCGTCCACCGAATTGCCAATTCCGGTAAACCCTTCGAGATCATTTGAGTAAAATCCGAAAAAGCTAGGGTCCTCCGTAGCTTCAATGACCAGGGAGTATGGAAGGCTAATCATCAGCTCTTCTCCTTTAGACTGGCGGCCTTTAGAATTGCCTGGCACGTTCCGCTCGGCACCTCCTTTGATCCGTGATAATCCACCCGGACCAAGCGCCCGACACCTGGTTTGCCGTAGTACCGGATCGAACCCTTTTCCTTGACTAGTCGGAATCCTGCTCCCTCAAGCAGCCGGACCAGTTCGCGGAGCTTCATTGTTATCTAGCCACTTCTCGAGCTCGGCGGAGGTACATGACCTCACAAGAGGCCACGGCGCGCCCCTACGTTTGCACCTTCGTAAGGAGTTCGGCGTAGCGTTGCTCGCGATCGGCCTGATCCAAGCCGAGGTGATCTTCCATCACCTGAGTGGTATTCATGGAGCAGAACTTGGGGCCGCACATCGAGCAGAATTTGGCGTCTTTGTAATAATCGTCGGCAAGCGTTTCATCGTGCATAGCGCGGGCGGTCTCGGGGTCAAGGGAGAGTTCAAACTGCTTGTTCCAGTCAAAAAGGAAGCGGGCGTAAGAGAGAGCGTCGTCGCGGTCGCGCGCTCCGGGGCGATGCCGGGCCACGTCCGCAGCGTGGGCAGCGATCTTATACGCCAGGATTCCCTGGTGCACATCCTCCCGGTTCGGCAATCCCAGATGTTCCTTGGGGGTTACGTAGCAGAGCATCGAGGCGCCATGCCAGCCGATCATCGCGGCGCCAATCGCCGAGGTGATGTGATCGTAGCCGGGCGCGATATCTGTCACGAGCGGTCCAAGCGTATAGAAGGGCGCTTGGTGACACAACTCGACCTCCTTATCCACCTGGAGCTTGATCTGGTCCATGGGGATGTGCCCCGGACCTTCGATCATTACCTGCACGTCGTATTCCCACGCCTTCTTCGTCAACTCGCCCATCGTTTTCAGCTCAGCGAACTGTGCTTCGTCGCTCGCGTCGGCAAGGCACCCGGGGCGCAAACCGTCGCCCAGCGAAAAAGAGACGTCGTAGCGCTGGAAGATTTTGCAGATATCGTCAAAGCGTTCGTAGAGAAAGTTCTCTTTATTATTTTCCACTGTCCACTGCGCCATGATTGCTCCGCCGCGGCTGACGATCCCGGTGATCCGGTTCCGGACCAGAGGAATGTAGCGCCGGAGCACCCCGGCGTGGATGGTCATATAGTCCACGCCCTGGGCGGCCTGCTCCTCGATAACTTCGAGCATAATCTCAGGCGTCAGATCGCGGACACGGGGCACGCGGGAGAGGGCTTCGTAAATCGGCACCGTGCCTACTGGAACGGTGCTGGAACGGAGGATTGCCTCACGCGTCTCGTGAATTTGCCCTCCGGTTGAGAGGTCCATTACGGTATCGGCGCCATACTTGACCGCCGTATGCAGTTTCTCAACCTCTTCATTGATATTGGATGTGACGGCAGAATTGCCGATGTTCGCGTTAATTTTGCACTTCGAAGCAATCCCGATGGCCATCGGCTCCAGCTCAACGTGCCGGATATTCGCTGGAATGATCATTCGCCCGCGCGCCACTTCATCGCGCACAATATCCGCAGCAAGATTTTCGCGCCGGGAGACGTATCCCATTTCTTCGGTGACGATGCCCTGGCGAGCGTAATGCATTTGCGTCACTACCGGCCCGGTGCGCTTCTCGACCCATTCGCTGCGAATTGGCATTGGCATGGCTTGTTCCTCCGACTTGGCTGGCTTGAGGAAGCTTTCGTAATGAGTCAGTTTCGGGCTTATTTGTAGCGGCGGGTTTAGCCCGCCACACAAACTGGCGGCATAAAGCCGCCTCTACGCACCCGCGATTGAGGCATTACAAGTTTTATCGAATCCCAGTTTACATCGTGGCCTGAAGTCGCGGCAAGGTTAGCAAGTTCCGCGTAGTGGGTCAGTTTGATGTAGAGGCGGCTTCATGCCGCCATCTGGCGAGGTAAACTCGCCGCTACAAGTCCAAACTGACCCACTACCAAGTTCCGTAATGCTATTTCTTCATCAGCCAGACCTCTGCCACTTGGCAGCCGCGCCCATCACCGCCTAACCCTAATTCCCGATGCCAAGTCAGCTTGAGGCTGTCGGTCTGAGTTGCTTCACTTGGAATATCAAACTCTAATGGCTCGGGAGGCCAGGGCTTTTCGATCAGGGGATGTACGGGATAGCGATCATTACAATCGAGCCGGATTTTGAGGCGATGGAAGCCAATGTACACAACCCGAATCTTATACTGCGCGCTGCGGTCGAGCTGAGCGTATTGCATTTCGAGCGGAGCGTCGAACATCGAACCCGCCCAGCACCACCAGGCGAGCGGCACCGGAACCGAGGACCATTCCGGATAGCCGTGCCCAACGAACGATGAATGCCGGAACTCCGGATCGCGTTTCGCTCCGAGTCCCCGCACCAGGTGTGGCTGGCGCGCGAGATCTCCCAAGCTATCGTAAAATCCGCCAGGGCCCGGATCGGTACGATTCAAAATCCGGGCGATCGCCTGATAGCGCGCATCATAAGAAGTTAATTGGCGGATCTCTGCAAATTGTTGCCTCAGCCAAGGGGCGTTGTTGAGCGGCGCGTCGAGCGTGTCAAGATTGGCGGCCCGCTCCACCGCCTCGCCTTGATAGCGTTCCACTGCTAGTTGCATGTGAATGCTCTGGAACAGCGCCTCGCCAAGTTCAAGGATGCGGGCGCGCAGTCTCCGTGCAGGCGGGTTTGCAAGCGGGCCGTTCAGGCGCTGTTCTGCCTGATTGAGCAGGAACACCGGATCAATCTCGCTGGTCGGCTCGACCCTTGTACCTCCCACATCAAGCGGATTTGGCCGCACGCCCATCCTCCAAATTTCCCCGAGCGCTCCCCTAGCTTCCTCTTCCGCCTCCGTTTCAGCCAGCAGCCGCCGCCGGACGAAAGCGTCGTAGTAAGCGCGATAGAGTCCCATCTGGAAACGCCAGTTCTCGAGTTCCGCGGGAGTTGCGCTGGCTTCCATGTTCTGGAACTGATCGAGCGTCGTTTCAACATTTTCATTCGGCAGCAGCGGGCCTCTCCAGTTTTGCTCGAGACTCAAAATGCCTTGAGCAAAATCATCCCGGAGGCGCTCCGAAACGAGGTAGCTGCTGTACTCCTGCAGAACTTTGAGAACCGGTTTTTCAGGATCCCAGGCCAGCGAACTCCATAACATTTTGTTTACGTCATCGTTGCAGCCTTCCGAATAGGAAAGAAAACCGATGGAAGAAGGCGCCTGAAGATGCAGGATGTTCGCGTAACCAAGCGGTCTTGGATTTATCACTTCGCGCCCTTCTGTGAGAGCATAGGCTAAATCCCAGTCAGGCACCGGAAACTGGCACGCGAGGCTGTGGGTAATGTCGGGATATAACCGGATTGGATAACGCTTCGGGAGTCTTTGACGCAGAACCGAGACATCAAAGCGCATCTGGGGCCCGTAGACGGCTCCGGATAGCCAAGGCGGCTCACGATCCACGATTTCAAAAAATTCTTTCATCCAGGCTTCATCAAAAGACTGAGGTGACATCCACATCTGCGCGCGGGGATGGTAACGATGCAGGTTTTGAGTCTGTTTTTCCAGCAACGCCATCATGTATTTCGGCCCGGTGTTACCCGGATCGCCCCCCGGAACAAACACCGCATCAATCCGCGGCAGGGCTTGGAAGACTTTGCCCCATTCAGTCAGCGCAAACTCGACGGTTTTCGGGTCGGAGTAATCCTTATCCATCGCGGGATACCAAATCCAAACATCTAACCCATACTCATCTGCGAGACGCGACATCTCAACCATCATTTGCATCGGTGGCAACGGGAAATGAGGACTGTTGGGTTCATCGTCCGATCGCGGGGGAATCAGCTCGACAGCGTTCGTCCCAAACACGGCCAGGTCCCGGTAATACTGATCCCAGGTGGGAACGCTCCAGGCGTCATAGGCGTTGGTTTTGGGCCGATATCCCAATTGATGGCCGCGCAGCCCGTATTTCGGCGAAGTCGCAACATTGAGCGGGCCGGTCAGTTGAACCTGCCGCTCTGACATTCGAAGTTTGCGCAACAATCCCCCAACTCCAAACAGCACTCCCCGCTCTCCGGCCCCGGAGACTAAAACCCAAGTCGAACCCGAGATGCTCGCCGACCGCAGGCAATAACCCTCGGGGCTGGGAAGCTTCGTGTCTTCCGAAACTAGCGCCTGTGGTAACCGAGGCCGGACTTGCTTCAACGCACCGGCGGAGCCGACCACAATAGCCGGCCGAGTATTGGCACCCAGGCGTTCAACCACGGGCCAGCGGAATTCAGTGCGCTTCTCAACTTCTTCGACCAAGACCTGCACAGCTTTGCGTTCCCGGCGGGACAGCGTGTCTGGCGCCACGACAACCGCGTCACGAAGATCGATCTCGCCGGAGTTCGCGGGCTGCCTGGCGCTCTGTGGACGCAGAGGGCTGCTGCCTATCGGGCCAAAGGCCCCGATCAGCCCGGAATAAAGCGCACTATTTTTAAGAAAACGCCGGCGATTCATCTTTAGTCCTCCCAATTGTGCCAGCAACTTAGTAGATGAGCTTCACCGAGAATTGTAATTGCCGTGAAGGACCGGCGGTGTGGTTGATCATTCCAAATCCGGAACCG
>JASHOS010000205.1 GCA_030040995.1 Terriglobia bacterium | reverse complement strand
GGCAGGCTATTTTGGTTTGTAGCCTCTGTATCTATTTTAAACAAAGGAAGCAGCAAACTTTGAAGCGGACGTTCCAACCTAACCGGCGGCGGCGGGCCAAGACGCACGGTTTCCGAGCCCGAATGCGTACCGCAGGCGGCCGTAACACGCTGAAACGCCGGCGGCAAAAGGGCCGCCATCGCCTGATTCCATGAAGGGAGCGGAATCATCGCAGTCCTATCCCAAGGCAATGCGCCTCTTGCGCCGGCCTGAGTTCCGAAGGGTCTATGAGGAGGGACGGCGCAGAAGCGCGCACGCATGCACGATTTTTTACCTCTCGAACGGTATGCCTCGCACACGGGTGGGAATCACCACCCCGAAGGGTCTGGGAAAGGCCGTGGTCCGAAATCGTATCCGGCGGCGGCTTCGCGAAGTGGTTCGGCTCAACCAGAGGCGGATCCCCCCGGGCTGGGACATTGTGCTGAATCCTCGCCCGCTCGTCGCGGACATGACGTTCGCGATCCTTGTCCGGGAAATTCTTCATCTGATGCCTCGCGCCGCGGGCGGCCGCGGCTCCGAGCAGCTTCCAAAATAGCTATTTACCCCATCCTGGGACTGATTCGGGTTTATCAGTTTTGTATCTCGCCTTGGCTTTTTCCCTCCTGTCGTTACGTTCCAAGCTGCTCGGCCTATGCGTACGAGGCGGTCGAGAAGTGGGGAATCGCGAGGGGGGGCTGGTACGCATTGCGCCGCTTGCTGCGCTGCCATCCATTTGGAGGTCACGGGTACGATCCGGTTCCGTAGGCGCGGCTGTTAAAGGACGATTGTTTGAATGAATTCTGATACCGAAAAACGGCTGCTCGTCGCCTTCGTTCTTTGCTTCGGATTGCTATTGTTATGGCGCGCGGTCTTCTCGCCTCCACCTCCTTCGCCGTCCAAAACCCCGCAAGCTCCCCAAGGTCAAGCCGCTATGGCACCGGGCCGCCATAACGCTCTTCCTACTGCCGCCGCCCCGAAAGTTGCGCTCCCCGTGGTCGCGGGGACCGAAGTCCGGCAGATTGTGGTTGAAAACTCGCTTTACCGGATTACACTTTCCACGCAGGGCGCCGTCATCGGGAGCTGGATACTTCAAAAATACCAGGACGCGAACAACAAACCCCTGGAAGTAGTAAACACCGCGGCTTGCAGGCAACTGGGCTACCCGATGAGCATTACTCTTGCCGACCCCGCGCTCACTACGCTCGCCAACTCCGCGATTTATGCAGCGCAGCCTTCCAGCGGGACGCTGACCGCGCCTCAGAAGGTAAGTTTCACCTACAGCAATGGGAAAGTGCGTATCCGCAAGGATTTTTCCTTTGGCCCAGGATACGAAGTGCACGTCAAGGTAAGCGTATTTGATGGCCAACACTATCTTCCCGTCGCCGTAAAATGGCCGGGAGACATCGGCGATCAATCGCTGCCATCATCGCTACGAGATAAAGAAACGCTGGCTTTCTACGACCAGGGCAACGGCATCAAGACAGTTGCCCAGAGGAAAGTGGATGGAACCCAGCTGATCCCCGGCCCCTTAACTTCCGCCGGCGTCGAGGACGAGTTCTTTGCCGGAGTATTCCTTCCGGTAACGTCTCAAGCCGTATTCCAGATCAGCCGCCAAAGCTGGCAGCCGCCGGGCTGGACGGGCAAGCAACTGCCTCAACCGCTCACCGCGAGTTTGGGCACGCCAGCACCGCAGCCGCTTGAATTCGGCTTGTCAGCCGTGCCGAAGGCGCTGAACGTTCTGCGGGCCGAAAATCCCGCCCTAGAAAGTCTGGTGCATTTTGGATTGGCAGCCTTCATCGCCAAGCCGCTTTTAATCGCTCTGCAATGGATCTACGATCATGTAACGCACAATTGGGGATGGGCGATCATCATTCTTACCGTCCTGCTCAACATGATTTTCTTTCCGCTGAAGATCAAGAGCACGCGGTCGGCCCAGAAGATGCAGAGAATTGCTCCACTCATGAAGGAGATTCAAGACCGTTATAAGCAGTATAAGTTCAACGACCCGCGGCGCCAGCGAATGACTGAAGAGATCATGAAGCTCCATAAGGAGCACGGCACCAGTCCTTTCGGAGGCTGCCTGACCATGCTGCCGCAGATTCCTATTTTCTGGGGCTTCTATGAAGCGCTCGAAACCAGCATCGTGTTCCGGCACGCTCCCTGGGTCCTTTGGATTAAGGACCTTTCCGTGCCCGATCCTCTCTACATCTTGCCCACAGTGAGCATTGTGGCGAGCTTTTTCATGATGAAAATGACGCCCATGCAAGTGGCTGACCCTGCGCAGCAGCGTATGATGATGTTTATGCCCATCTTCATGGGCATCGTCTTCTATGAGTTCGCGGCCGGCGATACGCTCTATTATGTGACGTACAATTTCATCCTCATCGCCCAGCAGCTCTGGATCAACCGCACAGCGCCGCCAGTGAAAGGACCGGCTCCGCCTCCTCCGGCAAAAGGGCGAGGCCAAGGACCCGCCGAGCCGCCCCCGGGAAGCGGGCGGCGGGGTTCCGGATCCCGGCGCCCGGCCGTCGTAAAAGGATAATTAAAATGGAATCTGCATCTGCAACTTCCAGGAGTGGCTCCTCCCAGCCGGTGGACGAGGGCATTCGCGAAATGGAAGCGCTGCTCGGCCAAATTATTCAGCGCGGACGCTTTGCCCTTACTTTTGAGATTCGCAAAGCTCCGCCGCCCGAGGACGCTGATGGACCCGAATGGGTGGTCGATTTTTCAGGGCCAGATTCAGACTTGCTCCTGGAAGCTCATGCGGAGCTTTTAGAGGCGTTAGCGCACGTATCAGTTAAAGCCGCGCGGCTAGGGGAAAATCTCCATGGCCGGATTGCTTTCGATTGCCGCGATTACCGGAGGATGCGGGCGGAGGAGATCAAGCTTACGGCACAGTTGGCAGCGGAGAAAGTGATTGAATCCGGCGAGCCCTTTGCTCTGAATCCGATGGGTGCGACAGACCGTCGTCTAGTTCACCTCTCTCTCAAAAATCAGCCGCTGGTCCGCACCGAAAGCCAGGGCATGGGCAGCGGGCGGAGAGTGATGATACTGCCAAAGCAGTGATCAGTGATGAGCGGGGAGGACACCATTGCAGCCATTGCCACGCCTCTGGGCCGAGGTGGCATCGGGATGGTGCGGCTTTCCGGGGGCCGCTCTCTCGAGATTGCCTCGGCGTTCATCCGCCTCGCCCAATTCCCTCCTGAAGTTCAACGCGCCACCCTCGGTGAGTTTTTCGATCCGGCGTCTGCCGGAACGATGGACCAAGTTGTGGCGACGCATTTCCGCGCTCCCCACTCCTACACCGGCGAAGACGTGCTGGAAATTTGCTGCCATGGCGCTCCGGTTGTCCTTGAATATCTCCTCGAATGCTGTCTCGCGCGCGGCGCCCGTCTTGCGGAGCCTGGTGAATTCACGATGCGCGCGTTCCTGAACGGGCGCATCGACTTGGCGCAAGCGGAAGCCATTCGTGACCTTATAGACTCCCGAACCCTGTACCAGGCGCGTGTAGCGGCTCAGCAGATGGAAGGCGCAGTCGCCGCCCGTTTGAAGAGGCCCAAGGAAGCGCTCGTGGAGCTGATCGCTATTCTCGAAGCGGGAATTGATTTCGCCGAAGATGATGTGCCGGTTTCAGGGTGGGAGAACATTAGTTTGCGAGCGGGCGCTATCCAGCGCGAGCTCGCCACAATGGCGGAAAGCGGCCGGCTGGGAAAAGTTATCCGCGAAGGGCTGAGTCTGGCCATTGCCGGCCGCCCGAACGCCGGCAAGTCAAGCATCTTTAACCGGCTAATCGACCAAGACCGGGCCATCGTCACTGAGATTCCGGGAACCACCCGGGATCTCGTTTCCGAAACAGCGAATCTATCCGGCATTCCTCTCCGGCTGATCGACACGGCGGGGATCCGCGAGACAGTCGATCGGGTGGAAAGGATCGGCGTTGAGAAATCTTGCCAAGCGATCGCGGACGCGGATCTGCGCCTGCTCGTTATCGACACATCGGAAGGCCTGACGGCTGAAGATGAGAAGCTTTATAAAAAGCTCCGGCCGCTCGGCCCGATGGTGATCGCGTGCAACAAGAGTGATTTGCCGCCCAAGGTTACTCCGGACGACCTCGCCCGGTGGTTCACGCCACCCTCAACAGAAGATTCAATCCCCGTGGTCTGGGTTTCCGCGCTGACCGGCGATGCAATTCCCGCGCTTCACCAGGCGGTCCTCTCTCTTGTCGCGCCGGGACACGCTATCCGGCCGGAAGGCGAACTCATGACCAACCTTCGCCACCAGCAATGCGTACAGTCCGCCCTCGGGTCAACTGATAAGGCGCTTCAGGCGGCGGCGCAGCGCATTCCACACGAGATGCTCCTGCTCGATTTATACGACGCCTTGCACGCCCTCGATGCCGTCACGGGCGCAACTACAACGGATGACCTCCTCACCGTCATTTTTTCGACTTTTTGTGTGGGAAAATAGCCGCTATTCGAAAAGGGCGGAGAGCGGAATCGAAAATCCTGGCAGGATGGCTGGAATCTCGAGTGTCCCGCGTGCGCGCACAGTTCTGACTCCGGCGGCATCGATGAGGTCAGCCTCGCGCCTCTCCGAATCCAGCACCAGGACGGTGTGAACTCCCGCCGCACGGTACTGATGGCTCTTGCGAGTCACGTCCAATGGTTTGTTACCGGGAGAGAGAACTTCAACCACCAATGCCGGGACCGCTTCCAAGTACTCTCGGGGATTCATCATACCGAGACGCTCTGCGGGAATAAAGGCGATATTCGGAGCGCGCACTAATCCCGTCCCAAGCTTGAAGAGTGTTTCAGCCGTCACTATTCCGAGCCCGCGCTGGCGGACAAACTCTCGCATGGGAATATAGAGCTTGTCGCGGATTTCGTTATGCTCAAGGTTATTTGGAGACACGTAGAAAAGCTCTCCCTGGTCAAGCTCATAGCTGCCCACGTCGGGTTCAGGCAAACTTTGGAATTCATCGAGACTGAGGAATGTCTTCGTCGCCATCGCGCATCTCACTCTCCAGCACAATATACTCGCTCCCAGAATAGCGCCACCGCGGGACGGCGCCGCCGGCCTCGCAATTTCGCTCTCCGTGATCAGGCGACTGCGGTAAGCCCGCGCTTCTCGACTAGAGACAGGAGCTTGAGGGCCGGGCCAGAAGGCCGTTTCTCTCCCCGCTCCCACTTGCTCACAAGATTCGGCGTCACGTTAAGATAGTTAGCAAACACCGTCTGGCTCACCCGCTCTCGCTTTCGGATAGCCTTGATCTGTCTCGGACTCAACGGTCGGACGCACGTAAGGCTCGCCTCGTCAAAATAGCGCATCGTCTGTTTATCAATTGCGCCTATTCTGTGCAACGCCTCCATCGTTTCGTAAATGGAGGCCATGGCATCGCTTCGATACTTCTTAGTCATGCGTTCTTCACCTCCACAAAATCTCCCCGACTGACGAGATCCGCAAGCTGTTTTTCAGTCAGCGCCAAAATGTGCTTGGCGGCTACTTTGAATTCCTTTTCCTCATCCCGCTCGATGTTCGCCCGCTCGCTTTTTGCGAAGCCGTACATAAATACCGCGCGATGCTCGTGGCGGAACACGATAACCGTTCGATACCCTCCCAACTTTCCCTGCCCTGGCCAGGCGATCCGTTGCTTGATTACGCCACAACGACCAACTGAAGACGATATCCATCCACCACGACGTGAATCGTCCGCGCGACCTCCTCGGGCTTTACTTTGCAGAAGTGCTGCACCCGGATTGCAACGAAACGTCCGGGAGAATGGCAGAACCCCAGCTATAATGGCCCCATGAGATTATCTTCGGCTTCAACGCGCATTGCGCTTGCGGATATTGAGCGAGCGCGCCAAAACATCGCGGGATCGGTTTTTCTCTCGCCCTGTCCGCACTCTCAAACGCTCTCGCGTCTGACAGGCCAGCAAGTCCACCTGAAGCTCGAAAATCTCCAGATGACGGGCGCATTCAAAGAACGAGGTGCACTCAACAAGCTGCTTTCACTGAGCAAAGCCGAGGCTGCGCGGGGCGTGATCACGGCGAGCGCCGGAAATCACGCACAAGGGTTGGCGTATCACGCTGCCCGGCGCAACATTGCCGCTCATATCGTTATGCCGCTCGCGACGCCACTGGTGAAAGTGATGGCCACGCGGAACTTTGGCGGCCAAGTCGTTCTGCATGGCGATAATTATGACGAGGCTTATACGGAAGCCCTTCGCTTGCAGGCCGATTGCGAGTACACGTTCGTGCATCCCTTTGACGACCCCGCGGTGATTGCAGGTCAGGGCGTTATTGGGCTTGAGGTGCTCGAACAGGTCCCTGGTCTCGAAGCCGTGGTCGCGCCGGTTGGCGGAGGCGGGTTGATCGGAGGAGTGGCCTGCGCGATTAAGGAAATCAATCCCAAAGTGAAAGTCATCGGCGTCCAGACGGCCCGCCTGCCCTCAATGGCCATCGCGCTCGCCCAAGGCCATCCGGTAACCATTGAGCCGGCCATTACGGTGGCCGACGGCATCGCCGTCCGGCGCGCCGGCAATTTAACGCTGCCTTTAGTCGAACATTATGTGGATGAGCTGGTGACGGTGGAAGAAGAGGACATTGCGAGCGCCATCCTGGTGCTGCTCGAGCGCGAGAAG
The DNA here is from genome assembly GCA_030040995.1 of Terriglobia bacterium. Classification (GTDB taxonomy): domain Bacteria; phylum Acidobacteriota; class Terriglobia; order UBA7540; family UBA7540; genus JASHON01. The sequence goes on along the minus strand of JASHOS010000205.1, from coordinate 12,757 downwards.
ACGCTGGCCGAAGGCGCCGGGGCGGCAGCTCTGGCCGCTCTCCTCCAGGGAAAGACGCGGCTCCGCGGCGAACGCACGGTCGCGCTGGTGTGCGGCGGAAACATTGACGTGACACTCCTCGCCCGCATCATCGAGCGCGGCCTGGTGAAGGACGGGCGGATGGTGCGCCTGCGGATTCACCTGCTGGATCGCCCGGGCGCGCTGCACGAGCTGACGAGAATCATTGCCGAACATCGCGCCAACATCGTGGAGCTGCTCTTCGACCGCGCCTATTACGGCGTCAACCTGAGCGAGACGGTGATCGACGTGACATTTGAAACACGCGATCCTGGCCAGGTGAGCGAGCTCCTCGCAGCGCTCACCGCGAGCGGCTATAAGCATGAGATGGTCCGCTAAGCCGCGATTGGAGCCGCTCCGCTTCTTCGCCGCGCCGCCGCAGCCACAACGACGCCAAGCAGCGAGCCCAGGATCACCGTATAACCGATCCACATGAACATCTGCGGTAAAAACGCCTCGTTGAAAAACTTGGTGGCAAGGGGTGCTTGCGCGAACATTGGGGCAACAGCGTCATAGTGAGTGCCCCAGCCGGCGCCGCCGTTGCCGCGCATCGCCAAATACATGACGATCAGCACGGGAATCCGGGCCGCAAATGCATACGCGATCAGCGTGTTTCCCAGCGAACGCCAGCCAATGCGAGGGATGACGGCCGCGATCAGCATCACCGGAAACGCGATCAGGGTGAGATTTGATGGGTGGGAAAATGTCGAGAAGAGCAAGAACCCGCCGAGGATAAACACCACCAACCCCAACAGCACATATGCGACCGCTTTGCCCATTTTCGCCGGGCCATCGCCCGCGCCGGCCAGCTTTAGTGCGAAATATGGACCAAAGATAATCGGCAACCAGGAAATGCCCACGAGCGCCCCTCCGCCGCCTGCTGCCCGATTGAACCCGACGGCGGACCAATGGTGCAACTCGCCCTCCAGCCGCAGGATCGTGACCGCGAGCGTGATCAAAGCAGGGACGAGAATAAGACTTGCAATGGACACTTTACTCTCTTCTGCCATAGGTTCCTCCCGGATGTAGGGATTGGTGCTTTCGAGAGAGTATCACAATTCAAATCTCTGCGCACGTGGCGAGGGGCACCCTGATCCTTCGATAACACCGGTATGCGGCACCTGCTGGTGAGCGTACCCCTCCGCGATACACCTTGGAGGTGAGCGCCGTAGGGATAGGGCTTGCCCTACCCTCAATGGTGTCCAAATTAGCCAAACCGAGAGCGGCTTCGCCGCCCGGCACCTCGAAAGATCTGAAAGGTAATTTGGACAAGCCGGGCCCTACCCTCCTCGATGTTAGGGGCGGCGAAAAAGGGGAATGGCAAGCCGTCCCCCTACATGCCTTCGGTTATCGACGGACGAGGGGGCATTGACGAACCGTAACCGCTGTTCACTATCGACAGCGCGGACTTTGATATGATGGAAAGTTGCGCTTAAAGAAGGCTTGGCGCAGAAACAGAAACGAATCTAACCGGCCGCAGGTTGCGGCAGCGAAGGACGTTGACACATGAAACTTGCAACCTATGAACTCAAGGGGCAATTGCGGGTGGGAGCGGTGGAGGGCAGAAACCTGGTAGACATCCGTTTGGCGCTCGAAGCCGTGGCAAAACGCCATGGGCCGAGATCGCTCTATGGCGAGGCGAAATTCAAGGACGCGGCCCGGGCGCTGGCAGAATCCGGCGCGGCGCCTCGGGATATGACTGGCGTTCTGGGCCGAGGGGACGAATGGCTTAAAGCGCTGAACGTCATCACACGGGGAATGGCGCGCGAACTTGGCAAGCGGGAAAGCTCGCGGAAGCCGGCGCCAAAATCGCCGCAGGGCTTACTGGTCCCTTTGAGCTCGGCCCGGCTGCGGGCGCCCATTCCCCGCCCTGGCAAAATCACCTGTGTGGGCCTGAATTACGCCGATCATGCACGCGAAGGCGGAAAGGAACCGCCCGCCGCGCCAATCTTTTTTCTTAAGGCGCAGAACACAATAGTGGGGCCGGAAGATCCCATCGTTCTTCCGCCCAATTCAGAGCAGGTTGATTATGAAGCGGAGTTTGCGGTAGTGCTCGGGAAGCCGGGACGCGGGATTCCGGAAGACAGAGCTTACGAGCACGTCGCGGGCTACACCATCCTGAACGACGTCAGTGCGCGCGATATGCAGTTCGGAGACAACCAGTGGTTCCGCGGCAAAAGCTGCGACACGTTTGCGCCCACCGGCCCGTGGATCGTTACCCGCGACGAAATTTCCGATCCTCATAATCTGCGCATCTCGCTTACCCTTAACGGCCAAACCATGCAAGACTCGTCCACTTCGAACCTTATCTTTCGCGTGCCCTTCCTCGTCAGCTATCTCTCGCAATCTCTCACCTGGGAAACCGGCGACCTCATTTCAACCGGCACGCCGCCGGGCGTCGGCGTTCATCGCACGCCGCCGGTTTTCCTGAAGCCCGGTGACACCGTCAGTATCACGGTTGAGCGGCTGGGAACTTTGACCAATCCGATTGCAGGGCGGTCGTAAAGCCTCGACCGCTATCGGGGCGGAAACGAGAATTTTCGTCGTAGCGGCGGGTTTATCCCGCCACGTGCCGACCTGAAGGTCGGCGCGACGGGATGTCAAAGGCTAAGCCGTTGGCTAGTTAGTTTACGCCGTCTTTGCAAATTCCCAAGCAACCGTTACACTGGCGCCCCAATCAAAGATATGTGAATTGCAGATGTTTGATGAATCTTGTACAGCTCGGCTTGGCCGGACAGTCGCCGCACTCAGCGTCAGTCGCCATAAGCCCCTAGGAGAACTGCTAACATGAAGCGAATTTACTGTTATCTCACCGTCCTCGCCTTGGCTCTTCTTTGCGGGCCTTTAATGCGCGCCCAAGGGATAGGCGACGTGAGTTTGGGATTCGGGACTTTTCACGATTCTGCAAATGGACTGGGCATCGACAACGTTAACTCGGTCAACGCCTTTGGCGCTTGTACACCAGGACCGGCGGACCCCTACTGCGACGGGGATCCTGCGCTAAACGGCCTCTTTATGGGCATTCAAGGCGACGGGATGCTGTTCCACCATATTGGGATCGGCGGGGAGTGGACTTTTCAGCCGAGCAAGCCCGGCTATGGCCCCTTGCAATACCGGGAGAGTTTCTACGATTTTAATGGCGTTTACGAGCCCATCAGCAACAAACACTACATCGTCCAGTTGCAAGGCGGAATTGGCGGAGCAAAAACCGGTTTCTCGTTTAATGACACTTCTTGCGTCGGGGTTGCCGTCTGCACCACCGAAGAGGAATCCGTGGGGAGCGAGAGCCATTTCCAGCAGCACCTCGGAGCCGGCGTTGAGATATTCCTGACGCAGCATATCTTCGTCCGTCCGGAATTTGACTATCATCACGTCGACGGTTTCAGCGCGCAATTCGGCAGAGACAGCGTGCTAGGCGGCATGGTTTGGATCGGTTACAACTTCGGCTCGAAATAGACGCCTTAAGGTTGCTGGCTTAATGACGGGTTTGTTGCTTGCCCCGCATGGGAACCAGGGGCAAGGGGGAGGGTCTCCGGCCGGGCTTGCGCCATCGGGTCAACATCGGAAGGAAGAGGATGCGGGCCCAAGCCCATCTTCATAAGGGATTTCGCATCCGGCAAACCTGTGGAACCGAAGCCATTCGCACGTTGATATTGCTTCATGGCTTCCCGAGTCTGCGTATCCCACCGTCCTGTGGGCTGCCCCTGAAGATCACCCGCGTGAATCAGAGCCTCTTGAATTTGATCCGTGCGGTCCGGACTTATTCTAAGAGTTGCTACATGCCGGACGGCATAAGTGGTTCTTCGCCGGTATGTATACCGGCTTGAACGGCGCAAGCGAGTGAGCCGAACGCCTCGGCGCGCATGACTGAGGCTCCCTCGAACCGAGCGATATCTTCTCCGGAGAGCCGTGCTCCCTGAGCGGTGGGTTACCGGCCGGCGGTGGGTGCGAGCGTTGGCGGCTTTCCGGAGCTTTTTAGTGGAGGTCGCAGCGCGCGCCGGAACCAGGCAGACAGAAACCGCCACGGCAATCATCCATACCCGGGCTCGCGATTCTCGAAAACTCAGCACTCTGCCTTTCCTCGCGCTTAGGGTTGCTGCGGAAGGCGGTCTGCCAGGAACGTCGTCGTGTATCCCCCTCTGTCGCGCTCAGCAACCAGAAGCAACACATCCTGCCCCGGCTTGAGCTGAGCCTGCAAGCGATTGAAATCGTCTACGGAGTGAATAGCCGTGTGATTGATGCTGAGGATGACGTCAAACTGCCGGATGGGTGGCTGCAAACCGTCCGCGAAGCCCCCCGGCGCCACGTCTGCCACCACAACGCCTTCGGGCTTGGGAAGATTCAACTGCTTTGAGACGTCCTGGGCCGTCTGCGGCGTCAGATTTTTAACTGAGAGACCCAGAATGCCGCCGGATTTAGAGGGCGGTCTGCTTTCGGGCTCCGGCAACGACGGCCCGCCCCCGATACTCGCGGCGATCCGATTCCAATCACCTACAACCACGTTGGCAGTCCCGGCCTTCCGGTCTCGCAGATAGTCGACGCGCAGCGTCGTGCCGGGTGCCGTATTCGAAACAATCTCCAGAAGCGCATTGCCATTGGGGACGCGCCGGGAATTGATTGCTGTGATCACATCACCAATTTTCAGTCCGGCCCGGTCCGCGGGGCTTCCATGATCGACCGTCTGCACCACCACGCCGTAACTTGCGCCGAAGCTGCGCAGCAACGCCGGATTCTGATCGGGCCAGAACGTGACACCAATGGCTCCGCGCCGCACCGTGCCGCTGGTAATGATGTCGTTGTAAATCCTCCGAACCATACTGGAAGGTATCGCAAACCCTACCCCGTCATAAGTTCCTCGATCGGTGGCGATCGCCGTATTAATTCCGATCACTTGGCCGGCCAGGTTCACCAGCGGGCCGCCACTATTCCCCGGATTGATGGCGGCGTCCGTTTGCAGGTAGCGCTTGAACTCACTCTCGGTGCCCTCCATCTCGCGGCCCTTGGCAGAGATGATGCCCGCCGTTACGGTAGTTCTCAATCCAAAAGGACTGCCGATCGCGAGCACCCAATCCCCTACCCGCATCGAACCAGAATCACCGAGCTCGGCGACAGGCAACGGCCTCCCCACGTCAATCTTAATTACGGCGAGGTCCGTCCATTGGTCATAACCTATAATCCGGGCGCGGTATCCCCGCGACTGGTCATCCTGACTCGGTAGAGCTACCTGGATGAAATCGACAGGCTCGCCATCGTCCTGGGCGATGACATGATAATTTGTGAGGACATACCCGTTTTTGTCCAGAATCACGCCCGATCCCAAGCTCTCCTGCTGCAGGTCATTCGGAGCGTCCCCAGGGCCGAATTGAAAAAAGCGCTTGAACAGTTTGTCGTTAGGGTCACCCGGGCTAGTCTCCTGGAACCGAACCACCGATTTTGTATTGATATTCACAACGGCGGGGCTCACTCTGGCAGCAATCACAGCAAAGGAATTCGAAAGTGGGACGGGCGCAGGATCGTCGAGAATCTTGGCGTCCGGAGCTACGGGCAAGCGCCGGTCCGCCCGGACGCCGTCGGATACCAGCGTACCGATAATGACTCCTACCCCTAGAGTCACGGCGATGAGAAAAACCACCCAATAATGACGCACGTTCACACCTTCTTCACCCTGGAAAACACACAAGTATTCTTCTTAATTATACACCCCCGTTATTCCAGCTACATGTAAAGATGAAGCAAACTTAATGTTCGGGGTCTGACTAGGCTCTTCCCTTGAGATCTGTGTAGGGGCGGCTTTATGCCGCCATCTGACGGTGGCGGGATAAACCCGCCGCTACAACGGGAACGAAATTCACATTTTTGCCGTTATAGCGGGTCAATGAAGGCTAGCGGATCCCCAGGATTTTATGGGTTTGCAGGCTCAAGCGCCAGCTCGGGTGTTCAAGGCAGTAGCGGAGGGCTCGGCGAGTGTTTTCCTGTCGTTCCGGGCCGTCCATGGGTTGGAGGTAAAAAAAGCGGAAACTCAGGCGCGCGTATTGTTCAGGGTCCAAACTTGCCTGCGGATAAACGAGCTTCAATTCGTCTCCTGCCGTTAGAAGGAAAGGCGCTCCAGCCTTTGGGCTCACGGTGATCCAATCGATTCCTGGTACCGGCAACAGGGTTCCGTTGGTTTCGACTGCTATTTCAGCGTTCAGCCGGTGAAGCGCACTGATGAGGCTGGCATCAAGCTGAAGCAGGGGCTCGCCCCCGGTGCAGACGACGAAGGGAGCCCCCTGACCGGCCCACTTGCGGCAAAGGGTTTCTGCCAAGTCTTCTGCCGACGAGAAGGCCCCGCCGCTCTCCCCATCTGTCCCCACAAAGTCAGTATCGCAGAAACTGCATACCGCGGTTTGCCGGTGGTCTTCGTGCCCGGACCACAAGTTGCAGCCCGCGAACCGGCAAAACACCGCCGGTCGTCCGGAGTGTGCTCCCTCACCTTGCAGGCTGTAGAAAATTTCCTTGACCTTATAACTCATCGAACTATATTCGCGGAAGCACGATAAGGCGCGGGATCCTCAATACTATTCTCCTCAAAACCTCGGCGACGGAGCTGGCAGGCGTCACACTCTCCGCAGGCTTCGCCTTCCGGCAACGGGTCATAACAACTGACCGTCTGTGAATAGTCAACGCCCAGGGCTAGCCCCTTCCGAATGATCTCCGCTTTACGGAGATTTATGAGCGGGGTGTGAATTCGAACGCGTTCGGCGCCCTCAACCCCGGCCTTGGTTGCGAGCCGTGCCATGCGCTCGAAAGCTTCGATGAATTCCGGCCGGCAATCGGGATAGCCGCTATAGTCCAGCGCATTAACACCAATGAAGATGTGCCCCGCTTCGAGTGTTTCCGCCCACGCCAGCGCGAGGGCCAGAAAGACGGTGTTGCGGGCCGGCACGTAAGTCGGCGGGATGCCCGCAGCCGCCGAAAGATCGCGGCCTTTTGGCACGGGAAGTTCCGACGTAAGCACCGACCCGCCAAAGCTTCGCAGATCAACCTCGAATACGCGGTGCTGCCGGGCCCCCATCGCGCGGGCAAGCCGCTCCGCTGCCCTTAGTTCCGCCTCATGCCTCTGGCCGTAGCGGAACGATAGCGCATAGGCGTCGTACCCTTCCTGGATGGCGATTGCCAAGAGGGTTGTGGAATCAAGACCGCCGCTGAATAGCACCACGGCCCGGGGCTTGGACAGATTCGGCATGGTGGTTTTTAAGTTGGCTACGGCAAGAGATGCGCATAACCACCGTATCAGGGCACGGCTTTAAAGCAGTGCCCTGTTCCGAAAAGTTTGGCCCGGACCCCCTCACCCGGTGCTGCGCGCCGCCATCTCCCCCAAAAGGGGGCGAGGGCAGGGGTTCTTCTCATGCTTCGCGGGTGTCGCGAAGCGGTGTGACGACTGATACGGCGCGCATCTGGCCCTGCTCAAACATTAACGTAATTATGCGCGTTATTTCTTGTGGCCAACTCAGTGGAATCCTTGTTTCTTGCTCCACGTTGCGGTGATTCTCGATTGCAACCCGCCGCGGGGCGTAAACTCTCCCACTACCTTCGCGTACGCGGGCTCGGCTGCCTTTACCACGTCCCGCAGAAACCGGTTCACGACATTTTCGTAAAAAATTCCCAGATTTCGAAACGCCAGGAGATACATCTTCAGGGATTTCAGCTCAATACATTTTTTTTGCGGCGTATAGACCAGCGTCAGCTTCCCAAAATCGGGCAAGCCCGTCTTCGGGCACACCGAAGTAAACTCCGGTATCTCAATCTCGATTTCATAAGCCGGATATTGGTTCGGCCACGTTTCAATTTCGGGCAAAACCGCGCGAATGCCGGCACGCGCGTGCTCTTGGGTGTAGGAGCCTCTCATTTTCGCTCTCTTACAGTTTAACTTGGTTCAGCAGCGCGAAACAGCGCCGTAATGCCTCGTCAGCTTCTGGAGCCTTTGTAGCGGCGCGGTTGCACAACGCAACACTTTACAGTTTACGGATGGAATGCGCTTAGTGTAGCCTTCTTACATCGGCCCATGGTGTGCGCTGCGAGAAATTTGCTCTCGATGCTCATACTTTCGGGTTAGCATATGGGCCGGTAGCTCAATGGTAGAGCACTGCCCTTTTAAGGCAGGGGTTCTGGGTTCGAGTCCCAGCCGGCTCAGTTCCGGCCTTTTTGCCGCGTTCCCTGGGTTCGTCCCGGAGCGTCGAAGACGGAAGGCGGTTTGATATAACGACAGCAAGATTAAGGTGGCGTCATGTGCGCTGTTTCCTCCTCCTCATTCTTGCCTCCTTTGTGCTCTAGTTACGGGATTGTTTCTAAATGATGCTGTGCTCGCCGTTTGAGCATCATGATGGATGGAGCGGGAGGGTAACGATGGATGGCGAAACTATTGTTCTGCTGCTTGCTGGAGGCGCGGGCGAGCGCCTGATGCCGCTGACACGCGACCGCGCCAAGCCGGCGGTTCCCTTCGGCGGCTCCTACCGGATCGTCGATATCACACTTTCCAACTGCGTCAACTCCGGCCTCCGCAGGATCTTTGTGGTGACGCAGTATAAAGCGCTTTCCCTCAACCGCCATCTGCGCGAAGGGTGGAATTTTCTCGCTCCGGAGCTCGGCGAATTCGTTCAGGTCCTCCCCCCCATGCAACGTGTCAGCGAGAATTGGTATCAAGGCACGGCGGATGCCATTTACCAGAACCTGTATTCCATCGGAGCCGAGCCGAGCAAGTATGTCCTTATCCTTTCCGGCGACCACGTTTACAAAATGGATTATCAACCGATGATCCAGCAGCACCGGGAAACCGGGGCGGACGTGACCGTGGGAACCATTGAATTCCCCTGCTCCGAGGCTTGCCGATTCGGCGTGGTCGAGCTGGACTCGCAGGACCGCATCGTTGGCTGGCAGGAAAAGCCGCACAATCCCAAGCCTTCTCCTCATAACCCTGATAAATGCCACGTATCGATGGGCATTTATTGTTTCAACCGCGACGTGTTGATTGAGGCAATGATGGCCGACTCTGCGGAGCAGCAATCACGTCACGATTTCGGCCGTGACGTGATCCCAAGGCTGATCGAGCGGCAGCGCCAGGTCTATTCCTATGCCTTCGTTGATGAAAATAAGAAAGAGGCCCAGTATTGGCGGGACATAGGAACGATCGAAGCCTATTACGAAGCGAGTATGGACCTGGTTTCGGTATCCCCAATTTTCAATCTCTACGATAAGCGTTGGCCTTTGCGCACGTATCAGCGCCAATATCCCCCCGCAAAGTTCGTGTTTGCTCAGGAAGGCCAACGTATGGGCATCGCTGTGGACTCGATTGTGGCGATGGGCTCGATTATTTCCGGAGGGCGAGTTTCACATTCTCTGCTCTCCTTCGACGTGCGGGTGAACAGCTACAGCGAAGTCGAAAGCTCGATTCTTTTTTCCCATGTTTCCATCGGCAGGCACTCCCGCATCCGCCGGGCTATTATTGACCGGCATATTATGCTTCCCGAGCACACCGAAATCGGCTATAACCTCGATGAAGACCGGAAAAAGTACCACGTGACGGATACCGGCATCGTCGTGGTGGTCCCCGAGCAGCGGATGTTTGAAGAGCCGGAATAAATCATGTCGCGGCCTGATAAGCGCGGCGCAAGTCGCGGACGTAACGATCGGCCTCGCGCGTGGGCTTAGGAATGCGAAAACCATCCAGGCATTTTTTCACGATTCTTACCGCGGAGGGCAACGTTATCTGGTGCCCTACCGTAACGTAGATTGGTCTGACCCCTTCTCGCGTGCGCAAAACCACGCCGACCCGCTCTCCCCGAAAGAACAAGGGGGCAGTGGACCCCGCCTGTTCTCCTGGCTTTTCGTGTTCTCCCACCAGGAGCGATTTCGCGCAGCCGATGGTTGGCTTATCAAACAGCACGCCCGTGTGGCACGCTATACCGAACTGTCTCGGGTGCGCGCGGCCGTGGCCGTCGATGAGAAGAAGATCGGGCTCGGAGCGAAGCCGCGCGAAGGCAGCCTGCAGCACGGGAATTTCCCGGAAAGAAAGCAGGCCGGGGACGTAGGGGAATCGCAGCGGCCGCCGCGCCCAGCATCGCTCCACTTCTTCGAGCTCCGGAAAGCGATAAACAAGGACGCCCGCGAATGCGATCTGGGTTTCAGGATCGAAAGCGATGTCGGCGCCGGCCACCGTCTTTACGGCTCCGAAACAGTCTTCCTCGATAACGCGCTCTCGCAGTCTCTCCTGGAGGCGGATGGCCTGGCGAGGTGTGAGGTTCCACCGGGAACGGAATTGGGTTCTCACGCGATTTTCACTCTTTGCGGCTACCACAAGGCGGCGCGGCCGCTCTCTCCTGCCGGTTATGAGTAAAGCTTACATCGTAACCCTAATCCGTCGATAACCGACGGTGATGTGTGGTGGACGGCTTTTAGTCCCCTGATTATCCCCGACGATTAACGAGGGTAGGGCAAGCCCTACCCCTACACTGCTCACCTCCAAGGTAGATACCGCAGAGGGATACAACCACATGGCTGGCGGGCCCACCGTATCCGGCCGGTGTTATCGACGGATTAGGGTTGTAAATGGGATGGGAAGCTTGACGAAACGGGCTCAATCTGACAGAATCGGCGCACGTTTGCGTCATCGGACATCAGCGAGCAGGAGATCGCGTGGGCGGTCGCGAGCCAAGTCTGAAACTTAGCGTGCAGGGAAGGCCACGGGAACTCATGGCTCGCTCGCCCTGCTCCCTAATCGTTATGGCGCTTTGCCTTTGCCTGACCGGTGCGGCGGCGCCGCGGCCAGCGGCCAGCAGCGAGCCCGCTCCAGCACCAACGGAAGTGCAGCAACTGATGCGCAACGTCGCATGGAATGAACTCCAAGCCAGAAAGCATCCCGGCCATTACTATGAATACCACTTCAGAGAGGAAACCCCACAGGGTTCCCAGACTTTTCTGCAGATCGAAACCGGGCAAGGCATGGTCGAACGGCTGATGGAGGTGAATGGCCGACCGCCCAGCGAGCGACAATGTCACAAAAGTCTCGATAGTCTCCGCCGGGTCGCCTCCCAGCCACAGCTTCAGCAATCGCAACTCCGAAGCCAGCAAGAGGATCTGGCCCGGCGCGCTCAGTTGTTCGCCGCCATGCCTGACGCTTTTATCTTTCGGGCGGAAGGAGTTGAAAAGGATACGGGCTGGCTGCGGATCGCCTACTCGCCGAATCCCCAATTCCGTCCCCGCGGGCGAGTGGGAGGCGTGCTGGTGGGCCTCCAAGGCACTCTGTGGGTCGACCGTTCCTCGCAAAGGCTTGTCCGCATCCAGGGGAGATTGGTCCGCGATGTCACCTTTGGCTGGGGATTCTTAGCCCGGCTAGACCGCGGCGGTGAGTTCGTGCTCACCCAATCGCGGTTGCCGGATGGAACCTGGCACGAGAAAGCGTTGCGGGTGAACTTTCAAGGATTAATCCTGTTGGTAAAAAAACTGGACGTCGATATGAAAGACTCGTTTTATGCTTTCAAGGACGTTCCGAATGATTTGACCCTTCTCGAAGCCATCCATACGCTCGAAAGCGCTCCCGTGAAGTGTGGCAGTGATTAATCCGCCGTGACGCCGAGTTTTTTGACGCCAGCGTGCGCGCGTGTCATAATTCAGTCGAAATTACTGCGAACGGGAAGAAGAGAGCATGAGGACAACCGGCAAGCGGGTAGCAGTTATCTTGACGACCTTTTCGTTATGGGCGGGGACGGCTTGGGGCGAGCCACAGTCGCCTGCAAACAAAACGGACGAGGCTACGCCGAGCGGCGCCGTGCAGGCGGACCATGCCGGGTCGTATTACCACTTCATGCTTGCGCGCCGGTACGAAGAACTCGCCGGAATTTACGCCAATGGAGATTACGCGGAGCGCGCGATTTCCGAGCTCCAAAAGGCGGTCGCCGATGACCCCCACTCGCTTTTTCTGCACGATCAGCTCGGAGATCTCTATTGGCGCGTGGGACAGCTCGGGAACGCCACCGCCCAGGCCCAGATCGTCCTCAAGGAAAATCCCAACGACGTGGACGCGCACCGGCTTATGGGACACGTTTACGTGCACGAGTTAGGCAATTCCCAAGGAGTGCAGGGGGTCCGTTCTGAAGATTTGGAAAAGGCGATTCAAGAATACGAGACGGTGGTAAAGCTCGATCCAAAGGACACGCGCTCGAAGATTTTTCTCGGCAGGCTCTACCAGGCAACAAACCATCCGCAAGAGGCGGCTCGCATCTTCAAGAGCATTTTGAGCAGCGATCCCAATTCGGTTGAGGCACTGACCTACCTCGGAAGGCTTGACATCAATCAGGAAAACTACAAGGAAGCCGTGGCCATCCTGGAAAGAGTTCCCCAGGACGAGCGGAGCCCCACTACCTATGAGATGCTGGGTCTCGCCTATAGGCAACTCAACGATTACAAGCGCGCGGCAAGCAACTTCAAAGCGGCCCTGGACATTGATCCGGTGAACGTCGATATCCGGCGGCAATACGCCGATGCCCTGATGCAGTCAGACCAAACAGCCTTGGCCCGTGACGAGTTCCAGCAAGTTCTCAAGGCCGATCCCAAGAACGGACAGGCGTATCTGCGCCTCGGGCAGCTCGACGAAGCAGAAGGCCATTTTCCGGAAGCCGAGCAGGAGCTCGGCCAGGCACAAACCCTTCTGCCCGGCGATCTGGAA
>JASHOS010000204.1 GCA_030040995.1 Terriglobia bacterium | reverse complement strand
TTATCCGGTCGATGAAAAAACGACGCTGACCAAGCTGCCTCAGCCGGATGCCCGCCAGCGAGAAATACTCCGAGCCCTGGGCGTCGCGCTCCCGGCCATGTAGACAGGAGCCTGGCCCATCACGAAACGGGCTAAGCGCCTTGCACTCAGGCACTTCGACAGAGAATCCCGATCAAATCAAAAAGGAAGATGCGTCTGGCAGGCGACAATCAAACTGGCACAGCAAATTTATTCCCTCACGCGGCGCGCTGTATTCAGGCGCGAGCGAAGCCTGCGCGATCAGATCGAGCGGGCGGCGGTGTCGATTTCCAACAATATAGCGGAAGGGTTTGAGCGCGGTACTACGCAGGAGCTGCCCACGTTTCTGTATATTGCCCGGGGATCATCTGGGGAAGTTCGGTCAATGTTGTGCCTGCTGGAGGGAATCCCGGAATTTACCGATCTCAAATCTGAAATTTCAAATTTGAAATTACAGGCGGAAGGGGTTTCCCGCCAGCTTCGCGGCTGGGCCGATTCCCTGCAAAATTCCGGCATTAAAGGCCAGCGATACCTCGATGAAACGACCCGCCGGCGGGACAGAGCGATCCGGGAGCGCGACGAATTCTTGAAAAAATTGGAGGAAATCCGCAAACGAGGAGCAGGATAGCGCGGACCTCTGCTCCTAAACCGCGGCTTGTCCGTCGGCCAGCGAAAAGCGGCAGACCTTCTGGAAAGCGAGGTTTGCGCTACCCTGGGCCTTGTATTTCGGCCCTTCCGGCCTAGCCCTACTGCCCGGGCGGCGCGCCTGGAATCAGCGGCGGCAACTGGTGCGTGGAACGATACTGCCGGCTCGCCTCGGTCACCCGGTCCGCCGTCTCCTGCCAGCGTCTTAACTCCTGATTGAAACGCATCACAACGTTGCCGAGGGAGAATGGCGTGTTCTCCGCCAGCCACAGTTTTTCATACTGCGCGCGCAGGATGATGATGTGATCGCGCATGTCCTGAATGAGGCCGTTGGTGCTATCGATGCGATCGAGATACCCCTCCACCGACCCCTGGGGAACGGCAGCATCGGCCTGCGCCTGCGAGTAAAGCTGGGGAATATATTTTGCATAGATGGCCTTCTGCCCCACGTAGTCGAACCGCCGCGCCGCAAAATCCATGTAATCCAGAATGTCGGCGTTGCGCCGCGCGGAACGCCGGTTGGAAATAATATCCGCGATCACGTCCTCGGCCAACAGGCGAATTTGATGCGCCGCAGGCTCCAACTGCCCATAGAACCTCTGGCCTTGCGGTGTCATGGCGTCCACCCACGTCGTCCAATCTTCGCCGTCCTCGTGAATCGTGTTTGTGAAGAGTTGGTTAATCTGAGTCATGGTGGCAATGTCAGAGGCAAAATGGTGGCCATCAGCGCGATAAAATGCCCAATCCCAGGCATTCGAAAATTGCTGGTCGTTTATCGAAGGCTGCCAACTCGCAGCGCCACCATAGGCCAGCCCGTAATAAGTCATGTTTAGCAAGCTCTCGTTGTCATCCCCCCATGTTGTGTTCAACATGCCGGTTGAGCCAAGCTTTTCGCCATCCTCAACGAACCCCTTGATGTTGGGGAGGCCCTCGGCGTAATCCGGAAAAATGCGGCTCCAGTTTGAGACGCCGGGAGCAACCCAGGTTTCCAGGCCAGCGTTGCGAAAGGGAGTAATTTCGTACGCGTAAGACGCGCGGGGAGCATAGTCCCAGGGGACTGCAATCATATCGTGCGGAAGCTCGCTCAAATGCTCGGGGTGCTGCACACCCATGTCGCCCCAAAACAGCAGCTTGCGATGATAGGGTTTGAGAACCTGGTCGATCTGCCGAAGATAATTGACGTAAACCTTCCCGTAACCCTCCTGTTGAATCCAAGCCTTCGTGCGGCCCTGGCCAAGCTGAAAGGTTTCGTCCGCGCCAATATGAAAAAAAGGACCCGGAAAAACGGGCGCCAAATCGGCAAACATTTTTCCAATGAAGGTGAGCGATGCGGGAACCGTCGGCGACAGCACATCGCCATAAGGTAGCTCGTCCATATCCTGGTAGCGTTCGTTTTGCAACGCCAGGTGCAAGTGGCCAAAGGCTTCCTGTTCCGGAATCACCGTCACGTGATATTGCTGCGCAAAAGCGACCAGCTTCCGAGCCTCCTCGGGGGTGATGGCGCCACCCGGCAAAGTCGTCATCGGCAGGCTCGGATAGGCGAAAACATTTTCCATGTAGAGCGAATAGACATTAATTTTGAATTCGCTGAGCGAAGCAATCTCACGCTCCATCGTGGCGAGCGTCGGGACGGGGCCGCGGTTCATATCAATGCTCACGCCCCGCCAGCGCATCTCGGGCCAGTCCAGAACTCGGACCGCAGGAGCCTCGGCACCACCGCCGGGAACGGGGTGAAGCAGTTGGCGCAGAGTTTGAACCCCGTAGAAAATGCCCGCCGCCGTTTTGGCCACAACTGCGGCTTCCCGGGGAGTGACCGAAAGCGCATACCCTTCGTCGCCGGCTTGGGCCGGGAAGGTGAGGCCTGCCTGCTCGAGGATTCGCTGCCCTTCCCGGCTGTCCTCGCGCGCCAGCACAATGCGTGGCCAGCCGGAGGCGTGGTTCTTCACCGTTGCGTCAACTTGGTCGAAAGCTTGCAAATCCTTGGCGAGCACGGAGGCGGTAAAACGGTCCGCATCCGAGCTGCTCTCCACTTCAATCGAGACGCGGCTCTTGGTGCGGAAGACGCCCTGCCCTGCGGCGAGTTGCCGCGGATAGGGAATAAGGGAAAGCTCGGCAGCTCCTAACCACGAACAGCAGAACAGCAAACTAAAGAGCACCACATAACGGGAAAGTTTAATCACTCTGCTTCTCCTTGACCATCGCATTGCCGAAGTCTTGAAGCCCAAAGTGTTGAAGCTTAGTTCGACCGGCAGGCCTCTGTCAACGCAAAGTCTCGTAAAGTCTTGTAGCAAGGTACTCCCTCGGTTTCGGGCTCGTCCGCTTTGTAACGCCGACCTTTAGGTCGGCATGCCGGACTGAAACCCGGCGCTACGAGCCCGAAACTGTCGGATCACCCAGCGAGCAACCGGCGGACCTCAAAGCCGATGTTCCGCGCCGGGTGGTTCAACCAGAATGGGGACGGATTCCGCGCCGAGCCAGGAATGGGTAGCAGTCACTTTCACGAGCCCGGGCCTATCTTTCACTGTCTTAATCCATACAGCCCCCGCTCCACCGGTCTCCGCTAGCGAAAACGGATTATCGCCGACGATCACCCCCGGTCCCGCAACCCGGAGCGTCACGCTGCCGCCTGTGAACGAACGGAGAGCGCCAAATCGGTCGGCAGCGTAAAACGCCAGCCGGGTAGCGTCAGAGCCGTCGGCAATAAGCTTGGAATCATCGGCCCGCAGCAGCAGTTGGTCTTTCGCGCGGTCGGATGAAAAAGAGCGCGAAAGCGCCACACGATCACCCACGTATCCGTCAATCCGAAGCTCGGGTTTTCCGAAGCCATCCATCGCCAGATTCACGAAAAAAGGAGGATATTTGACGTGTTCAAAATTCGCCCGGTCAGGACGAGCCGCCGCGTGAAATTTACCGTTGATGAACAACTCGAGCCGCTCGCAATTGGAAAAGATCGCGGCGTTCCCACCCGGCCCGGAAGGTGTTTCCGGCCCGAAATCCCAATAAAAAGCGGGCTCGACCACTGGCCGGACGTCCGGGTCCGCCTGGGCCTGGTAAAATGCCGCACCCAGTTTGGGGATTCTGAAGACGTCGGCAATGCCCGGACATTTTACGCCGTCATACGAATTCAACAGGCTGCCGTAATCGAATGCGCACCACGCCACCACTCCCGCCAAACGTGCATGGGACGCTCCCCGGCTGTGAGCTTGCGCGTGGAGGATGGCCTGCTGCTCCTGCAGGGACAGATCGCCCGCCCGGCGGTATCTGCTCCCAAAGCCCCGTCCTGTCTGGTAGTTGAACTGTCCCACCGCCTCTGTAACGAAATAGGGGACGCCGGGCAGCGGTTCAGCGATATCCACGCCGCCGCCGGGAGCGCGATGATAGTCGTCATAGGCAAACACATCCTGCAGCCAGCTTTGAGTGGACCGGCGCGTCATGGTACCTGAAGTGGGACGCGAGCCATCCAGGGCGTTTGCCGCTTCCTTCGTCCGGCGGTAAAGCGCTGGGTCGTTCGCAGACTCGTTGATGCGAACTCCCCAAATGACGACCGAGGGATGGTTGCGATCGCGCCGGACCATGTCTCTTATGTCACGCACGGCCAGCTCCCGCCATGCCGCGTCGCCCAAGTACTGCCAGCCCGGAAGTTCCTCCCAGACCATCAGGCCCAATCCGTCGCACGCCTCGATGAACGCTTCTGACTGGGGATAATGGGAGCAACGCACGAAATTGCAGTTGAACTCGTGCCGAAGGATCGCCGCGTCGCGGCGGAGCACGCGCCGGGGCATCGCGAAACCTACGTAAGGGAACAATTCATGCCGGTCCAATCCGAAAAGCCGAAGGCGGCGTCCGTTGAGAAAAAAACCGTCGATTTCGAAACGCGCATCGCGAAATCCGATCCCCGTCTGGCGCTGGTGCGCGAGCTTGTGGCTCACGAAGAGCGTGCTGACCACGTCGTAGAGAGAGGGAGCGTCCACGTCCCATAGCCGCACGCTTCCGAGGCCCGATAACGTCAGCGTCGTTTCCGTCTCACCGGTTTTTTCAAGGCGCAGGCTTCGGGCGGCGCGCGCAAGGACACGGTCGCGGTCCATCAGCGCAGCCTCGATGCGGATCGCCTGGGGCGGCAGAGCCGCGGCATTGATCGTGTAGCTTACCTCCACTCGCCTCTCGCCATCGAGCACGCTCAGCGGCTTGGCAAATACGCCGCTGATGAAGATCTGCGGAGCGGCGAACAGTCTGACAGGCCGGGGAATGCCGCCCGGCTCAAGATAATCGATGGAGCGCGGACCCCGCGGCGAGCCTTCGGGCGGAACGTTGCTCCAGCGCGAATCGACGGCGACCGCAAGCACGTTATCGCCCTCCCGGACAAACTCCGTAATCTCGTATTGGAACGGCAAGTAGCCGCCCAGGCGCTCGGGAAGGCTGCGGCCGTTGACCACCGGGGTCGCGCCGGTCAGCACACCCTCAAAATGCAGGAAAAGACGCTGGCGAGCGAGCTCCTTGGGCAGCCGGAAGTGCCGGCGGTAAATCCAGATATCTTCCCAGTTCGCGGGATCCCAGTTCTGCCAAGAGAGCTTGGCCACGCAATGCGGCAAGTTGACACGAGCAAACGCGGCGTCGTCAAATCCTGGCTGGAGCGCCGCATTGCCCTTCATCCTGCCTCCGAAAAGCCAGCCCTGATTGAGGGAGAAGGTCTGCCATCCTCCATCCGCGCCCGTGATCGTGCGCTCGCCGAAGGCAGCCTGGTGCTGAGCCATCGAACTGGAGGCCAGCGCTGCTGTGCCCAACGCGGAGGTTCGAATGAACTGCCGGCGCGTGAGTTCGCTTGGTGTCATCAGGCCGCCGTTTCGTGGTCCACGACTCATGATTTCAAAGCTATAATACTAACAGACGTATTCGCTCAGTTTCGCGCGCAATAGTAGCGGCGAGTTTACCCCGCCATACAGAGCGGCGGTATAAATCAAGTCCGCCTCTACGCACTCGAAATCGAGGGAATGCCAGGACAAACCGCTTGCTCAAGTCTGATTCTGCTCGAAAAACGCTCGAAATCCTTCAGGAGCGGGTGGTTGAATGTAAGCGATGCCCGCGCCTCATCCGCTACTGCCAGAGCGTCGCCCAGGAAAAGCGCAGGATGTTCCGTGATGAAATCTACTGGGGCAGGCCGCTTCCGAGTTTTGGTGATCCCGAGGGGACGCTGCTGATTCTGGGCCTCGCGCCTGCAGCCCACGGCGGCAATCGCACGGGCCGGATGTTCACGGGAGACCGTTCTGGAGATTTTTTGTATCGCGCGCTTTACGAATCGGGCTTCGCCAATCAGCCGCGCTCGGTGCGCCGAGGCGACGGCCTGGAGCTGCGCGGTTGCTACATTACGGCCTCGCTACGCTGCGCCCCTCCGGAAAACAAGCCGGCGCCCATCGAATTGTGGCGATGCCGTCCGTATCTCATCCAGGAGCTTCAACTCCTCCGGCATATTCGCGCCGTTCTCGCGCTGGGCCGAATCGCTTTTGACACCTACCTGCGCGTCATTTACAACAGCGGGGCTGCACAAAAGCGCCGCTCCGATACTTCTCCGGCGTTGGTTGCAGAAGCGGCCGTTGCCGGCAACGCCTCGCTTTCGCCGCCACCACTTCCGCGCCGGTCCCACCTGCGCTTTGCGCACGGAGCAAGTTACGAGTTCGGCGGCGGACATCCGCGCCTTTTTGCGTCGTACCATCCGAGCCAGCAGAATACGCAGACCGGAAAGCTGACTTTGCCGATGTTCTTAAACGTTCTTGAGGCTGTTCACAACTACCTTTTCGCGGCGCTCCCTCCCGCGCCAGAGGAATCCAAGCTAGAGTGGGAATAGAAATGGTTGGGCGAGGCGCCGGAGGGCAGGAGGACGAAATGGGAAATGTAGCGACCCACCGGGAGTCCACAAGGCTGAAAGTGGTTTACGGGCAGGATCTGGGAAATCTGGAACGGGACATACAAAAAGCGATCGCTTACCGCGCTTACGACCTTTACGCCGGGCGCGGACGCAGCCACGGGCATGACCTGGAAGACTGGTTTTTGGCCGAACGCGATTTGATCAAACCCGGCAACGTGCGGATTACTGACGCCGGCGACAAATGGGTGGTCCGCGCGGAGGTTCCCGGCTTTGGCGCGGATCAAATTCAGCTTGGAGTCGCGTCGCGAAAAATTGTGATATGGGGTCAGGCGGTCGGCCCCACTTTCGCGCCTTCGGAGTATCCGAAGCAGATGCTTGGGGAGGTCGCTCTCCCTGCAGCGGTAAATCCAGAAAAATCCAGCGCCAGCATGAATGGCAACGAGGTGCAGATCCTGGCCCCAAAGGAAACTTACGGAACATGAAACCTACATGCGGTTGGCGCTGCGCGAAGCGAGGCGTGGACTTGCCGAGGATGAAGTCCCGGTAGGGGCGGTTGTCGTTCGCGACGGAAAGGTCATCGGGCGCGCCCATAACCGGCCGGTACGCCTCGCCGATCCAGCGGCTCATGCGGAGATTCTGGCACTGCGGCGCGCGGCTCGCAAGCTTCGGAATTACCGTCTAACCGGATGCAGCCTCTATGTTACAATCGAGCCGTGCGCCATGTGCGCGGGAGCGATTATCTTATCCCGTATCAGTAACTTGATCTACGGAGCGCCCGATCCGAAAGCGGGAGCGAGCGGTTCGGTCTTGCGCGTGATCAATCACCCTGATCTCAACCACCAAGTCACCGTGGTCAGCGGCGTGCTTGCGGACGAATGCGGTGCGCTACTGCGTGACTTTTTCCGCCCGCGCCGGTCTTAGCCTGCCAGCTCTATGCGCGTCATCGCTGTAGCGCCGACCTTCAGGTCGGCACCTGCCGGACTAAAGGCCGGCGCTACAGCTTGGGGGCGTCGGCGGAGCATTGTACCCCTCGCGGAGAGGTACCGAAGTGGTCATAACGGGGGCGCCTCGAAAGCGTCTTGCCTGCCAAAAGCGGGCACGTGGGTTCGAATCCCACCCTCTCCGCCAAAATATCCCGTTTAGTTTCATTTAATTAGAGATCCTCCTTTCTTCGTGTACCTCTGGTGTACCCTTCAACAGCGGATCGCGCTCCCAGCTGCGCTGAATGTCCTCCTCCAACTGTGCCTGGCGCTCTCGCACCCAGGGAGCGTAGTGTTTCTCCGTAATACGGACGCTGGCGTGCCCGAGCAATACCGAGACTCGCTCAATCGGAACGCGCGAAAGCAACAGCTCAACGGCAAAGGTGTCGCGAAACCGGTGAGCGTGGCCCTTGGTGACCCCCGCCCATAGAAAGATATCTCGAAGGGCGTTTTGCCAATTCGTGACAGCGGACTCGATCTTGGAGTCGCCTGTCCAGAAGAAATATCTCTCGCTCGTTCTGGGAACGGCGTCCAGCGCGGCGAGCGCAACCTCGGGAAGTGGGCAATAGACCGGCGCACCAGTCTTTGCTGTGTAGAGGAACAGCTTTTCGTTCGTGATGCGATTTCGCGCCAGCCCGACTGCGTCCGTGATTCTAAGTCCGCTGTAGCGTAGCAACAGAACCAAGGCACGCGCGCGGCGAGCATTCTCTTGGGCACGCCTCTCACCTTGAAACTTCTGGCCGTACTCGTCGCACGCACGGAGAATTTTAATCATCTCATCGTGACTGTATGGCATGGTCGGGCAGTGCGAGACTCGCGGATTCTTGATCTTGCTCGCAGGGTTGTCCGGGATCCAATCGCTGTCCTTCGCGAAGCTGAAGAAGGCGCGGAGATACTCCAGCTTTTTAAGTGCGCCAAGGTTGCGGTTCGGCCAAGTCATTCGAAATTCTCTGAGGGCACTCAGGTCAAGCTCCTTAATGAACCGAAACCCCTTTCCGACGGCGAATGAGTGAAGCTGCCTGAAGAGCAGACGGTACTTCTTCAGGGTCGATTCGCGGAGATTCCGGGCCGCAGCATCGTTCAAAAGCGTGTCACAGGCATGTTGAATAGAGATGAGCGACGGCTGGGGGTACGTTTTGGGGGGATCATCAGCATGAGCCTCCCATTCGCGGACAATTCGTTGGGCTTTGTCCCACTTCTTGATCCTCAGAGATTTGCGCAGCTCCTGGTCACCAAGAAACCCGTCAACCCATACAGGACACTGGCATCGCCGGAATTTTCGGGACGGGAACGCACAGAGGTCGTTGTCTCTTCCGGTGAGGAAGTCATGCTCAACGATCTCGTGACCATTTGACAAGTAGGCAAATTGAAGACCGAGGATTTCCGCGTACTCTTTAGCCTGCTGCAGGCCATCTCCGGCCTTCTTGTATGTGGCCTTGGCCTCGACAACAGCGAGCGCGAAGTCCCGCGAGTAACGGAGAAGGTAATCCGCGCGCTTCTGTGCTCGCCGTATTACACGGTCACCAATGGGCACGATTCGGCCATCGGTGAATGTTCTCTGCTCATTGATCTGGTCATCACTCCAACCCGCGGCGTAAAGCTTCGGGAGGACGTACTTCCGACATGTATCGGCTTCGGTCTCGATGGGCACGGGCTACCGGAAAAACCACCGGGCCGAGGTGGGCGAACTGTGGTAATTCCCCCCTCCGCCGGTGTAAGAGCAGGACGTCTAAATTCGCCTTGAAAATCAGCATTATAGCGGAATTCTCAGGCATCGGTGAACTTGTTGGCGGTCACTGCGGTCTTTGATGCCGGCGACACATGAGGCATCAAGTTGTTACGTCTCTTTCCAAATATTCCTGAAAAGTGCGATAGCGCTTGTTCCGAAGGCACTTGCATAAAGTATCAAATAATGATACTTTGCGCGTGTGAAAGTGGAAGCCTCTCACGTTAGCGCAAAGGAATACATTACCGGTCTTGCAGC
Source organism: Terriglobia bacterium (assembly GCA_030040995.1). Lineage (GTDB taxonomy): Bacteria > Acidobacteriota > Terriglobia > UBA7540 > UBA7540 > JASHON01. The sequence goes on along the minus strand of JASHOS010000204.1, from coordinate 15,540 downwards.
CAGCGGGCGTTATCACTTCACCTCAGCCGAAGCGCGGTCCGCGCTTAGCGTCTCCGCTGCCGCGGCAAAACTCGCACTTAACCGCCTGTCAAAACAAGGAGCCATCGCTTCGCCAGCGCGGGGGTTCTACGTCATTATCCCACCCGAGTACCGGTCTCTAGGGTGCTTACCTGCAGACCAGTTTGTCCCAGGCCTCATGGAGCGGCTCGGCCTCTCCTATTACGCGTGCCTTCTTTCAGCCGCGCAATATCATGGCGCGGCGCATCATCGCCCACAAGAATTTCAGGTGATGGTTCCTAAGAGCCGCCGTCCAATCCAATGCGGCGCCGCGAGGGTCGTTTTCGTGGCTCGAAAGCGGCTTGAAGATGTCTCCGTCCAGGAGTTCAATACCCCGCGTGGACCAATTCGAGTCTCGACGCCAGAAGCGACGGCGGTTGACCTTGCTGGTTACACGCATCGTGCCGGCGGCCTCGGCCAAGTGGCAACGATTCTCGCAGAACTTGCTGAGAAGATCGATCCCAACAAGCTTGCAGCGGCAGCGAAGACGGCGCCGATTCCATGGGCGCAGCGACTTGGTTATCTGCTAGCGCGAGTTGGCGCCGGCGAAAAAACAACCCCCCTGAAAGCCTACGTGCGGTCGCACGCAAGGGATTCAACTATGCTTTTGAACTCGGCGCGTCGCGGGCGGGCAAGACGAGACCCTGACTGGAAGCTCTACGTCAACACGCGAGTCCAAGCAGAGCTATGATCCCGCGTGACTACATCACAGAATGGCGGAGACAAGCGCCTTGGATTCAAGATTTTCAGGTCAAGCAGGACCTCATCGTCAGCAAGGCGCTGGTGAATATTTTTTCAGATCCTGTCTTGAGTAAGGCGGTTGCATTCCGAGGCGGCACGGCGCTCTACAAACTGTATGTTAAGCCGCCGGCGCGCTATTCGGAGGATATTGATCTCGTCCAAATCAAGCCGGAGCCGGCCGGTCCGGCGATGAAGGCCCTGCGGAAAGTTCTCGATCCATGGCTCGGCGAGCCGCGGTGGAAGCAGACAGAAGGCCGAGTCACGTTCGTCTATCGCTTTAATTCGGAGGATATGCCTCCGATCCCGCTGCGTCTCAAGGTAGAAATCAGTTCGCGTGAGCACGGAGCAGTGTATGGCGTCACCGGTGTTGATTTCGCGGTGTCGTCAAGGTGGTTCGAGGGCGCGTGCCCGGTGACGACGTACGAGCTCGATGAACTCCTGGCAACCAAGCTTCGAGCTCTCTATCAACGCAGCAAGGGACGTGATCTCTTCGACCTTGCGGTCGCGCTTGATCACACGGCGGCTGACGCCGGACGAGTTGTTGCGGCCTTCAGAGATTACATTGACGGCGGTCGCCATCGCGTAACGCGTGCCCTCTTCGAAAAAAACCTTTCGCGCAAGCTGCGTGATCCTGACTTTGGCGCTGATGTCGGGCCATTGCTGGCAGCCGCGTACAAGTGGAACATGACGGGCGCGGACCGGCAATGGGCCGCGCAGTACGAGACCGACGACGTTGTGCGCTACACCAGGGGCAGCCGGGCCATCGGAGTAGAGGCTGGCGAGTACGTTCGAGTGGCCGGCATTGATCGGGAGCGGAACTCACTCACCGTGCAACGGGGAAATGGAGAGGAGATTATGTACGATCCGCGCCGGCTGCAGGGCGTGAGCGTTTACAAGGAAGCGCAGAGGGAATTTTCGGAAGGGGAGCGCGTGCAGTTTACCGCGCCCTACAAAAGCGAGAGGATTGCGAACCGCGAGCTTGGAACAATCGAGAGAATCGACGCTTAAGGAAATCTTCAAATCCGCTTCGATTCGGGCCGCGAAGTCCAGTTCAACATTCGCGAGCATCCGCATCTTGACTACGGCTATGCCGTCACCAGCCACAGCAGCCAGGGCGCGACGGCGGACCGGGTGCTGGTACATGTGGACACCGCCCACGGTCACGAGCAGCTTATAAATTCGCGGCTGGCGTATGTGTCCGTTTCGCGCCGGCGTTACGATGCGCAGATTTATACTAACAATGCAGGCCAGTTGGCTGAGGGACTAAGCAGCGATGTGTCTAAGCCGTCCGCCCTGGCAAGCGAAAGTGAACTCGCCAGGAAAGAACGTATTCAGGCGGTCGGGCAGGCTCAAGACCAGCCAAGGAGCGAGTCGCATGGCCAAACATACAGTCATGGTATCGGCCACTGAGGTCGTTTCCAACAGCCTCGGCGACGAGAAACTCTGCTTCGAGATTCCTATCTACCGTTGCAAAGAAGACAAGTACGGTGATGAAATGGCGAAGCAGAGGGAAAGATGCCTGGGGCCGCTAAGTCGGCTTCGAGAGAAAGCGCCTCAGTCATTCGCCGCCGCCGAAAGACGGTCTGATGAGAACGAGTGGTATCCTTGGCTTTACAACGAGGCTATCGGTTGGATTCAGATCTCTGTTCATAGCACAGAGATAAAAGGGGAGTTGTATTTTGTGAGGGCGAAAAAGATAGGAAGGGATATGAAGGAATGCTTTCGCTGGGCTGGTGAACTTTTCGAGATCGATGTTTTCCCGAATGACTCCTCAACTAAGATTTACGATGCCATCTGCGCAGAGCTGGACAAGTTCCGTTCTCAAAGGCCGTACAGAAAACGGCATCTGGATAGCGAAGCCCTCGGAAACACAGGACCTTTTGTTGACTGGCGCGGATTGGTGAACTTCTTTCAAGGCAACGGTGCCAAGCAAGTACCGGAGTTAACTTTCTGGAAGCAGATTCTTGAATCTGCAAATGTTTCCCGGATTTCTTAGAAACTCCGCGTGACGGCAGCACCTTTCTTATCTTAAATGGGGGGATAAACAATGCGTTTGTATTTCATTTTGCTTCTTGCTTCAGCAGCACTCCTGGTGGGATTTGGAAAGGCCCAAACCCCGACACCCCCACTCTCGCATGGTCGAAATCTCGCGGTACAGGCAAATTCGGGCACCACAGAGACGCCATCCGCCATTCTTGCGGATAACAGCAAATCGATAGCGGTGATTGTTGCTGCCAACTCAGAATCAGCGAAACTGGGCACCGGGTTCTTTGTCGGAAGGGGACTGCTACTTACTAATTTCCACGTCATCCAAAACACAACGATAGTGGGAATAAAACTTGGAGGCACAGGAAAACCGATCCTAACCACTAAGGCCGTCGGCTACGATTTGCAGAATGATCTGGCCATCTTGCAGGTTGATAAAGCTGATGCCCGACCTGTAACTCTAGGTCACTAGGACAAGGTGGATCTAGGCCAGCCTGTTATCGTAGTTGGCAACCCTGAGGGACTCGAACAAACAGTTTCAAACGGACTCATAAGCGCGATCCGCGAATTTGATGGTCGAAAGCTTTTCCAAATTTCTGCCCCTATCTCAGAGGGGAGCAGCGGAAGTCCGGTTTTTAACGACCACGGAGAGGTAATCGGCGTGGTTGTCAGCTCGATTGAAAAGGGCCAGAACCTCAATTTCGCTGTTCCTATCAACTATGCGAAGCCATTGCTGGAGCAGTCTATTGAGGAACCGATTTCTTCACTCCCGAAGAGGAATGGTATGGAAGCACAAATACAGCCTGGTCAAAGTTCTGCTCCCAACGAGGCCGGGCCAACACTTGCAGAGACGCTGGACTGGCTGGAGGACAAGGTCAGAGCTGCAGGTTATTATCACTGCGCCAGCCGCGGGAAGGGTATGCTGTGCGAGAAGATGAGTTACGAATCGGTAGAAGCTAGAGACTGCCAGCTAACCTTCACATCTATAGGTACACTGAGTGGGCCCAGCGCGAGCTTGCCCGCGAGTTCTAGTGACACCATTTCCCTGCACGCAGCCAGCCCGGACATTTCAGCGAGCTCCACTTCCTTTCCGTTTATCTCTGATAAAATCGCTTGCGGCAAACAAAAGCACAAACCTTGCCAAATTCTTTTCGACCGAGAAGCTTTTTTTGTTGGCAGGCCAGGCAAGGGAGGAGTTTACTTTAGTTCGAAAGACATGGCCGACCGAGTAGCAAGAGCAATGAACCACGCGATTGCTCTGTGCGGTCCTGAACCGTTCTGATTGCAGAGAGGAGCATCTAGCGTATTTGCCGATCTCGGCTTGTCATGTGGCTTCCACAATGTATGTCCAAAGAGGATTTTATTTGCGCGTTCTTTGATAGGTTCGAGCGCAAAATTTCACGCTTAACCCAACTTTTCAATAGCTCGTTTACTGAGGAAGCCTTCACACTTTGCGTCGTGTACATCGACCGCCTGGCGTCAGGTCACTTTGGTGGCGGTCCGGGAAAGAACCATGAGAACTTTTGCCGTGCCTTGAGGGAATTGAGCGGCGATCCGGTTTTCTCTATGGTTCATCCAGGCGAGCTGTTGGAGCAGGCGCAGAATAAATTCCCCTGTGCTGTACGTCTCCTAAGAATCGATTGTCGACAAGAAGTCCCCGGGAGCTTTGTTGGACGAGGCGGAAGTTGTCCAAGCCATCCAGAACTCCACCATTGATGAATCTGCAAAGCGCGTCCTCGCTGAGAATATATGGAGAGCCTCGATAGCGTCGATCTGTTACGTGCACGTCCGTGGACCCGAGATTCACGGCCCCGGGAGCGGCGGGCTCGATTTTGATGAGACTATCTACAACGGCAAGAAGGGAATCAAAGTGGATTTCCACCGTGTGCACGACGCCCTTAGTAACATCCATATACAGATCAAGGCCAAGTCCTTGCAAAGCGGACACTAGTTTGGCAATCCGAACTACCTTAAATCTAAATTGCACTGCAAATAGTCCTGATGTAATGCCGACTCCATTCTGCCGTCCGCCGGAAAAATGCAAGTGCGGTGCGTTGACAGTTATCACCGCGCCCGCCTTTCTACACCAAATTGATTAATACCCGCCGCCCGACCGTCGCTGCCGCCCGCCGAAGCCTTGAGAGCGTGATGTCATTTTTCGGAGCGAGCAGGCGATCAACTTGTATCCGGCTCGTTTTGAGCGGTTGCCAGCCTCGTCTTGGATATTGATATTTTCCCTTTCTTCCTGGCCTGTATCAGTGGCCGCGCGCAACGACGCTGTCAATTTACGGCTGGAGCATGTCTCCGTCTTAGGCAGGGGCGATAGTCATTGTGTGTGTGCACAAAATTGCTTCACAGGTATTTCATTTGACATAAAATATAACCTATGTTACTTTTCGTGTGAAGAAGATAGCTCCATGAGCAAAGTACATAGCTCAAAACATAACTCGGTGTTGAAGACGGTCGGACGCCAAACGGCGCGGCTCTTAACGGCTCTGTATGACCGATCACAATCGACGTTCACGCTTGCAGACGCTGAGAAGATCACCGGCCTTAAATCAAGCCTCGCCAGCAGTCTGCTTCATAAAGCCGCAAGGCGCGGGCTCGTGTCGCGATTGAAGCCAGGGGTGTTCATTATCGTTCCGCCGGAGCTTGGGAGCAGCGCCGAATACGCGGGCGATCCGTACCTGACCGCCGTAAGACTGGCAGGTGAAGGCCCTTGTTTTATTTCCCACGCCTCGGCGATGGAAATACATCGCATGGTGACACAGCCGCAGCTTACAGTGTTCGCCTCAAGCTCCAAGCGAATTCGAAGCCGCAAGCTTCACGGAACCGAGTTTCGATTCGTCTTCATTAAGCCCGAGCAGTATTTCGGGACCATGAAGCATTGGGCCACAAAGCAAGAGGCCATAGACATCAGCGACCTCGAACGGACAATCATCGACGGACTCCGCCAGCCGGAGTATTGCGGCGGAGTGACGGAAGTCGCAAAGGGCTTGTGGATGCGTCACCAGGATATGGCGGCAGCAAAGCTGGTGGAATATGCGCTGCGGCTTCGGGTCGGGGTCGTATCCCGGCGTCTGGGTTACCTCCTTGAGCTGTATGGAATCGCGCCGGAGAACGAACTTGCACGAGTGCGGGAATCTCTTACTGCTACCTACGCTCCCCTAGACCCCATGCTCCCCAAGGAGGGTCCGCATCTGAAGCGTTGGCGACTTCAGCTCAATATCGCCCGCCAGGAACTCGAAACCATACGGGCGACGTGACATGATTCCCCAACGTAACATCTCTCTTTTGTCGAATCGACTCGCAAGGCAGGGCGGAACTCGGCTCCGCGAGGACGTGCTCGAACGAGACTACTGTCTCGCATGGCTTCTGGCCAGTGTCGCGGAATCGGATGTCAGGGCTGTCCTTGGGTTCAAAGGCGGAACGGCCCTGAAGCGGTGTTACTTCAGCGATTATCGTTTTTCGGAGGACCTCGACTTCACCCTTTTGGAACCCATACCATTTGAAGAGCTGAGAAACCGCCTTATTCCGATCTATGCAGCAGTGCGCGAAGCTTCTGGTATCAGGTTCACGTTTGACCGCGAAGATCGTCAACCGCACGCCAACAGCTACACGTTCTATCTGAGGTACGTTGGACCGTTGCCCTCCGGGAATGATGTCAAAGTGGATGTTACAGTTCGTGAGCACCTGGCTTTCCCGCTCGAAGAGCGCGCTGTTCTTCGCGGATATGAGGAATTCTCGGACCTACCGGGAAATCGGCTTATCCAGGTTTATTCGCTTGCGGAAATCGCAACCGAGAAAACAATTGCCCTTGCGGACCCGGCACGTAACGAGCCGCGCGACCTTTACGATCTGTGGCATCTCACCTCGAATGAAGGCGTCGAGCTTAGTCCTCTTGTCGATGCCATGAGTGAAAAATTGCAATTTCGTGAAAAACCATTTGCGGGTATCGCAGCAGCCATCCGCAACAAAGAGGCCCGGCTGAGAGCACTGTGGTCACGCCGCTTGGCGTATCAGATGGCGACGCTGCCAGAGTTCGACGAGGTGTTCCGAGCCGTGCAGCGAACGTTGCGCCAGGCTAATGTCCCATAGTTCTCTCAGAATTTGGCGGTCGCCTTTGGGCTTTGTTTGCTCGACCACTTGGCGGGCGTCAGCAACGCTGATCTGCAATGCTTCCTCGGCCCAGATTCGGAAAACGCTTACGGGACACTGGGTGCACTGTCGGCGTGCCGTTGCTCAATCGCGGTCAATTCGGCGTGCAATAGCGTGCAAGCGTGGGCGGCTCATATGGCAATTATGGTAAGCTTGGCAACGTAGAATCTATAAGTTGCAGAGAGGCAAGAGCGTATAAGGGTTCGAATCCCACCCTCTCCGCCATCCTACGCCAGAGGCTTCGGATGGCCCGCCACCCGAAGCGTGCCGCGTAGGGTGGACGGCCACCCGAACGCCGGGCACCTGTGGAGCGGTTCCGGGGTTGCCCGTCTGCGCAACCGAATTTTAACCCCCGTAGTCCGCAGGACGCAGGAGGTCCCACCCTCTCCGCCATAATCCTTTCAATAACTTACCTGAAAATCCATAAAATCGTGGGCGATGGTGGGCAATGCTGTGGTAGAACGAATTCACTACCATCGCGCTGAACTTCTATCGTCGGCACTTTCGGATCGAAGGAAAAAAGTGTGTAGCGGTAATCGTCCCGATTCCCGTGATTACGAGCCCGAGGAGTTACGGCGCAGCTGGAGGAAATGCCATTTGCCTGTGGTACGCTCAGCGGCCGGTTTAAGCGGAAGAACACCGAGCGCGTGCAGTGGGGCGAAGGCGGTTGCGCTGGACTGGGATACTGCTGCCTCCTGGTACGGGAAAGTCACTTCTGCCGTCGAAGGCCGGCCACTTGACAAAATTTACCGTGGCAACCAGTGCGTCGGGGCACGCCACAGCGTGCCCCGACGGGCCACGGGTTACTTCACAATGAACGTCGCGGTGGCGTCTTCCACGATTGCGCCGGACGTTCCCGTGAACGTGATCGTGTAGGTACCGGCCGCCGCGGTCTTGGGGAACAGGATTCCCGAGATCGCGAGCGCCGTTCCGTTGAGGTTCACGGTTTGTGGCAAATCAGCACAATAGGAACCGGCGGGACCACCTGAACAGCTCAAGGTCACCGATCCCTTGAAGCCGTCGAGGGACTTGAGGGTGAGGATGAATGCGCCCAGAACACCACGGTTAATGGTTTCCGTTGATGGTGTCGGCGTGATGGTGAACCCTCCCAAGCCGGTGCCTGAGAGCATAGCGGTCTGGGTGCTGTTCGCCACGCCGTTGCTGTTGTCAGTCACGCTGAGCATGCCGCTGACTGTTCCGGTCGTCGTTGGCGTGAACGTGACGCTGATCATGCAACTGCCACCTGCCGCGAGACTCGATCCGCAGGTGTTGGATTCGGCAAAGCCGCTGCTGACGGTAACACCTGTGATCGCGAGCGGAGCGCTGCCGCTATTCGTCAGCGTGAGGGTCTGAGCCGCGCTGGTGGTCCCGACGGTCTGTCCGGCAAAGCTGAGGCTGGCCGGCGAGAGGCTGCCTACCGCAGCCGTGCCCGTGCCGGAGAGGCTGACGGTTTGCGCGTCCGTGCCACCGTTATCCTCCACGGTGAGGGTGGCGCTTTCCGCTCCCGCAATGCTCGGGGTAAAGGTCACGTTGATCGCACAGTTGCCGCCAGGGCCCACGGCGCTGGAGCAGGTATTGAGCGCGGCGGCGAAGTCAGCACTGTTTGTGCCGCCCAGGGTTGCGCCGGTGATATTAAGCGCCGCTGTGCCCGTATTGGTGATGGTGAGTGGAAGGGTGTTGTTCGTCCCCAGGTTCTGATTGCCGAAAGCGAGTGAAGGCGGGACACCGGGTTCGGGGGCGGGAGGCTGCACGAGAATCGAAACGGTGTTACTACCGTAGTTGGCCGAGGCCACATCGAGCCTGCCATCGCCGTTGAAATCACCCACGGCCAACGAGATCGGATAAAGGCCTACGCTGGGAGACGGGGCCGCGGTGAAGTTCCCGGTGCCATCGCCTAGCAGGATGGACACATTGCTAGACGAGCAAGTCGTATCGCTTCCGCACTCGTTGGCGACGGCGAGGTCCAGCTTGCCGTCGCCGTTGAAATCGCCCACCGCTACCGAGATGGGCCAAAAGCCCACGCTCGGGGTTGGGGCCGGGGTAAAGGTGCCATCGCCGTTCCCCAGCAGGATGGAAACAGTGTTGTTGTTCGAACTAGTGACGGCTAGGTCCAGCTTGCCATCCCCGTTGAAGTCCCCTACCGCTACCGATGAGGCGTAAACACCCACGCTGGGAGACGACGCGGCCGCGGTGAAGGTGCCGTTGCCGTTCCCCAGCAGGATGGAAACGTTGCCGGGTGACGAGCAGGTCGGATCGCTCCCGCAATAGTTGGCCACGGCCAAATCCAGCTTGCCGTCGCCGTTGAAATCCCCCACCGCTACCGAGGTGGGCCAAAAGCCCACGCTCACCGTCGGGGTTGAGGCCGGGGTAAAGGTGCCATCGCCGTTGCCCAGCAGGATAGAAACCGTGCTGTCGACATAGTTGCTCACGGCCAAGTCCAGCTTGCCGTCGCCGTTGAAGTCCCCCACCGCTACGGAGTTGGGGTCAGTGCCCACGCTCACCGTCGGGGTCGAGGCCGGGGTGAAGGTACCGTCACCGTTGCCCAGCAGGATGGAAACGTCCTCGTCAACCCAATTGACCACGGCCAGGTCCAGCTTGCCGTCGCCGTTGAAATCCCCTACCGCTACCGACTCGGGCACGGAGCCCACATTTATCGGCGAGCCGGTGGCTGGATTGAATGTCCCGTCACCGTTGCCCAGCAGGATGGAAACGGTACCGCTCAAGTTGTTGACCACGGCCAGATCCAGCTTGCCATCGCCGTTGAAATCCCCCACGGCTACCGAGTACGGTTCTTGGCCCACGCCCGGTGTCGAGGCCGCGTTGAAGACCGCGCTGGTCGTCGGCGCGGTAATCTGGAAAAATTCGACGTTGGAGACGCCGTCAAGCGGCACCGTGTTGGGGTTTACCACGGTTACCGAGGCCGTTGCCGCGGTGGCTACGAGTGAAGCCGGTACTTCGGCTGTCACTTGCGTGGCGCTTACGAGCGTGGTGGCTAGCGGCGTGGTGGTCGTCCCCACCTTCCAGTTCACCACCGCGCCCGACACGAATCCAGTGCCATTCACGGTCAGGGTGAATGCCGCGGCACCTGGCAGGGCGGCCACAGGCAAGATTTCGTTGATAAAAGGCGTGGGATTCTGGGCCCGAGCGATCGAGGCCATCATTCCCAGCGCGAGGAAGAGTGTTGCGAATATGCCAAAAGTCTGCTTTCGATGGTGCATTGTTTTTCTCCTTTTCTGTGTATCTTTGCAGGTAGCGCAGACCTGCGTTTTTGGGCAGGTCTGCGGCTTTTGCGCGATGGAAAAACCGCAGACCGCAAAAGCGGCGGTCTGCGCTACGCGCTGCCCTCACCCGTCCTGCGCCGGCTGAAGAAAGCACTGGTCGCCCACCCTCTCCCGCAAGCGCGAGAAGAAAGAGACCTTTACGGGCGTTCTGATTGCTAGGCGTTACCTTCCAAAAGCTGCACAAGTTCCAGCAGATTTTCTTTAAGAACGTATCTGCAGGCGCCCGCTCGCTTTGCGGCTTCCCGCAAACTTGTATCGTTGTAACTGGTCACGATAACGACCCGAGCGTTAGGCCAGGCGCTGGTAATCTGCTGCGTGGCGTCCAGGCCATCGCTGTCTTTGAGCCTGATATCCATCAAGACCCAATCGGGGCGCTCCACCTCATAGATCGCAAGGGCTTCCGAGCCGTCGCTACACTCGCAAAAGCTATCCACCCGTCCCCTTAATACCCGCTTGATCAGCTCACGCATGGCGCGATCATCTTCCACAATCAGAACTTTCATCACGGCAGCCTGGGTGTCCTAACTACGCTCAGTAGAATGGGGCCATCGGCGCGTGAATGCTATGCGTGGAGCCGCCCATTTTTCAAGGCGGGAGCTACCCATTTTTGTAGGTAGAAGTACCTATTGGGAGAGTTCGGATTTGCGGGCGAGGGCGAAGCGGAGGAGGGCGTGAGTGCCATGCAAATTGAGCTTGCTGCTGATGTGGGCGCGATGGTGTTCCACAGTGCGAATGCTGACGTGAAGCTCTTCGGCGATTTCGTTGCTAGTTTTGCCTCGGGCCACCAGCTCGAGAACGGAACGCTCGGCCCGGGTGAGGTCCTTGAGGGACGGCTGTTCGATCATCAGCGCCTGGGCGCGCCGCCTCCTCCCAAGCAAGAAGGTGGACAAAGTGGGACTGACGTAATTATGCCCGGCGGCAGCCGCTTTGACGCTATCGACGATTTCGGCCAGAGCGCTGTCCTTCAGCACGTAACCGGAAACGCCGAGGTCCATCGCGCCATTGAACAGCGCTTCGTTCTTGTGCATGGTGAGGAAAACCACGGCGGGGGGTAGCCTCTGGCTTTGCACGGCGCGCAGGACTTCGAAGCCATCCTTCTTGGGCATGTCAACATCGAGAATGGCGACGTCAGGCTTGCTTTCCTGGATGGACGTGAGGGCCGCGTCACCGTCGCGCGCTTCGGCGACCACTTCCATTATCGGATCAGCCGCTAGCACCTGGCGCAGTCCGCGAATGAAGATGGGGTGATCGTCGGCAATGACAATCCGAATTTTCTTCATTGCGTGCTGGCCTCACTCAGAGTACTGCTCTGTAACGCCGTCGTGACTTATTTTTCGATAAATCCCCTCACCCCAACTCTCCTCCCCCTCTTCCCTCTCCCCGGGGAGAGGGAAGAGGGGCAAGGGGTGAAAGGGTGAGGGGTTTTTCTCACGCTCGGGACAGCGCGCTATCCGCCGCACTGCGATCAGGTCCCTTTGACGGGCCACGTAATCCTAGAGCCCCCCGCTTTGCCGGAGGATAGTTCATGTCGGGATGAAGCCCGGCGCTACTGCGCCGGCTGCGGTTTGAGAGAAATGCTGATAGCCGATCCGCCGCCGGGCACGGATTGAATGGCCACGTGGCCGCCCAACATCCGCACGCGCTCAGCGATTCCCAGCAACCCGAAACCTTTGCGGCCTGGCTGTGGAGTATTCCCATCCGGAGGCGCAAAACCGCGGCCGTTGTCTTCAATGCTCAGCTCCACCACTCCGCCGCGATGCGTTACCAGAATCCGAGCGGTGGTAGCTTGCGAATGCCGCACGATATTGTTGAGGCTTTCCTGAACGATCCGGTAGATGCTGATCTCAGCTTCTTTGGAAAACAGGCCATCCAGGCGTCCGATTTCTGCCGTGAGCTGAATGGCGGATGAGGCGGCCACTTGATCCACCAGGTCCTGAATCGCCGTGGTGAGCCCCAGCTTTTCCAATTGATACGGCCTCAAATTATAGGCGATTCCTCTGACTTCATCGACTGCCTGCGATACTGTAGTGGAGATTTCAGTGAGGGGTTCCTTCACTGCGGGATCGGGACTGCGCAACGCAGTCAACGCCAGCATGGCCCAGTTCTTGATGAGAAGCAAATGCTGGCCGAGGCTATCGTGCAACTCCGCCGCAATCCGCTGGCGTTCGGCTTCCTGCGAGGCGATCAACTGGCGGGAAAAGGCAACCTGCAACTCATTGGCGCGCTTCAATTGTGCGACCCGGTATTGCCAGGCCAGCACCAGGGTGCCCACGGCGATCAGCGAGTCGAGCGTGATGAACCACCAGGTGCGATAGAATCGGGGCAGCACGATTACCGGGAGCGTCTCCCCTGCCGTGTTCCACACGTCGTCGCTATTTGCCGCAATAACTTTGAAGACGTACCGACCTGGCGGCACGTGAGAGTAATAGGCGGTGCGCCTCGGACCCGCATCCACCCAATTGTGATCAAGCCCAAGCAGCTTGTATTTGAATTGGATTTGATCCGAGTTGACGAAACTCAAAGCCGTGTATTGGATTTCGAAGTCGTCCTGGCCCGGCTTAATGCGTACCGGACGGTCAACTGCCCTGGGAGCGCGGTCTACCTGGCACGACTCGATGACTATGGGCGGAGGCCGCAGGTTTATGGATACCGTTGCCGGGTCAACCACGGCCACGCCGTCTTGAGTGGGGAACCACAACTTGCCATCCTGCGCTTTGATCCCCGCTGGCCAGGGACCGCCGTTGCATTCAACACTCAGCATGCCGTCGCTCTTGCCATAGGCGATGGAAGTGATGGTGCTTCTTTTCCCGGCGGCGAACTCATTGAGCTCCTGCTTTCGAACCCGATAAATACCGTGATTACAGCTCATCCACAGATAACCCTGCGAATCCTCGAGAATCTGAAACACGCCGTTGTTAAACAGCCCATCACGAGTGGTATACCGGGTGAACTTGCCGTCTTTGAATCGCCCCAGGCCGCCGTCATAGGTGCCAATCCAGAGCACGCCGTCGCGGTCTTCGTACAATGCGCGTACGGTGTTGCTCGGTAAACCATCCTGTTCGGTATAGTTCTTGAACACTCCGTGCTTAAGACAAGTGACGCCGCTGTAGCCGCCGATCCACAGATTACCCTTCTCGTCCTCCAGGATCACCTTGACGTCGCCCGCTCCCATTCCATCTCTTCTCGAGTAAACCTGGAAAGCTCCGTTCTTATACCGCGCAAGTCCGCCGAGCCCTCCAAACCAGAGCGTCCCCTCACGGTCCTGATAAATCACCGAAACCTCGTAAAGGGCGTGAAAGATAGGCCTTGTAGCAGGCGGCGTCGTGAATCGGCCGTCCCGCAAGATTTGAAGAGCGTCCCCGGTGGCAACCCAGAGATTTCCGGCGCGGTCGGGGTAGAGAGCGCTGATCTGCGCGTGAAGTCCGTCTCGACTGGTGTAGTTGGTGATTTTGCCGTTTATGAAGCGGGTCACGCTACCCGGCCAGGCGCCAATCCAGATGGCTCCCTTACTGTCCTGGCAGATCGGATAGATGTTGTGATCGCGCAGACCCTGTTTTTGGGAATAGACGGTGATAGCCTGCTTCCGGCTGCGATAGAGTCCTCCTCCTTCCGTTCCGACCCAAAGGTTTCCTTCGACTCCTTCAAAAAGTACGCGCCGGTCGGGATTCACCAGTCCGGGGGGTGCATGCCGCGTGAGCAGATGGCGTGACCCGGAATCGAGGTCGATAACCCAAATCTCTCCTCTCGTGGTCTTGGTGAACAGCTTGATTTTCGGGCCGGGAATAAACCATGACCAATTGGTCGGCACGCCCGAACCGTAGCCGTAAACCTTCACGATCTTGCCGGGTGTGATCCGCACGATACCCGAGTCTTCTGTGATAACCCAAAGCGCTCCTTCCTGGTCTTCTGCCATAGACTCGATATTGAGGCTCGGCAAGCCATCTCCGGGCGTCCACCGTTCCAACCGGCCACCTTCAAAGTGAAATAGTGCGGTTCGATTTACACCCCAAAAACCGGCGCGGCCATGCCGTCCGATCACGTAGCTGGCGAAGCTCAAACCACTGGGGAAATTGTTCGGAACGGCCACGAAGCGGCCGTCGGACCAGCGCACGATCTTCTCGCCGGACAGTACCCACACGTTACCACGGGCATCTCCGGAAATGCCTAACACCTGGCTATCAGGCAATCCCTGTCGGCTGGTATAAGCAGTGAACCTCCCTCCGCGGGAGACAGCCACACCGCTGGCCTCCGTACCGATCCACAAGTCACGGTGAGAATCCTCGTACAGTGCGGTGAGCCGGTTGCTGTTGAGACCTGGACTGTTGCTCTTGTTAAACACCGTGAAATGATAACCGTCGAAGCGCGCAAGACCGTCAAAAGTCGCCAGCCATAAATACCCAACCTGGTCTTGGACGATCGCTTGGATCGAGTTCTGAGGCAGGCCATTGTCTGTTGTCCAGGAATCGAAGTGGTATTGAGCGAAGACAGGCGATGCAGCACAAAAAAGAGCGAGAAGCCAGGAAGCGTAAAACGGCACGGATCGGACCAAAAGACGGAGGGCTTTCGGCGCGGAAGGGAGAATAGAGGTCACCGCCTTCTCCATAATCCCCCAAGAGTTTGCAAGTCAGAACGGAGTCGATAGAAAGGAAAACGTAGTCTACTCAAGTGATGGCGGGAGTGTCAATTTGATCGTGAGGTAATATGCCGCAACTTCGCGGATGACTCGCCGATGGATCGTGGCTAGCGTTAGGGGAGGTCGGATTCAAAGCGCGGGTCGAGCACCTTCCGGGCGGTCTCATCTCCGAAAACCGGAAGAGACGCGTCCGTAAGGAGCTCGACTTGCTTCCTCTCCGCCATCTTCGCCACGCAGGGTTACGTCGAAGTTAGACTTGGTGCGGTTTGGAGCCGTTTTTGTAGCGCAGGGCTCGCTTTTTAGCCCTGTCATGATGGGCCGTTAGCCCGCGAAAGCAAATGAAAATGCTCCTTGTCGGCGGATGAACTGACGGCGCCATAAGTCTTTCTTTTTCAGCAGATCCATGCTCAAGCCAGGAGCATTTTCAAGGCTGCGGCTTGTCATTTGCACGAAAAAGCCGCAGCATTACAAGGCGAACGCTGTGCTTGAACAGTAAGGAGTAAACGCCATGCCCATGAAGAATCCACCCCATCCCGGCGATTTCATTCGGACCGAGATTATCGAGCCTACCGGCCTGTCGGTCACGGCGGCAGCGGCGGCACTAGGAGTGTCCCGACCCGCGCTGTCAAGCCTGCTGAACGGCAAGGCCGATCTTTCCGGGGACATGGCTCTGCGCATTGAAAA
>JASHOS010000203.1 GCA_030040995.1 Terriglobia bacterium | reverse complement strand
GCTGGTGATGAAGACCAGCTCTCAAGCAGAAATCAGGACGGAAGCGTATAACGAAGCCCGGGCGACCATTCAACGGCGAGTTAACGGCCTGGGCATCAGCGAAGCTACCGTTGCGGAGTACGGCCAAAACGACTATGAGCTGGTGGTTGAGATACCGGGCGTAGCTGATCTGTCGCGCGTCCAGAACATCATTCAATCTACCGCGATGCTCGAATTGAAGCTGGTGCGAGGCGGGCCCTACCCGAGCCGGGACGAGGCGCTGGCTTCTTTCGGCGGAGTTCTGCCACCCGACACAGAGCTTCTCCAGGATGTGTCTGGCTCCGGCGGGCCGGTTTGGTACCTAGTAGACAGCATCGCGGCGGTTACCGGAAATGATCTGAGAAGGGCGGAGCCGTCGCAGGATTCGAACGGCCGGCCCGACGTCAATTTCACCTTGAAGCGAGGCGCCGCATCCCGCTTTGCAGAAATTACTCAGCGCAACATCAACAAGCAACTGGCAATCGTGCTGGATAACCAAATTCAAAGCGCGCCCGTCATCGATAACCAAATCAGTGATAACGGAGTGATTCAGGGAGGCAACTTCACACCCCAATCGGCTGCCGATCTAGCCTTGAAACTCAACTCCGGAGCGTTGCCTGCCTCCATAGCGCCTATGCAGGAGCAGAGCGTAGGCGCTTCCCTGGGCGCGGATTCCATCCATCATGGTGTTGAGGCGTGTATCATAGGCTTCATCGCCATTCTGGCGTTTATGTTGATTTATTATAAAGGTGCTGGAATTAATGCCGACGTGGCCCTGATCCTGAACCTGATCATTTTGATTGCGGCCATGGTTTACTTTGGCGGCGTTTTCACGCTGCCTGGCATCGCCGGCGTCATTCTGACGGTCGGCATGGGTGTCGACTCGAACGTGCTCGTTTTTGAAAGAATTCGCGAGGAGCTGCGGGGCGGGAAAGCTGCCCCGGCGGCTGTAGCGGGAGGTTTTGACCACGCGTTTAAGACCATTCTGGATACTCACGTGACCACGGTTGCCGCTGCCGCTATTCTTTTCACCTTCGGGACGGGTCCGGTGCGCGGATTCGCTGTAACCTTGACGATTGGCTTAATTGCCAATCTCTTTACCTCGGTTTTCGTTTCCAGGGTGATTTTTGATTACGTGCTGACGCGGCGGGAGCGCGGCGCAGCGTTGAGCGTGTAGCGGCGGCTTTATGCCGCCAAGGCGTCTGAGGCCACGCCTTGGTAAACTTCGCCCGGAACCCCCTCACCCGGCTCGCGCCGGCTGGAGAAAGCGCCAGCCGCGAGCTACCCTCTCCCCCAAGGGGGGCGAGGGCAGATGTTCTGTTCGTAACTTCGGGGGGCGCTGCAAAACGGCATAACCAACTGATACAAGGCCTGACGTGAAATTCCACCCCTCGGGGGTCGGATTTCGGGAACATCGCAGGCGGTGCTGGTGTCAACTTTATTAGATGGGAAGGTGATTTAGCGAATGGAGTTTTTCCATAATCCCCAGGTTGACTGGATGGGGAAAAAGAAATACTTCATCACCACTTCCATTATTCTTCTGGTTGTGGGAATCGTGTCGATTGCGGCGCACCGCGGCTTGCAGTACGGGGTGGACTTCCGTGGCGGCACCATGGTCTACGTCAAGTTTGCGCACGCGCCGGATCTGGGAGCGATGGGGCGCCAGCTCAATGCGGAAAAACTGCACCCGACGCTGGTCACTTATGGCCGGTCATCGGAGCATGAGATCATGGTGAGTCTGGATCTGCAAACCACCGCTCACTTTAACGCCTTGGACCAAGGCAGGGCGGACATTGTTAATGCGCTGAGTAAGATATACTCTAAAGGTTCGGCTGGAAAGGATGATTTTGATAACGCGAGCGCCCAGACCATTGCGGCGCGCTTGCTGATAGATGATCCATTGCACCTGGCCGCTCAGGGGACGGACGCTGCACAGAATACATACAGCCGCATGGCCCAGGCTATGGTGAATTTTCGCAATGGGTCGCCCCGAACTGGCGTCATTGAAGGTTTCAATCAATTGAGGGCGGTGGCCGGTGTGAATGGCGCCGTGATTTCCAGCCTGGAGAAGAACTTTTACCTTTCCGGATTTTCGGTCTTCAACACTCAAATCGTAGGTCCCAAAGTCGGCGCCACGCTGCGCCGCCAGGCGCTTTACGTAGTCCTGGCAGGCCTCGGTGCCATGCTGGTTTACGTTTGGTTCCGCTTCGAGCTTATCTTCGGCGTGGCGGCTATCATCGCCACTTTCCATGACGTGATCATTACTCTTGGTATCTTTTCATTGCTGGGCAAGGATATATCGCTGACGGTCATCGCCGCCTTCCTCACGCTGATCGGCTATTCCATGAACGATACCATCGTGACGTTTGACCGCATCCGCGAAAACATGCACTTGAATAAGCGGGAGGATTTTCGGGATCTTATCAATCGCAGCATTAACCAGGTTTTAAGCCGGACGATTCTGACTTCTGGTCTGACGTTTATCGCCGTGATGGCGTTGTATCTGTTTGGCGGCGACGTTATTAATGGATTTTCTCTGGTCCTTGTGATCGGCGTAATTATCGGGACTTATTCTTCGTTTGCTATTGCCAGCCCGCTCGTTCTGTACTGGGAGGACAGGGCGCGCGCCGGCAAGCCGGGAAGCGGACAAGCGGCAAAAATCAAGCCGGCCGTGCCCGGGGCGCGGCTCCGGCCAGGGAAAACGAAGGGTATTCGTGAACCTGCGGGCGCGCGGAGATAGGCTATTCGGGCAAATTTGAGGCGCGGCCGCGCGCCGCAAATCTTGCGGAGGTTATGGGCTATGTTTGAGCAAACCTTGGTGGAATCGTCGACAGAGCATCTGCCCGTGCTGCGCCGGGCGCACTGGGCAGTCGCCGTTGCTCTCGGCGCGGCGGGTTTCATTTTGTGGTATACCGTTCTTTCGCTGTTCGTCGGCCAGCCCGCCTCGCACGCCACGCTGGCTGTCCAGTCGGTCATTTTCGGGTTCATCCCGCCGTTCATTGAAGTCCTCATGCTTTGCTACGTCTATGTGGATTCGCGCCGAATTCGGGCAAGCACGCCTTTGTGGATTATCTTGACGATCGTTTTGTGGGTGGTAGGCTTTCTGTTTTACCTGATCTTATCGGCCAGCAGAACGAAAAACTATAAAAAGGCGACGATGCCCATCGCTTATATCATCGAGGCGATTATCGTTGGCATCTTCATCCTGGTTCCGCTGCTGCACACGCAGGTGCTGCCTCGCGCGCAATTGCTGACCGCTTTGGCTGCGCCACCGCCACCCCCTCCACCCCCGCCTCCGCCACCCCCTCCGGCTCCTAAAGTAATCGTTCGTCCCGTCTCGCTGGCAGATCTGATGAAGGCCCCAACGGTGATTCCTAAGCAGATCAAAATTATCAAGGAGCAGCCGATTCCGGCTAATGCCGTAGTTGGGGGAGTTCCGGGGGGAGTTCCGGGTGGAACTGCGGGCGGCGTGCTGGGTAGCATGCTGGGCAGCATGACTCCTCCACCACCGCCACCGAAAGCCAAGGTTCCGAGCAAAATTACCGTCGGTGGCAACGTAGAAGAAGCAAAACTCATCTATGGGCCCAAGCCGGAATATCCCGCTATCGCAAAAATGGCGCGTATCCAAGGTGAGGTACGCCTCCAGGCGCTCATCAGCAGGGACGGAACGGTTGAAGACCTGAACGTACTAAGCGGCAGCCCCATGCTCGTGCAGGCTGCCGAGAACGCTGTCAAGCAATGGAAGTATGAGCCGACTCTCTTGAACGGCGTTGCCGTGCAAGTGGCAACGGAGATTGATGTGGACTTTACACTCTCGGATTAGCGTGGGTGGCCGATGACCGGAGTGCAATAACGATGTAGGGGCGGGGCATGCCCCACCCTGGGGTGGTGGAAAGGGTACAGCAAGCCGTACCCCTACGAATATCTGAAATCAGGAGGAAAGACAAAATGTTGATTGGGGTTAAATCTTTGCTGCTTGGGACGTTCTTGCTCCAGGAAGGTGGTGGGGGATTCAGTTTCACTTTCTTGGGCATGTGGCACACGATGAAATGGCCGGCGCGCGCCGTCGTGATCCTGCTGTTCATCATGCTGGCCTGGACCATTGCGGTAGCCATTGACCGGTATCTGGCTTACGAGGCGGCTCGCAAGCAATCGCGGCTGTTCGCGCCCGCCGTAGCTGGCGCCTTGAAAGAAGGCAAGATTGACGAAGCGATTGCCATTGCGGAACAGAGCAAGCGGAGTCACTTGGCGAAGGTTGTGACTGCTGGCCTGCAAGAGTTCCAGGCGCACCGAAGCTCGGCAGAAATATCCGGCGATGAAATCGAAGCCTCCAAGCGGGCTCTCGAGCGCGCTTCCGCGATCGTACACGCCGAGCTCAAGCGTGGCGTGGCCGTTCTCGCCACCGTCGGCGCGACGGCTCCGTTTGTGGGCCTGTTCGGCACGGTGCTCGGCATCATTGACGCGTTTGTCGGAATTTCAGCCTCGCAGATGACGGGAATTGGCGCGGTCGCGGGCGGAATCGCTGAGGCCCTGGTTACCACCGCCATCGGCTTGCTGGTGGCCGTTCCTTCCGTGTGGATCTACAACTACTTTAGCGGTAAGCTCGAAGCCTTCGACGTGGAAATGGACAACTCCTCTTCGGAACTGGTTGACTACTTCCTGAAGAGAAGCGGACGGAGGAAGTAATGCCTCTCAAAGGAAAATCTCCCGCGGAAGTCTCCGCGATTAACGTAACGCCGCTGTGCGACGTGATGCTGGTGCTGCTGATTATCTTCATGGTCATCACGCCGCTGCTGCAAAACAAAGTCACCGTGAATATGGCGCAGGCGCTTAACACGCAGGATATGGACGCTGCTAACAAATCCGACGCGGCCCTGATCTCTATCACCCGCGACGGTAAAATCTATCTAGGCTCCGACCCGGTCTCGCTCGACTCCCTGCCGACCGACATTACGAACCAGCTTGCGCACAACTTGGATAAGACCGTCTATATCAAGGCGGACGCGCGAGCTAAGTATAGCGACGTGGTAGGCGTGTTTACCGCGGTCCAGACAGCCGATGTACAAGACGTGGGCTTACTGACAGAGCAGTTACAGCAGAGGCCCCCCTATCTGCCGCAAAGCGCCGTCGGTCAGTAATCGGCGCGTCGTGCCCCGGAACTCGCGGATTTGGAGGCCCGAGGGGCCGCTCTATAATAGCCCTGGGCAACGCCCAGGGAAGCGGGCTCGCGTCGCGAAAACGAGCCCTGAAAGGGCGACCTAAAACGCCCTCAGGTTGGTACGTCCTTTCAGGGCTTCCGTTGTAGAAAAGTATCATGCCTTTGACCCAGGCCAACTGGCCTGGGCTGTGATAGAGCGCCGCTTTGCGGCTCAGAATGTAGCAACTCGATGCGCCGGCCGCAGACCGGCGCTACAGCCGGGGAGGACATAACGATGGCAATGACAGTCGGAGGCAGTAAGGGCGGCCCCATGAGCGAGATTAACATTACTCCGCTCATTGATGTGCTGCTCGTCTTGATCATCATTTTCATGGTGATCGTTCCGCATACGCCCCACGGCCTGGGCGCGCTCATCCCCCAACCCAATAAGAACCAGAAGCAGAATCAGGCGGTTGTAGAGCGCACCATCGTGGTGAGTGTCAACGCGCAGCGGCAGGTAAGCATTAACCAGACGCCGGTTCCGCTTAACCAACTGCAGGACCGGCTAGTGGATATTTTCAAGACGCGCAACGATAAGGTGATGTTTGTCAGCGGCGATCCAAGCATTCCGTTTGCGGCCGTGGTTCCTATTCTCGATATTGCTCACGGTGCTAACGTTGACAAAGTTGGCCTTCTTCTTAAGCAGCTTCAAGCTCAATAGTCCGCCCCATCGGCAAAGCACGGAGGATTTCGGGATGAAACGAGATAAGCTTATCTGGGCTGGCGTGGCGCTCCTGCTGGCTGCCGCCTGTTCGGGGTGCAACAAGCTGAAGGCTCGAGACCAGATCAACAAAGGCGTGCTTGCTTTTAAGAATGCTCAATTTGCGCAAGCCGTCGAGCATTTTCAGAAAGCGGCTAGTTTCGATCCCACCATGCTGAACGCGAGACTTTTCCTGGCAACCGCGTTGGCGCAGCAGTATGTGGTGGGGGGCACGGATGCAGCCAACATCCAAATGGGAAACCGCGCCATCCAGGCTTACCAGGACGTGGTGAAGATGGCCCAAAACAACACAACCGCCATGACAACCGCCATCGGAAGCATCGGCAATCTCTATTACAACATGAGGAATTTCGACCAAGCCAAGGTCTATCAGGAAAGGCTGATGAAGATTGAGCCAAACGACCCTGATCCTTACTATTGGATTGGAGTTCTCGACTGGACCCCCTGTTATGCGCGGGACGCGGCCCTAAGAGCTCAGCTCAACCTCACACGCCCCAAGAACCCTGCCCAACCGGATGTTCTGCCCCCTCTTCCGAAGAAGGCTCGGGAGGAGCTCACGGCGCAGAATGGTTCCCTGGTGGATGAAGGCATCCAAAATCTGAATAAGGCGATTGAGCTCAGGCCCAATTACGCCAACGTCTATACCTATCTTAATTTGCTCTATCGTCAGAAGGCCGAGCTGGAAGCTGATCCTGACGCGCGCACCGCAGACCTTCAGAGAGCAAACGACTTCTTTAATAAGGGTCTTGCTTTGATGAAAGCCGCCGCCGCAACTAAGGCCAAAGCGTCTCACGCAAGCTAACGCGCGCGCAGCCCCTCGGCTTTGGCCCCAAAGAGGGTCTGCTTTGAATAGCCGCAGGGGCAACCTGCGGAAAACGCGAGCAATCATGAGGTCAACCCTGATGGGGTTGACCTACGGGGTCGCCACCTTCGAACGCCGCCGAAATGACTTAATCCGCTCCGGTCCCCCCCACAGTGTTGTTCGGCCCCTCCAGCGCCGAAGCGTGTTTTGCGCGTCATTCCCGTGGGTTTCACCCACGGCTATTCACAGTTTGCCCCTTCGGGGCAGCCGGACGGCAGAGCCTTTCCATCAGGAAATCCAAAACCGCGGACCTGAAAAACGCAGGTCTGCGCTAACGCTCACGTCACACACTGAGTTCCCACGGAGCCCGATAGTGGCGAGTAAGCAACTGGCGGGCTTCCGGGCCGCCCTGCTTGAGCTCCTGGCGTTCAACATCCCACACGATCCGCTCTTTGCTTCGAAAAGCCACGTTACCTAGAAGGCAGGCGCTGGTCGAGCGGTGACCAATCTCAATATCACTGATGGGCCGCTGGCGCGACTTGACGCAATCCAGGAAATTGCGCACGTGATCGAAGTGGGAATCGTTGATGCTCTCCATGGTCATAGAAGGCGAGCGCTCCACCGGGCGCTGCTTCCCTTCCTGTCGAAGCTCCGGATAAACCTGAAATCCACTGCGGTCGATAAAGAGAGTCGCGTCCGTTCCGTGGAACTCGATTCCGTAACCCTTGGCATTCGCTGAGTTCGAATTGTCCCAGCGATTCTCATAGACGGCTACGAAGCGGGGATTTTCGTACTCGTACGTCACCTGTAACGTGTCCGGTGTCTCGGCGTTGTCCTGGATGTAATACTTGCCTCCTGACGCCGTGATCGTGCCGGGGCCTTTTACCTGCATGGCCCACTGCACAATATCCATAAGGTGCACCCCCCAATCCGTCATGAATCCGCCCGCATAGTCCCAGAAATACCGGAACGTGGACCAGCGATCAGGTCCCACCCCGAAACGGTTGTAGTTGTATTGAACCTTCGGCGCCGGACCTAGCCACAGGTTCCAGTCGAGGCCCGGCGGAGGGTCCGAATCCGGCGGATTGCCGATGCCCTGCGGATACTGATTGTCGTAATTCCAAGTGCGCACGAAGCTTACCTTGCCGATGAAGCCATCCTGAATAAGCTTCACGGCCTCCTGAAAATGCTTACCGGACCGTTGTTGCGTTCCCACCTGGACCACGCGACTGTATTGGCGCGCCGCCTCGACCATCAGCCGACCTTCATCCACAGTATGTGAAACCGGCTTTTCCACATAAACGTCTTTCCCGGCTTTGCAAGCTTCCACCATCACGAGCGGGTGCCAATGGTCCGGCGTGCCAACGATGACCACATCGATATCCTTCCGGTCGAGGACCTGGCGAAAATCACGGTAGGATTGCACGTTGCTTGCGGTGTTGCGCCGCCCTGAAAGATTGCTTGATGCGTTATCAAGCGCAGCACTGAGATTCGGCTCATAGACATCACAGACTGCGGCGATTTCGACGTCCGGCTGTCTGCGGAAATCGTCCATGTCATAGCTTCCCTGGCGTCCCGGACCGACCACGCCCACTCGGACGCGGTCGTTCGCGCCCAGTACCGTCCGGGAGAAACTCGATAGTGCAACGCCCGCGCCCACGCCTAGTGCAGCTCGCTTCATGAAATCGCGCCGTTTCAATTCTTCAGTCATAAGATAAGTCCTCCGTTGATTAACGCACCCGTATGAGGGCACAACCTCAGTCGTGCCCTGGAGTTTATACATTCTGAGCCGTGAAGCGGCGCTCTATCGGAGCCCAGGCCAGTCGGCCTGGGTTCAAGGCATCGTTCTTCTTGTACAACTAAAGCCCTGCAAGGGCATACCATCGTGAGGGCATTTTAGGTCGCCCTTTCAGGGCTTGTTTTCGAAGGGCGGACTCGATTCCCTGGGCGTTGCCCAGGGCTATAATAGAGCGGCCCTTCGGGCCTCCCAATCTGCGGGTTCCAGACAACCCCAATTTCCCCCGTACGAAGGCACGTCCCACCGCCGAAATACAGAATCTACAGCCTGTGGGTTTCATCCCTCCCTGCGGGACTATTCACGGTTTGCCTCTTCGGGGCAACGGAGCTCCAGCAGAACTGCTCATCCTGTTCGAGACCCAAGTGGGCAAGAACGCGGCAGCAGAACTGAGTAACGAGATCGCCGATCGTTTGCGGCCGGTGGTAAAAGGCCGGAATTATGGGGAAAATCCCGGCGCCAGCCTCCTGGGCGGCCAACATGTTCTTCAGGTGCACGCGGCTAAGCGGCGTGTCACGAACAGCCAAAATCAGTTTGCGCTGTTCTTTGAGACAAACGTCAGCCGCCCGCTCGATCAATGTAGAAGAGATGCCGTGCGCAATCTGCGCCAGGCAACCGGTGCTGCACGGGATCACCAGCATGCCGTTTACGGGATAAGACCCACTGGCGATAGAAGCACCTACATCCGAATCCAGCAGATAGACCGTTTTGCACACCGGCCCGCCCATCAGCCGTGATGGAATGGCGGCGCTCTCTGAAATACCTAAATCCAATTCCTCTCGAAGCACTTTAAGTCCGCTGCCGGAAACGACGAGATGAATCCTGCCGACCCTCGCATCGCCCTCCAGCATCTGGAGCGTCCGCCGGGCAAAAATTGCCCCGCTGGCACCTGTAACGGCTAATATGAGGCTTTGCTTTTCCGACGCGATCTCTCTGCGTAACATGCAGGCAGATGTTAGCCACCGTCACGGTCGAATGTCAAGTAGCGTCTGAACCGTAGACCGCTGCCGCTGCATCAAAAAAAATTAGCGGTTACTTTGCGGCGCAACTTCTCAACTTCGGGCGGGGCGGTGCCGTCCAGGCGGGACCGGCGCTATACGTGACGCGACATTGAATTGCCGGGCAGGTGAGAATAAAATTAATACGGTGGTTCAGGAAGAATGATTTCAGGAGGCCAGACGATGAAAAAGGTCATAGCAGGAGCAGTGGTTAGCTTGCTCGCGCTAGCTGTTTGGGCGGTCCCATCAAGCGCGGCTTCGATCCAAGGACAATACTTAGAAGTCAGGTCGGCGGACGTCTATACGGGCCCTTGCTTCGCAAATTCTCAGGTTGGCCTGGAGGGGCGCCGCGCTATTCTCGCGTGGAACATCAAGCAAGGTAAGTGGGGAGGGACGGACCTTAGCGGACTGAGCGTCATAGCCGTGGTGAAGGCCAAAGACAACGTCGGAGATCCCTACCACAACCCCTACCCTGCCGAGGCGGTTTTGATCATCGATCGGCGTGCCACGGCAGCCCAGAGCCAAGCCCTTCTTGAGTTTGCCAAGGCGGCGGGGGGAAAGTTGGTGCAGCACGTGGTACGCGTAGACCAGGCGCCGATCGCAATGCAGTTCGGCGTTGGCATGCAGCACGGAACGGCTACGGTAGTCGCCGGAAATCTAGCCCGCATCCAGACGCGCAGCCTCTGCGCGGGCGATAATATCTGCGGCAATGAAGTCCGCTATTACCCGCCACTCACTAAAGTTTCGGGCGCTATGCCCGCCTATACTATCGAACAAGCCTTTAAGGGCGCCGGCTTGGGCGTAGTTTGGAGCCAAAAGGACGACCGGAGCGCCTACGTCGCGAGCTTCCAGATGTAACGCGCCAATCGTCTTGTCCATCAAGCGGGTCGCCAATCCGCTTTAATGGGTGGCGCAGATATCGCGCACCGGGCTATGTCTGCGCCACCCTGGCTGTCTGCACACATAGTTCGCGGGCACTACACCGAGCGTTCTGTCAGGAGAACGTAATGAGACGAAAGCCGGAAGTTCTGCTCCTAGTCGCCGGTCAATTTTTCCTTGCAGCGTTAGCTTGGGGACAGGGCGCTTACAAGGCCGTGCCAAGCGGGCCCGTTGCCGCGCCGGAAATACCAAATACCGTTGAGGTGAGCCTTGAGACGCAAGGTCTACTGTTTGAAAACCCCCAGGGAACACCGCTTTGCGAAATCTGGTGGCGCAAGGGAATTCCGTCCACCTCAGTTGCCCCCTCCTCTTCTGGCGATGTGCTTTATAGCGGCCTATCCATGGGCGAGTTCGTCGGACTGATTCGCTTTTCTCAAACCACCAAGGATTACCGTGGGCAATCGATTAAGCCGGGCTATTACGCCTTGCGGTATGCATTGATCCCGCAGGATGGCAACCACATGGGTGTAAGCTCCTATCGTGACTTTCTCCTATTGATTCCTGTGGCGGATGACCCTGGCCCCGTCCAGACCATGACGTTCGACCAAGTGGTAAAGGCTAGCCGGCTGACGGCCGGTACTGGGCACCCGGCAGTGATGATGCTCGCCCCGGTGAGCCGCAACTCCAAATTTCCGTCTGCCGTCGAGGACGACCAGGGTGATTGGATGCTCGACGTCAAACTGAATACCTCGGGAGGACTTTTGCCCTTCGCCATCGTCCTCGTAGGGCAGTATCAAGGATGACTTGGGCGCGCCGCCGGCTGTACAGCGTGCGGAAAGGCCTGGAAGGTATGAAGATGACAACTCAACCTAAGGAAGGACCCGGCACGGGTGGAGGACAGGAGGTAACGCACCGGGCGCGACGCCTGTGTTGTTCGATTGCGGCAGCGGCGGCTCTTCTCCTTGCCTGTTCCGGGGCCGGCGTTGCCGGCGCTTCTGGCTCAACGCCCCGGGGGTTGGTCATCCTTCAGGGTACTCTGGGCGCACTTCCCGGAAATCAACCCACTCTCATCACGACTGCCAAGCGTTTCAAGCTGGCAGGACAATCCGCCTACATCTTGCGCACCTTGCAGGACAAGCGGTTGCTCAATCAACAACTGCAGTTGATTGGGATGGTGGGGCCGGATGGCGACTTTGTGGTTCAAAAGCTGTTCGCCGTCCATAATGGAAAGCTATATCGGATTCAGTATTACTGCTCTGTCTGCAATATCACTTACGTCCAGCCCGGACACTGCTATTGCTGCGGCCGGGAGACCAAACTCCAGGAAGTGCCTGTCAGCTCTGCCCATTGAAACGGACCTTGCAGCGCAGAATTCAGGCCGGAGAGAGGTGCGCGTTTTTGTAGCGCAGGGCTCGCTTTTTAGCCGCGCGGCTTGTCATTTGCACGAAAAAGCCGCAGCGTTACAAGGCGAACGCTGCATTGCAATACCGTAAAATCTTGTTTTTTTGACAAGATTCTTCGGCGAGCGACCCCTCACCCGCCTGCGGGCAGGAGCCGCTCCGTCGCTGAAGCTCTGGAGCGTAAGCGACCTTCGGTGGGCGCAGGCCCGGCCCGCGCCGGCTGGAGAAAGCGCCGGCCGCGAGCCACCCTCTCCCGAGGGAGAGGGCAAGCGCTTCGCGCTGGTTTCGTTGCGGCCGTGAGGCCGCGCTGCGCTACCTCTCTTGCGTCATCAATCGCTTCGGGGTTGTGATAGCATGAAGAGCTACGGCAGCCAGTGACTTCGGCTCGGAAAGCCGGAGGATTTCCGCACAGCGAGCGGCGGAGCCGCTTTCTACACGACCGAAAGTAAAGCATTACCGAAGTATGAAAATCGAGTTGAGAACCGGGCCTGCGAAGATCGGAGCCATTGTAGTCGCTGCGGTGATTTGCGTCTTTCTTGCTGCCTGGGTTTCGAGAGTTTACCTGGCAACTGTCATTGGACAAAGGCCGTCGGTGCCGAACCTTCAAGCGGCGGCGCGCTTGGATCCGGGGGATGCCGACTATGCGCTCCGGCTGGGGCGCGTGTATCAATACAGCGTTCTGGACGCGCGTCCCGACTTGGCAATGCAGGAATTGACGCGCGCTGCAACGCTTAATTCTTACGATCCTCAGGCATGGCTTGATCTCGGCACCGCGCTCGAGCTCCAGGGAAACACCGCAAGGGCAGCGCTGTGCCTCCGCCGCGTCGACTACATCGCCCCGCGCATTCCCGATTATCAATGGGCGATTGGCAACTTTTTTCTTCTTCATGGAAGCACCACCGAAGCTTTCCGCCATTTCAAGATGGTCCTGGAGGGAAATATGGGTTATGCTCCGGCCATTTACAATATGGCGTGGAAAGCCTCCGGAGACTCCGGTGAAATCCTCCAGAAGCTGATTCCCGAGGACGATTATCACTGGCTCGATTACCTCCGCTATCTGCTCGGCACGCAGCGCCTTGCAGATGCTGGCACGGTCTGGGACCACATTGCTGCCAGCCCGGACAAGTTTCCACCGTCCGATGCTGCGGCTTACATCGACGCCTTAATCAACTCTCACCAACCCTCCGAAGCCTATCAGGCGTGGGGCGTGCTCAGGGCTAAAGGAGTGATCCCGCCCACTGACGAAGAGACAGATCAAAACCTGATTGAGAATGGCGACTTTGAAGCGCAGCCGCTCGGCATGGGCTTCGACTGGCGGATTGCCCAAGTGGGCGGAATTTTCGTGGGCCTGGATAGCTCCGTTTACCATTCGGCAACGCATTCTCTCCTGATCCAATTTCCGGGAACGCAAAATTTCGAGTACCGCAACGTCTACCAATTTGTGCTGGTGGCTCCCAATCGGCACTACCGCTTAACGGCGTTCATGAAAACTGACGGCATCACTACCGATAGCGGTCCGCGCATCGAGGTGCGGGATGCGTATAACCCTGCAGCCTTGGACAAGTATTCCGATGCCCTGACGGGCACGACGGCAGCGTGGCACTCACTGACCATTGATTTCAAAACTGGTCCCAAAACCAATCTCGCATTCGTGGTGATTGCCCGTCCGGCGAGCGGGGAATTCGAAAACAAAATTGCAGGCCGGGTCTGGGTGGACGACGTGAGCCTGGTTCCTGAATCAGGCAGGCCTGGAGCGGGATCTTCCCGCTGAAATCGAGCTGCCCCGTATACTCTCCTGCTGTCGGGCCTCGGTTTTGGGTCAAGTGCGTCGCCACAAGATAATTTTCTCCCGCATCTTCCTGCGAACGCTCAACGGGCTGGTATCATTTTGATTCTGGTGCAGGCACGAGGTGATCGGGCGCACTGGAATGTCTGGTGTCCCTCAGGCGGTCCAGCGCTCGTTTCATGTGGTCGGCCATGGCGACACGGGCATCTTCGGCGTTGTGTTGCTTGATGCTCTTCAGGACCGCACTATGCTCTTCGAGGGTGAGCCTCCGGGACGGAGGCCTGAGGTAGATTCCTGCCGCAAACATCTGATGCATAGCTCGAATTGTGATGGTCGAGACGGAATTGATGAGCGCCAGGAAGAGAGGGTTACCTGTTGATTCTGCCAGGAGAACGTGGAACAGGAAATCGTGCTGGGCGTAGTCTTGGGCCGGCAGCGTCTCTTGCTGGAGCATCGCGATCTCCGCTTCCATGGCTGTAATATTCTCGGGTCCGGCGCGTTCCGCCGCCAAACCAGCCGCATTAATCTCAAGAACGTTGCGGACTTCGTAAATTTGCTCAGGACTAAGGCGGTTGGCGCGCAAAAGTAGATCAACCGAGTCGTGGATGACACTCGCTCCCAGCGCTCGGACGTACGTGCCTGACCCCGACCTCACCTCAAGCAAACCTCTCGCCGTAAGTAAGCGGACCGCCTCCCGGACTACTGTCCGGCTTACACCTAACATTTGGCCAAGCATGCGCTCCGGGGGAAGAATCTCGCCTGGCAAAAGTGAGCCTTCTATGATGAGCGTCTCAAGCTGTTCGTGGGCTCTCTCCACGAGGCTCTTCGTCCGGGAGATAGCCTTGATCGGTGTCCGCTGCTGCGTCATGCTATGCGGCACCAAAGCGTCCCTCTCCATTGGATCTTTTGCCTTCACGACCGCGCATATAGTATGGCATACGATTCCCAACTTCTGGGAGCGATTTTAGAAGGTCGGCCTCAGGGAGGAGATGTCAACGCAAGACGGCAGTAGAGGGATAGAATAGGACTAGTAGGTGCCCTGGAAGTCCTGGAAGATTTATTCAAAGAGTTATGTAAGAAACTGTAAGAAATTAGCTTGACAGGCTGAAATCGATATGATGGAATACCAACCGGCTTTTGCGGTAGATACTGCGGCCTGTTAAGACAAGTTATCGAGGAGATGAATATGGCACACTCGACACGAATCACTAGAATGTGTATCTGCGCGCTGGGGCTCGCCTTTCTTATTTTTCCGTACAGGCGAGTGGACGCGCAAGTTCTTTACGGGTCGATTGTAGGTAACGTTACGGACCTGAGCGGCGCGGTTGTCCCGGGAGCACACGTGACTGCCACAGATGTCGGGACCAAGACGGTTATGGTCGCGACGACGAATGGCGCGGGGGTCTATGTTCTGAACGATGTCCCCGCGGGTACGTACATCGTCAGCATTGCGAAGGCGGGTTTTGCCACCTTTCGCTCGAGTAACTTTACCGTGGTGATCAACACTGCAGCCCGTGTGAATGCCAGGCTGCAAGTTGGCAAGAGCACCCAAACAGTAACCGTCTCAGCGGGGGCGATCGCCGAACTGGAGACGGACCGCGAAGACGTGCATGCAGATCTCTCGGCAACAGACCTAGAAAACCTACCACAGCCCACCAGAGTTTACGAAGGCGTACTTGGAATACTGCCTGGCTTTGACCCTCCCTCTGCCAGCAGCGGCGGGACCAATGATCCGTTGAAATCAATGGACTTGGAGGCTAATGGGAGCAGCGATGAGGGCACCGACGTGCGGATTGGAGGGGTATCCGACGTCGATCCGTGGGTTCAATTCTTCTCGGCGGCGGTTCCCTCCGAGGAAGCCATTCAGTCGGTGAACGTGGTGACGGGCAGCCCCGACGTGGAGCAAGGGCTGGCGAACGGGGCCACGATCAATGTTGAAATGAAGAGCGGGACAAATCAGTTTCATGGTGAACTGTTCGAGTTCAACACAAATCAGGCTGTCGAGGCCCTGCCGGATTTCTCTCCGGCCGGCTACCAGAATTCGAAGGCCATCGAGAACGACCTTGGCGGCAATCTGGGCGGGCCCATCCTCAAGAACAAATTATTTTTCTTTACAAATTTCGAGGGAGACTACACGCGGGAGGACAGCCCTACCTATAGCACAGTGCCGACCGCGGCGGAAAAGAACGGTGATTTTTCCGCGACGGGCACCACGATCTATAACCCCGACACGGGCAATACATCGAATGGCGAGGGCAGAACCCCGTTCCCGGGTGACATTATTCCCAGCAGCATGCTCAGCCCGATCACCGCGAAGCTCAATGCGCTGGTTCCAGCACCGAACACAAGTTTTTTTGGGGTGTACAGCAGCAACTATTTTACAGCCTCTCCCAGTTCTTACAACTTAGAAATGATCGACTCGAAGGTTGACTGGTATGCCAGCTCGAAGCTGCACGTAAGCGGTCGCCTAGACATCGATCCTTATTCGGACCTTACCACCCCGGTCTTTGGCCCTGTCTTGGGCGGGGCGTATGCGACGCCGAATCAACACGGGCTGAACTCTGGGATTACCGGCGATTTTACGTATACTTTCAGTCCAACATTCCTAGCGGATGGCAGCTTTGGATACAACCGTACCAATCAGTTGCTCCTACCGATAGACCCTAACGAGAAATACACCGCTGACGTCGTGGGCATTCCTGGAACGAATCTCGGGAATCTGCCGGAGGCTGCTGGCCTAGCGACAATTAACATCGGAGGCTACACCAACCTCGGCGAGGGTTATAACTATCTACACTATGACGATCCGGTTTTCGAAGAGGCCGCCAACTTTACCAAGATAAAGGGCACACATACCGTTAAATTTGGCTTCAATATCATGCAGCAGCACATGAACCACATTGAGACGGGCCCGGACACTATCTGTTTCAGCGGCGACACGACGGTGCTGAACGCCCCTGGCGCGGCTACGGCGACCCAGTTTAGTGGCTACGCTGACTTCCTCTTGGGCTTGCCGACCAGTTGGGAAAACTATTCGCTCAACCTCCCCGCAGACCCCGAACTATACATGCGCACAGACGATTATAGCCTGTACGTGGGCGACGAGTGGCAAGCCACGAAGAAGTTGACGCTGAATCTCGGCATGGGCTGGGAATACTATCCGGTTCCGAACCAGGTTACGCACGGCCTCGGGGAGTATGTTGTCTCGAAGAATATCTACGAGATTTGTGGCACTGGAGGCATCCCGGAAAACTGCGGGATCAGTGTTTCGCCCCATTTGTTTACGCCCAGGGTGGGAATTGCGTATCGGCCGGCGTCGACCCTCGTGTTTCGCGCGGGGTACAGCCTTGCAAACGAGCAGTTCCCCATGGCTCGCGACGACTACTATAATTTTCCGGAAAATCTCCGCTACAGTGCAACGGACATTAACCCCTATGTTCCAGTAGGATCATTATCAGCAGGTATTCCTATACCGACTGCGCCGCCCACGGTTAATGGCGTAATCCCTTCTTCAGACCTTCCTCCCGGATTCAGCTTTGAAACGGAGCCGCTAAACTTCGTTCGCGGTAAGGAGGAGACTTGGAATATCAGTGTGCAGAAAAGCTTCGGCTCGTGGGTCGCGCAGGTCGCCTATGTCGGCACGCACTCTTATGACGGGCACTCTCGAACCGATATCAATTACGGCACGGTAGGCGGAGGAGTTGCAAGTGAGCCGCTCTACATCCTTAATGGCTGGACCAGCGCTGAAGCTGAAATTTTGCCTCAAATCGCTAGCGTTTATGATGCATTGCAGACCAGCCTGACGCGGCACTTCGCCCACGGTTTCTCGTTGATGGCCAACTATACCTGGTCGAATTGGTGGGGCGTCTGCTGCTCCACGGACGCCAACAGCGCACCCAACATCGTCATTCCCCAGTACTTTTATTTGAACGACGCCGCTGAGCCAGGAGATTACACGCAAATCTTCAACCTCGCCGCGATCGGCCAGTCGCCCTTCGGCAGGGGGAAGAAGTTCGTGAACAGCGGCGTGGGCGCGGCCCTGCTCGGCGGATGGCAGCTCAGCGGAGTGTTCACTACGTTTACTGGGAGTCCCTTTTCGATCAGTGCGGATGGCACCACTCTGAACGCTCCGGGGAGCACTCAGCGGGCGAATCAGGTGTTATCTAACGTTTCCACTCCTCACCTCACGGTCGACAACGACTGGTTCAACCCCTATGCATTCCAACCGGTAACCACCGCCGCTTTCGGAACCGCTGGGTTCGACAGTGTATTTGGTCCTGGAGCGATAGATTTTGATCTAGGCTTAAGCCGCAATATCCGCATGAGCGAGCGCTTCACGCTGCAGATTCGTGCGGAAGCGTATAATGTGGGTAACACGCCAAACTACTCGGATCCAGGCTCGTGCGTTTGTTCAGTCGCCTATGCTACAAATTCAAACGGCACTCCCGACTACAGCAAGATCATTAATTTTAACGGATTCGACCAGATCACCGGGACCAACGCTTACGGCCGGCTGATCGCCCAGCGATATTTCCGGTTTGGGGCGAAGTTCATGTGGTAAAGCCTTACCCGGTGGACCGCGCATGTGGCAGGGCTCCTGCCGACGTCAGAGTACCGCTAATTCAGGGGAGTTCTCCCCGGCCCTGCCAAGATGACAGTAGAAGTTTGACAGTTCCGGGAGTGTGCTTCTCCGTTTATCCCACCCCGAGCGGCTCAGGGAGTTGTCGGGCATGTCCAGGCATGCCGCGATACCGCGATGGGTATAGTAATTATTACAACTAAGTATTAGTTAAGAACAGTACGCTAGGAGACCGGGCAGGTAGGGAGACTGGTGAGCCATGTAAGCAGACGGCGTTTCTTAGAGGAAGGTGTCCTTGGGCTTAGTGTCCTTGCGGGGAAGCGGGGTGGAACCAGCCAGACCCGCACATCGAATAGCGGTCTGATTGGCGATTCCACGCCGGATCAGATAGCGAGGGTTGCGGGTGAAGCACGCACCTCCGGCGAGGTTGCTGTTACTAGCTCGGGCAGAGTTCGCGGCTACATCGACAATAGCATTCATGTTTTCAAAGGAATTCCATACGGCGCTGATACGGCGCCGCGGCGGTTTATGCCGCCGATCCCGCCGAAGCCTTGGGAAGGGATTCGGCTCGCCCTTGAGTTCGGCCCGCGTGCCCCGCAGATCAGACCGCCCGCCCATGCTGCGCCCGCGTGGTCCGTGCCTGATCCTGGGGGTCCGGTCAGCGAAGATTGTCTCCACTTAAATGTGTGGACTCCCGGCCTGCGCGACGGGGCGAAACGTCCCGTGATGGTCTATATGCACGGCGGCGGCTATGTGGCGCACGCCGCTAATTTCCCCATTTACGATGGAGTCAACCTCTGCCGGCGCGGAGATGTGGTTGTTGTGACGCTCAACCATCGACTGAACGCCTTCGGCTATCTTTACCTTGCTGGGCTCGGCGGCCCGGAGTTCGCTGACTCCGGCAATGTGGGTCAGCTAGACCTGGTGCTCTCTTTAAAATGGGTGCGCGACAACATTAGTGAATTTGGCGGCGACCCGGACCGGGTCTTAATCTTCGGGCAATCTGGCGGCGGCGGCAAGGTTGCCACGCTAATGGCGATGCCTTCTGCGGCAGGCCTCTTCCACCGCGCAGCGACATCTAGTGGTGAGGCCGTAACGGCCCTCGGGCCAGAGGACGCTACTTGGCACGCCGAGGCAGTTCTGAATGCGCTAAACCTACCATTTAACCAGGTTGATAAGCTTAGGACCGTCTCGATTGATAACCTAATTTCTGCTTCGCGCGCCACTGATCATTATGGCCCGGTCGTGGACGGCCATACTTTACCGCGCGTCCCGTTCAGCCCGGACGCTCCTTCCATATCCGCCCACGTCCCCTTTATGGTGGGCACTAATCACGACGAGTCGCGCGGCCTGATAGGCGAGGATAACCAGTGCCTATTCAACCTCACATGGGGGACGCTGAAACAAAGTCTGGCTCCGTATTCGAAGTTGATGGGTAACCTTAATCGGATGATCGATCTCTATCGCCGTCTCTATCCAAACGATTCCGCTAGCGATGTCTTTTTCCGCGCCACTACGGATTCCCACGACTGGCGCGCAGCAGTCATCGAAATAGAGCGTCGGGCGGCTTTACCCTCGGGATCTGCTTCGACTTATTCCTATGAGCTTCGATGGGGCTCACCTGTCGACCACGGAAAATACAAGGCCTGTCACGGGCTCGACCTTGCATTGATCTTTGATAACGTCGTTCTTTCTCATCGCATGACCGGCACGGGACCCGAAGCTTATGAACTCGCCGCACAGATGAGCGAAGCCTATATTACGTTTGCCCGGAACGGCGACCCAAACAACTCCAAGCTTCCGCATTGGCCGCCCTACGACTTGTTGCGCCGCGCTACTCTGACCTTCGACGTAGTGCCGAAGGTGATCGATGATCCGCGGAGGCTGGAACGCAGATTTTTTGCCACGATACCATACGCGGAATAGGATCTCCGGAGGTGCAGAGAACGTCCAGCGGTTGAGCCACCGCCGGCCCTGCGAGGCGAATTCCGGCGCATCGGTCGCTACGGGACTTTCCTCATTTTTTTGAGCTCATTTGACCTAGCCCTGCCAAACAAAGGGCTTTACCGGTCTTGGAAAGTGGAGGATCTCGAATCACGAACATTCCCCTGAAAGGTCAGCAAATCCCGCCCCTTGAGCCACCCGGCCGAACGACTGCTTCCTCGTCGCGTCGTTTCCCACAGTGGATTTCAGGCCTTCGAGCAGTTTTCGCATAGGTAGAAAAGTAGCGCCACGCTTGGATTGGCGTGCAAACCGCGGTCGATCTCAGCCTGCCGCGAAAAAAATGACCAAAGTCCTGCGATCGCTACAATTGAAGCACTCCTCGATACGCTTTTTGAAGAGCACGCTACGAGGTGAATCTACCGAAGATCAAGGAGCGTTGTGACACACCCTTTTAACAGACGGCAGTTCCTGGAGAAGGGCACCCTGGGACTTGGCGCGTTCGCAGCGGCGGCAGGCCGCAGCAGCCAGGCGCAGAAGTCAAGTGAAGATCAGGGACCATCTATCCAGGCGCCGAGGTCCGTCCATGAACTCCCCGGACCAGAAATGGCAAGGAAATATACCGTGGTGATGACGGAGCCGCCGAAGCATGTACCGAGTGGAACGGTGGTCGATGGCCCAATCCTAGGCAACGGAGATCTCGGCGTAGCCGTGGGAGGACCTCCCGAGAGGCAGCAGTTATACTTTGGGAAAAACGATTTTTGGACCCAACAGGGCTCGCCGATGTCGGTCGGAGGCATCACGTTAGAGATTCCAGGCCTCCGCGGTGCGAGTTATCGGCAGGAACAAGATCTCCTGAACGCTGAAATCCGTGGCACCTTCGCAACTAATGGACTGCAACTTCACACGCGAACCTGGGTTGACGCTAACGAGAACCTGGTAGTGATGGAGATACGTCCGAATTCTCACGTCGCGGTGACTGTCCAGCCGTTTCCCGGACCTACGGCGCTTGTTGATAACGATCAGCACGTGAACTTAGGGCGTGAGCAGCACGGTGAGGGACGCTGGTACTTCAACGGCCTGATCGGCGGCGTTCGCCTTTACAATCGAGCGCTTTCATCAGAAGAGATCGAGCGCGTTTACGAAGATGAAGAAATAGAAAACGGCCTGATCCGCTGCTGGAACTTCGATGCGCGGGAGGGAACGACCCCAGTATACACTGCCACCAAAATCGTGCTCGGGGCAGCTTGTTCCGGCCTGCTGCAAACCCTCCGGCCTGACGAATGGCCTACGAACCAGCCCAGCGGTTGTAGACCCGATGGATATCACCTTGACTATCAGCCCTTCGGTGTGGGCCGTGCCGGGCTTGGACGGGCGATAAAACTCATGCACGCCTGGAACTACGTAGATGCCGGCCAAGTGCCAATCGTCAAGGAAGTCACGGTTTCAGCTTGGATATACATATTCTCCGCTAGCGATGAAAATTTCATTCTCAGCAAGGGTGACTGGAACGAAGCCTATGCTCTTCTGCTGGATTGCGGCCGACTTCGCTTCAATGTTGGCGAGCGCTTCGTGCGCAGCAGCCGCGCCTTGCCTGACCATCAGTGGGTGCACGTGGCGGGAACATTCGACGGGAAGGTTGTGCGAGCCTTTGTGGACGGCAAAGCGGTAATCCCTGGAGCACGACATGTCTATGGCGGAACTGGTGACAACATGGTTTGGATCACCAGAAATGCGGATGGCCCTCTCGACGAGCAGTATCCTTGGCCGAACCCACTCCCCCCAACCAGCACCCCGTTCACCAAGGGGCGCGAAGTGACCTTGGCCATGCGGGCCATCGGCGCCCACGCTCGAGTGGCTGATGGCGCTCTCCACTTTACAATCGAGCCGGGAAACACGGTTTACCTGGTGACCGCGGTTCTCAGTGATCTGGATAGCCCGCATCATTTGGAAGATTCGAAGAACAGAGCTGCAAGCCTGAATGTTGGTGATCTGGAGACGCTAAACGAGAGCCACCGAAATCGGTGGAGGGCCTTTTGGTCAGAATCCTTTGTCGAGATCGGCGATCCAGTGATCGAAAAATTCTATTGCACTTCACAGTACATCCTGGCATGCGCCAGCCGGGAGGGAAAGGTGGCGCCGGGGCTCTATGGTCCGTGGGTGACGACGGACCACCCTTCCTGGAATGGCGACTACACGCTGGACTACAACTATGAGACTCCGATGCTGGGGCTGTACTCGTCGAACCATATTGCGACGGCCGGTTCGTACGAGGCCCCAATCATTGCTTTCATGGATCGCGGCCAAAAGTACGCAAGAACGCTGTTGAACATTCGAGGAGTGTATTACCCGGGTCATATTGGTCCGTGGGGGATGGAGCGG
Organism: Terriglobia bacterium; assembly: GCA_030040995.1. Taxonomy (GTDB): domain Bacteria; phylum Acidobacteriota; class Terriglobia; order UBA7540; family UBA7540; genus JASHON01. Next base: position 2,285 of record JASHOS010000203.1, on the reverse strand, counting down.
CCATTCGACTATGAACCCTTCATGGGCATGAAGCAAGATGCTGCATTCGCGGCTCAGCCAATCCTGATGAGGTTTTACAGCACCTACGACAACGCCTATGCTGGGATGGTCTATCCGTTCATCCGCAACGTAGGAGAGTTTTGGGAAGACTACCTGAAGTTCCAGAATGGCCGGTACGTAATCTATAACGACTGTGCCGACGAGGTAGGACCGTGGGATTCTTCGGCTGATTGGACTTCCTGCCCTCAGGGCAACCTCAACCCCATCAGTGACCTCGGCTTCGTCCGGGCGCTCTTCCAGGGATTAACTGACATGAGTATGGAACTCGGAGTGGATGAAGAGCACCGTCCGAGGTGGCGGCACATTCTGGATCATCTTAGCCCGTTTCCGACTGCAGAGCGTGATGGCAAAACGGTGTTCGCGGCTGCGGAAAACGGCCACACTACCAACTTGCGGCCTTGGGACATGGAAGCTATCTGGCCTGCAGGTCAAATTGGGCTGGGTACGGGTCCCACGATGCCGCAGACGGCGCGAGACTCAGTAGCCGGAACTGAATTCCGGAACCATCCTTTATTCGCTCCCGCGCTGGCGAGAATCGGTTATGATCCCGAAACGATTCTAAACACTCTCCGGAGTCTCGGAAACGATCACGGTTATCCTAACGGATACATTTTCTTCTTCGGTGGAGGAATCGAGTCCTCGAGCACAATTCCGGCGACCGTCAACGAGATGCTGTTGCAGAGTCATGAAGGAGTGCTGAGGCTCTTTCCGGTTTGGCCCAAGGATAAGGCCGCGCGGTTCGGTAATCTCAGAGCCTACGGTGCCTTTTTAGTTTCCGCCGAGCTTGCTGGTGGACAAGTCATGAATCTGATCATCGAGAGCGAGAAAGGTAGGGAGTGTACTCTAGAGAACCCCTGGCTAGGAAGTCCGGTAGTGCTCCACCGAAATGGCCGCAGAGCTGAGATGCTTCGCGGGGCCAGAGTAGCTTTCAAGACCACCGCTGGGGAGCGTATCGCGGTAGTCCGAGGGTGAGCAGTCAGCGGAGCGGAAAAATACGAGAACCCATGGTCACAACGCCCGTCGAGTAATTGGTGCGCTATGGCCGCCTGGTTCATTATTAGGGGTTTTTGAAATGGCTTATAGTGTTTTCAAGGGAGCCGATTTGATCGGCCTGAAAGTTGCAGACCCGGGCACTGCCGGCACGGTCGAAGGGGTGATCGGCGGAAGCAGTTCGGAACCGTTTCGTGCCTTATACCGCAGTCGCTTGTCGTACCTTAGCCTGCTTCTATTGTTTCTGATTTCCACCAGTGGTGTAGCGCTTTTCGGCCTTGGGGCGTCATCCGGCGGCCCGAAACCGCCGGCTGAAACTCCGCCGATGGGCTGGAACACCTGGGCTCATTACCAGTGCGATTACACAGCGCAAACAATTCTCGCGAATGCCAGAGCTTTGGTCAGCACTGGCCTTGCCGCACGTGGCTACGACATAGTGACGATCGACGACTGCTGGATGCAGAAAGACCGAGATGCCGCGGGCAACCTGCAGGTGAGCCGGCAGCGGTTTCCGCAGGGAATAGAGCCGGTCGCCCGGGCCATCCATGCGCTAGGCTTGAGGTTCGGCATCTATGAAGATGCCGGCTATGCAACTTGCCAACGATTTGCGGGCAGCGGCCGGTCGGATGGAGGCGGTAAGGATCACTTTGTCCAGGATATGACGCTGTTCGCGTCCTGGGGCGTGGACTATCTGAAGCTCGACGGCTGCAACGTCTACGTGCCGGAAGGCAGCACCAAGAAAGCTGCCTATCGCCGCGCGTATGCTGCTGAGAGCGCAGTGATAAGGTCAACGGGACGCTCCATCGTTTTCGAAGAAGCGGCTCCTGCTTTTTTCCAGGGTACCCCGGAATGGTACGACGTACTAAGCTGGGTCCGCCACTATGGCCAATTGTGGGGTGAAGGCTCGGCCATGTCCACTCTTGATGCGAACCGGCCTGGACTGCCGCGTTTCGATAGCGTGCTCTGGAACTATTTCTATAATCTTCCGCTTGGCCGGTTTCAGAAGCCCGGCAAGTGGGACCACCCGGATTTCATTATTGCCGGAGATACAGGCCTGAGCTTGGCGGAAAGCCGCAGCCAGATGGCCCTGTGGTCGATGATGTCAGCGCCGCTGATCCTTAGCTCCGATCTCGGGAAGCTCAGCCCCCAGGCGATTGCCATTCTCGGCAACCGAGCCGTCATCGCGGTCGATCAAGATACTCTGGGCCGGATGGCCACACTGGTGCGGCGGGGCC
>JASHOS010000202.1 GCA_030040995.1 Terriglobia bacterium | reverse complement strand
ACACATGGGCCCACGAGATCGACGACGATTCCAACGGAAGCGGCGATGGCGACTCCATTACGCCGCAAAATGTTTCCTGCCAGCCTACCGGAGCGCCGCAATGCGGTGAGTACGCCAGCGGCGCCTTCGACGTCCGCGACGTGTTCAATGCGAATGCTATTTATGAACTTCCTTTTGGTCCCGGTAAAGCGTTCCTGAATCAGGCCGGAGTGTTGCGCACCCTATTTGGATCGTGGTCGCTCAGTACGGACTTTACAGTCCGTACCGGCTTCCCCGTGAACCTCACGACTAGCGCTACTGGCCCGGACGGAAACACCAACGAGCAGCGTCCCAACGTGGTTCCCGGCCAGCCGTTCTATTTGCCCAGCGGGAATTTCAACCCCGCAGCTTTTTGCACTCCCGGGACTGCAGATCCGCTTTATCCGGGTGGTGTCTGCCCCCCAGGACTCGGCGTCGCAGGATTCGGCGATGTCCCCCGTAATTTCTTGCGAGGTCCCGGGGCCTCGCAAATCGATTTAGCGCTTTCCAAAAGCATTCCTGTTACAGAGCGGTTACAACTTCAGTTCCGGGCCGAGGCGTTCAACATTTTCAACTGGCCGATGTATGCTAACCCAGATGGCCTCATTTCGGCTGCCGACTTCGGCATCACATATTTACCTTTGAATACAACGCCCGTCGGAATGGGTACGCCCCGTCAGCTCCAATTCAGTTTGAAAATGCAGTTTTGAAAAAGTGCGGCAACTCTCGGGCGCTACCTGCTTGCCGCAGCGGGCGCCGCGGCCAAGTGAAGCGCGCTAAACGCACCTTCAAGGGGGGGTGGAGCGAAAAGCTCGGGATGAATGAGGTGAGCGAGGATTTCAAGGCTTTCGACGATGCGCGGTCCAGGCCGGCTGAAAAAGTGGGAACCGTCCGTCGCAAACACGCGCCCCGACCGGAATGCGGAGAGCTCAGCCGCCCCCTCGTGGGAAGCGAGGATCGCTCCTTCCCCCTCGCACCGGGCCAGATCAAATCCACAGCAGGTGAGAACGATAAGCTCCGGGTCGAAGCGCCGCACTCGTTCCCATTCGATCCGGTATGACGGGCGCCCAAGCACCGCTAGCTCGTCCCGCCCGCCAGCAATCTCCACAAGTTCTTTCATCCAGTGGCCGCCACAGTACGGCGGGTCAACCCACTCCATGCAGAACACGCGCGGCTGGGGTTGAGCTTTGGTCCTATTCCTAACTTCTTCCACTCGTGCCCGCAGCGAACCCACCAGCGCTCTACCTGCGGATTCGCGACCGGCCGCTTCCGCCACCGCGAGAACATTGCGGAAAATATCCTCGACTGAATGCGGCTCGAGGTTCAGGACGATAGGATGCGATGGCAAGTTCTTGACCGCGTCTTCCACCTGGTCGTAGGCGACGGCGCACACGTCGCAGAGCCGTTGGGTAAGAATAAGATCTGGTTTGAGGAGTTCCAGAAGGGGAAGGTCGAGCTCGTAAAGCGAACCTTGGGATACGAGTGTCGAGCTGACCAGCGAGTCGATCTCGCGACTGGTCGCTCCGGCAGGTATGTGGCTGCGGGTCACGCGGGGAATCGCCGCCGTTTCGGGAGGAAAATCACACTCGTGGGTGACCCCGGCCAGCGAATCTCCCATCCCCAGGGCAAATACGATTTCAGTGGCGCTTGGAAGAAGCGAGCATATTCGCACAGTGGACCCGTTTTAGCGGGCGGTCCCTTCCGCCACAGCCGGTCTGCGGCTGAGCAGCCAATGATAGGAGCCAAACATGACAGCGGTGAAGAGAAGGTCGCCAATCAGGCTATTCCGGTAGAAAGGAATTGCGGCGGAATAGCACGCGGCCAGCCCCGCCACGCTTCGCGGGTACATCGTCCACCCCAGCCAAACTCCGAAATTGCTAACGAGGAAGAAGATCGTGGAACCTGCAATTGAGGCGGCCCCGATTTTCGCCCAGTGAGCTTTGCCCCGAAGAGTCCAACCCAGCAGACCAATCAGCAAAAATCCACCCCAAGTGAACGGGCTTAACCAGTGATACGCCCCATGATAAAGAAGCAGATCCACTGCGTAATCGCTCACCAGTAAAGCAGCGAGCGGGACCAAGAGGGATTTGCTCTTGCTTCGGAAAGTAGCGCCGCCAAAGAGGAACATTGCCGCTAGTGGCGTCAGGTTCCAGGGATGGGGTATTAAGCGAAAGAGGACAGCACCCAGTATATAAAGATAGAGAACCATTGAAATTCCTCCTCGTTGATAATGGTCAGTATACCGGAAAACGCCGGTTGGCGCTCCGCAGAATTTGCAATAACTACTCCATCGGTCACACCGGCCGAAGGTGACAGGCCCACCAGCCATACCGCCGTTTCCCCCGCGCTATCCATCTGCAGGTGAGCAGCGGTAAGGGTAGGGCTTCCCCTACCCTCGTTGGTTTTTCGGACGCCAATCAAGGGAACGGTAAGCCGACCATCTACATCGCCCTCGGCTATCAACGGATCAGGGCGATGGCGTCCGCCCGGATCGGAGTGGAGGCCTGTGCTCCAAAATGGCGCCTCGTCATAAAAATTAAGTCGAGCGTCATCAACAGCTTAGCATAAAATATTGACAAGCCCACGCTAAATAATTATTATCGTAACTGACTAATGGTGCCCTGCATCGAAACGTTAGCGGCATAATAGACGGAAAACAAAGGAGAACCGCGAAATGGCAAAGATCATAGGAATCGACCTGGGAACCACGAACTCCGTGGTTGCGGTCATGGAAGGTGGCGAGCCGGCCGTAATTGCAAACCCGGAAGGCGCCCGGACCACTCCTTCGGTTGTGGCGTTCACCAAGTCGGGAGAACGATTAGTAGGCCAGACCGCTAAGCGCCAGGCTATTACCAATCCTGAGAATACGATCTATTCGATCAAAAGGTTTATGGGGCGGCGCTTCAATGAAGTTCAAAGTGAGATCAAAACGGTCCCCTACCGGGTAATCGAAGGGCCGGGAGGCGAGGTGCGCATTCAAGCGCAGGGAAAAGACTATTCGCCGCCGGAAATCTCCGCTCTGATCCTGCAAAAGATGAAGGACGCAGCAGAGCAGTACTTGGGCGAAAAGATCACACAGGCGGTGATTACCGTACCGGCCTATTTCAATGACAGCCAGCGCCAGGCAACGAAGGACGCCGGAAAAATTGCGGGTCTCGATGTATTGAGAATTGTGAACGAGCCAACAGCGGCAGCGCTAGCCTACGGGCTCGACAAGAAAAAAGATGAAACGATTGCCGTCTATGATTTCGGCGGGGGCACGTTTGATATTTCGATCCTCGAAGTGGGTGAAGGAGTCGTGGAGGTGAAGTCTACCAACGGGGACACGCACCTGGGTGGGGACGACATTGACAAGCGGGTCATCGACTGGATTGTGGAAGAATTCCGCAAGGATCAAGGCATCGACCTTTCCAAGGACCGCATGGCATTGCAGCGGCTTAAGGAAGCGGCGGAGAAGGCCAAGATGGAGCTTTCGACGGTGCTCGAGACCGAAATTAACCTGCCCTTTATCACGGCAGATGCTTCGGGCCCAAAACACCTGTCGATGAAGCTGACCCGGGCGCGGTTCGAGCAGATGTGCGAGGACATTTTCCAGCGCTCCGTCGGTCCGGTGAAGCAGGCGCTGCAGGATGCAGGGATCGGACCGGAGAAGATTCACGAAGTGGTGCTAGTGGGCGGCTCCACGCGTATTCCCCGGATTCAGCAAATTGTCAAAGACCTTTTCCGGGGCAAGGAGCCGCACAAAGGAGTGAATCCGGACGAAGTAGTAGCGGTTGGAGCGGCCGTGCAAGCGGGCGTGCTGGGGGGAGAGGTGAAGGATCTATTGCTCCTCGACGTGACGCCCCTGACGCTGGGTATTGAGACTTTGGGAGGAGTTTCCACCGCCCTGATCCCTCGCAATACGACCATCCCGACGCGCAAGAGCGAGGTGTTTTCGACTGCTGCCGACAGTCAGACATCGGTTGAAATCCATGTTCTTCAGGGCGAGCGGCCCATGTCCAAGGATAACCGGACATTAGGCAAGTTCCACCTGGTTGGCATTCCTCCCGCTCCTCGCGGAATACCGCAGATTGAAGTGACATTCGATATTGACGCCAACGGGATTCTGAATGTCTCGGCGAAGGACCTGGGCACCAATAAAGAGCAGAAAATCACGATCACTTCCTCGAGCGGTCTGAACAAGGATGAGATTGACCGGATGACCCGTGAAGCGGAAAGCCACGCCGATGAGGACCGGCGCCGCAAGGAGGAGATCGAGGTCAAGAACCGCGCCGACGCGATGGTCTACTCAACGGAAAAGTTGCTGAACGAGCAACGCCAGAAGATTTCCGAGGCGGACGCGCGGAATATTGAAAGCGCGATTGAGGACGCCAAAAAGGCGATCCAGTCGAACGATACCTCACAAATCACGGCGGCGGTGGATCGCCTGACGCAAGCGTCGCATAAGCTGGCGGAGGCAATGTACAAGCAGGCGCAGCCGGGTGGCTCGAGCGGGCCTTCATCAGAAGGCGCGGGGACCGCTGGAGCGTCATCGTCAGCCTCAGGTGCATCGGGCCAGGCCGCCGGGCAGAGCCAGTCGGGCGGCGAAGGCGAAGTGATCGACGCGGAGGTAGTGGACGGAGGCGAGAAGAAGAAAAGCTAAGCTGATCTCTCACGGGTCGGATGGAAGGGCAGGTTGAAACCCCTGCCTTTCCTCACAGCAGCAAACCTAGTGAGAGGGCCGGGCCAGTCTACTGGCTGTCAATTCCAGCCAGATCGAGGTGATACCTTGGGAAACATAGCGATAACAGAAAACAAATTGGTGCCGCACCGGGCTCACGTGGGGGTTGAATGCCCGTGCTGCCATTGGAAGCAGCTCATGGAGATCGACTTGGATAAGACACACATCGATACACCCATGGCGCAGCAAATCCGCTCCCATCTGGCGGCCTGGATGGCATCCCACTGTCCCGATCACCTCAACGTGATTTCAAATCTGAGCAAAAACTGATGTGATAGGCCTAAAGGTCACGGTAAATTGTGCTGCGATGCTCCACGGAGTAGAGGGTGAGTATCCGGTTGGTTTTGTCGATCCAGAGCAGAACGCGATAGTCGCCGGCGCGGAGCTTTTGGATGCCCTGGAGGTCCTTTTGCATATGCCTGAAAGGTCTGCAAACTGCTCCCGGGTTGGCAGCGGCTTCCCGAATTTTTTTGTGAATTCGCTGTTGGACTTGCCGGTCCAGCTTTCGGAAGTCACTTTCGAAGGTTTTCAAGAATTTGATGCTGAACGGGCTGTCTGTCATATGAGGTCTACGACACGGAGGGGCGATGTCAGAGACAAGCTCTTGCTCAGGAATTAAGGCCCAGCTCGCCAGCTAATTCATCATAGGAGCGAGCTCTGCCGGCCGCGTCTTCGCGACGGGCCGTGCGGAGTTTTCTTAAGAGGTGGCGATTGCGGGAAATGAGAAAGTCCTCGAGTTCGTCATGCAGTTCTTCAAGATCGGCGCAGACCTCAGCCAACCTTCGCACGAGCTGAGACGGAAGCTGTTGGGTTTCGCTCATGCCATCCATTATAGCCTGTTCTAGCGTCTTCGGGGTTAGGATGCCAACCGCACCCAATCGAAGCCGGATGTGAAGCGATGCCAGTAGGAACACAAAAAGACTATTACGCGATTCTGGGTGTGAATCGTAACGCCAAGCCGGAAGAGATCCGCAAGACTTACCGGCACCTGGCGCGAAAGTACCACCCGGACGTGAACCCGGGAAACAAGAAGGCCGAGGAAAAATTCAAAGAAATCTCCGAGGCCTACGAGATTCTGGGCGATGAAAAGAAGCGTAAGGTTTATGATCAGCACGGTTTCTATGCCGAAAACATCCCGGCCGATGGATTTAACGCCCGGCCGTCGGCAGAAGCGCCGGGTTTTGACTTTTCTGGATTCGATTTCTCCGACCTCGGGTCTTCGCAGGAGGAGCAGCAGCGCGGGGGGTTCTCCTTTCGGGACATCTTTTCGCAAATCTTCTCGCGGGGGCGGGAAGCGGAGCACCAAGGGCCGGTGCGGGGTGCGGACATCGAGCATAATGTGCACCTGGGATTCTGGGACGCGATCCGGGGAACCAACCTGCGCTTGACAATCGCGCGCAAGGAAGAATGTGCAACGTGCCACGGGACCGGCGCTTTGGCGGGGCCGATGGTAACCTGCCGCACCTGTGGCGGCTCGGGCAAGCTTTCCCGCCAGGCCGGCGCAATGCGGTTTTCGGGGCCCTGCCCCGCCTGTAACGGGTCGGGCAAACAGAAGCCGGAATGCGTGGTTTGCGGCGGGGCCGGCCTCATTCACAAACCCGAAACTTTTGAAGTCCGCATCCCGGCGGGCGTGGACACCGGATCGCGAGTGCGCGTGGCGGGTAAAGGAAACGCCGGCTTGAATGCAGGGCCGCGCGGAGATTTGCTGATTGTAACGGACGTCGAGCGGCACCCTCTTTTTGACCGCCGGGGCGACAACATTTACGTCAAAGTGCCCATCACGGTCACTGAGGCGGCGCTCGGCGCCAAGGTCGATGTGCCTACCTTAGAAGGGTCGAGCGTCATCCGGATTCCCCCGGGAACTCAGAGCGGGCAGACGCTGCGGCTCCGCGGTAATGGCGCTCCATCGTTGCGCGGCGGCGCCGGAGTGCGCGGCGATGAGTTTATCGAAGTGCAAGTGATGGTTCCCCGCGTTGCGGATGAGCGAACCAAAGAAATTCTGCGCGAGCTCGCGCGGCTGAACCCGGAGGACCCCCGCGCGGAGCTGCGGACCAAGGCACAGTGAGCGATGAGCACTCAGCACTCAGCCGGGTAGCGCAGACTCTCGCATCTCAGAGAGTCTGCGGCTTTTCTCGAGTTCGGGGGATAAAAGCCGTAGACCTGCAAAAAAACGTAGGTCTGCGCTACCCGCTGATGGCTGATTGCTGACAGCTATTTATGGCTAAACGAGGAAGAAAAACTCGCAGCAAAGCTGGTTACACAATCAGCGCCGTCGCCGAAATGTACGATCTCCACCCTCAAACTCTTCGCCTCTACGAGCGCGAGCGCCTGCTTGCGCCCTCGCGCAGTCAAGGAAACACCCGGCTCTATACGGACGAGGACTTGCAGCAGCTTGCGGTCATTTTGAAATTGACTCGCGAACTTGGAGTCAATCTGGCGGGAGTAGAAATCATTCTGAACATGCGCGCCCAAATGGCGGAGATGGAGAAGGAAATGCGCGCATTCATTGGCTATGTACGCAGCGAGTTCGCCGCCCGCGCCACGCCGGAGTCGGGAGCGCCCAATGCGCTGGTGAGAGTCGGCAGGCCTTACTTAAGCCGCGTCGCGCGCAACCGCGCTTCTTAAAAGCCGCGAAGCGGCGCTCTATCACAGCCCAGGCCAGTCGGCCTGGGTTAAAGGCATTCTACTTTTGTACAACTGAAGCGCGGACCACCGGCTTTGTGGTCCGCGTCTTTTCTCTGGCCAGCGTGCTCACGCTGTCGTATTGTATCGCTGTGTCGAAGCTGCGGCGGCCTTTCCTGACGGACCGGTATTTCTTCGTCAGTGTGCGCTTGCTCGAACAGCGCAGAAAGCTGGCCGAGCCTGATTTTGCCCTCTTGGCGGGCTCTTTCAACCGCGCCCGCGAATTGCATCCTTTCTGCTTGACGGCGTGGGTTTTTCTCCCCGACCACTGGCACACCATCTGCTCGCCCCAGCATCCAGTGACGATTTCGCTAGTCATGAAATCGGTAAAGCAGAGCTCGACGGCGGCGATTAACGAGCGTCGAGGCGCGGAGGGCAGGCTCTGGCAGCCTCGATTTTTCGATCGCGCCCTGCGCACGGTCAGCGAATACAACGAGAAGGTCGAATACATTCACATGAACCCCGTCCGAGCCGGACTGGTGCGCAGTCCGCAGGATTGGGCATGGTCGAGCTTCGATGAATATGCGGGGATGAGCGCCGAGGAGCAGAAGCGCCGCTGCGGTTTAGTCATCAACCGCGTAAGGATACCCTCCGATCCCGGAGCACGAATTTGATTGACCAGGCGAAAAGCCGCAGACCGTAAATTCGGCGGTCTGCGCTACCCGTTCGGGCCTTTAAATTTGCGCGTCAGACTGCCATTCACTCATACCGCAAGGCGCTTGCCGGATCGACACGCGCCGCTCGCCGAGCGGGAAGCCATGCGGCCAAAAACGCCGGGACTATCAGCACCACAATCGTCAGGCCGTATACCGTCGGGCTCCACGCGGTTACCCCGTAGAGAAATCCGGATACCACACGATCCAGTACGAACGAGCCGGCGAGCCCGCAAGCAACACCCACCCACGCGACCCGCAGAGTCCGTAACAACTCCAGTTTCACCAAGTCCGCTCCCCTTGCCCCAAGCGCCAGACGAACACCGAACTCCCTCCTGCGTGCCGCCACGGAAAGCGAGGCCATGCTGAATAGCCCTAACATCGAAAGAAACAAGGCTGCGGCAGCGAATCCCGAAATCAAGCCGGTCTCGAACCGCCGGTCGAGCGTGATCGATCGAAGCAGGTGCTCCATGTTCTGCGCATGGCTAACCGGCGCTTCCGGATCGAGGCGCCAGACGGCTTGCTGGGCCAGAGGCAGGATGGCCTCCGGGTTGATGCGGGTGCGTATCATAAACTGATCGGCTGGGTAAGGCTGGGACGCTAGAGGCACATAGAATTGCATATCGGGCGGCTGCTCGAGTGAGCTGTTGTGAACGCCGCCCACGACTCCGATCACGGTCAGCGGAGGGTGGCCCATATGCCGAAACTGCTTTCCGACCGCATTTTCACGTGGCCAGAAACTCAGGGCCATCCTATGGTTGATCACAGCAACTTTTCCAGATTCGTCCTCGCGGAAAGTGCGTCCGGCAAGAACCGGAATCCGCATGGTGCTGAAATAGCTTGGATCTGCCACGAGATGTTGCGCCGGTTCCACCTCAACCGTTGGCGAGGCGGTTCTGCCCATCGGTTTCACCACTTGGATTTCAGTCTCTCCGGTCAGGGGAGCCACGTTCACGACTGCGGCGGAGGAGACTCCAGGAATGCCGCGAAAAGCGCTCAGAAGCTCACGCACGTGCGCGAGGCGCTGCTTCGCGTTTTGGTTGGTTTTGGGATTGAGGGAGACATTGATAGTCAGCAACTTGTGAGGATCGAAGCCGGGATTCACTCGCATCACATTGGCGAAGCTTTGAATCAGCAGGCCGGCGCCGACCAGCAAAATCATCGAGACGGCAATTTCCAGGACCATCAAACCGGATTTCAGGCGGTTTGTTCGGCGGTCGGCAGTAGCGTTGCGACCTTCGCTTTGCAGTACGGAAGTGAGGGCGGAATTCCGCAGGACGAGCAGCGGCAGGGCGCCAAAGACAACGGCTACCACCAGCGAAAGGATCAAGAGCAGCGCCATGACCCGCAGGTCAATGCTGAGATCATAGAGCCGGGGCAGATGCCCGGCGCCGACGGCGCAGATGGTGGCAACGCCCCATTCAGCCAGCACTAGGCTCACGCCAGCCGCTGCAGTGATCAGCAAGATTTGCTCTACAAAGCCTTGCCAGAAGAGCTGCCAGCGTGTGGCGCCCAGCGCCTCGCGCACTACGAACTCCCGCGCCCGCCGCGCGCTCCGCGTGAGCAGCAGGTTGCCGAGGTTAAACAAGACGAGCAGCAGGAGAAGTCCTACGGCCGCGAGCAGTATCCACAATGCCCCTCGAACGCTCTGGGACATGGTCTCCTGCAGCGGCCTCACGTAAACCACAAACGTCGCGAGAATCTGCTTTAACGGATTGCCCGGCTCCTTCGCCACTACTTCCCGAAGGCGCGGGATGGTGCTGGCCTTGAATTGCGCCGCAGCATGCGCAGGTGTCACGTTATCTCCGAGGCGGCCGACAACTAAGTAACTATAACTGTCGCGATCCTCGATCATTTTCTGTGTGACGGTCAAAGGGCTCCAAAACTCAGTTACTTCGGGCGCCCAATACATAATAGTCCGCACGTCTGCCAGGCGTGGAAAATCGAACCGTGGCGGCATCACGCCGATCACCGTCACCATCCCATCGCTCATCCGAACGGCTTTGCCGATGATGCGCGGATCGGCCCCGAAAGCGCTCTTCCATAGCGCGTAACTGAGCACGATCACGTTATCGTGCCCTGGCGTCCCATCTTGCGCCACGAATCCCCTGCCGAGAAAAGGCCTGACCTCAAAGATGTGGAAGAAATCGGGCGTTACGCTCAGGCCAAAAATGCGCCGGGCGCGGCCCCGTCCGAGGAGTGTGTATTCCGCAGTGTCAATCGCGGCGGCGTATTCAAACAGGCCAGATTTCTGCCAGTGTTCAAACTCGCCGGCGCTGACCACCGTGGGCCCATTCACAATTGGCGCCAGATTCTGGGAGATCATGAAAATCCGTTCGGAACGTGGAAAGTCGAGCGGGCGAAGCACCACGGTTTCGACGAGGGCGAAAATCGTGACTACCGCGGCCAGCCCAAACGCCAGCGTGAGCACGGTAGCAACCGCGAAGCCAAGGTCTCGGCGGAGCTGCCTCATCCCGATGCGTAATTCCCGAGCCAGGCTCGCAAGCCACGCGCCGGCGCGCGCATCACGGACCTGCTCTTTCACCTGCTCAACGCCGCCGAGACTGATCCGCGCCTTACGCTGCGCTTCCTCTCGGCCCATCCCTCCACTGATATTCTTTTCCACGAGCTCATCCAGATACGAGCGCAGCTCTTCATTGAGCTCCTGATCCGCTCGTTTGCGGTGAACCAGGTTCCGCCAGAGGCTTCGGATGCGCGCCGGAATCAGCATGACCTTTGTCCTAACGTGCCGCTCTTGTCAAAATCACCACCAAGACACAAAGAAGGATAAAAGGTTTAAGTACTCAGAAGGCAGAGCTTTGCTACCCTTCCTTCGCATCTCTCTTGGTGACTTTGTGGCTTGGTGGTTATTGTTTCGCTTGCACTCATCACAGCCCTACTCGTACCGAAGTCAAAGGCTGTAGCTCCGCTACAGCACTCCACGGCGCCTGCAGCGCAATCCAAAACCGACGACTTCACGAATTCAGCGGACCTGCCGCCTGGAACCTGGCACCTAGCTGGTTTCCAGAGCGCAGGAGATCGCAAGCGAAATGCGCCCCCAACGCTTGGTTTCCATGTTGAGCTGCCGGCGCCCCGCAGTGGTCAGACGATAATACTTGGCGCGGCGGTTGTTCTCCGAGGCGCCCCACTCTGAGGTGAGCCAGCCCCGCTCCTCCATCCGGTGAAGCGCCGGAAAGAGTGAGCCTGGCCCTACCCGGAATGTGCCGCGCGTCATCTGCTCGATACGCTCCGAAATGCCCAGGCCATGGCGCGAACCCAGGGCAAGCGCCTTCAAAATCAGAAGGTCCAGCGTGCCTTGCAACAGCTCCGTAGATCGGATGTTCATGTGCCTCCTATCGTCCTTCGATAGCATCTTACGCCATTCCTATCGAATGTCAATAGGCAGGCTGAGTGGGGCAATGCCTCAGAAGCTGTGAATGATTCGCGTTTGTCATCCTGGACGTAGCGAAGCATCCGGGTATTTGCTTGAAAACAAAATGCTGTGATCTTTCGCGGAGTTTACCCTGAGCGAAATACGGGGATTCTTCGCTTCGCTCAGAATGACAATCGAAGGGCTCAGGATGACAGGATGAACAATTCTTCACAGCTTCTCAGCTTCGGGCGCAACGGGTGCGGCGGTTTACCCCGTCGCGCAACGTGGCGGCATCAAGCCGCCCCTACGCTCCCAACACGGGGCCATGACTGAGCGGAAGGTTTGAGTGAAAGTACGGGAGTGACGGCACTTGTAGCGCCGTTCGGAGCCTGCCTCGCAGAGCGGAGAAATCAGTTGATCACAGACAGAGAGCCAGCGCGAGTTGGTAGCACGGACCACGGGTGTTGTGGTCCGCGTCTTTCCCCTTGAAACTTTGGAGAAGCCGCGGACCTCAAAGGAGGAGGTCCGCGCTACATTGCTTACGCGCCGGAGAGACAACGTGCTTCAAGCCGTGACATTAACGCTGGCAGGGTTGGTGGTCAAAGAGAAGCTGGCATCCCCATTCGATCCGTAGATTTGAAACTCCTGCTCAAGCGCCGTAAACGCTTGCTGAGCGGCCGAAAGATTACCGGATTGAAGGTCCTGCCCGAGCGCACTAAGGTCCTGGCTCGCCGAGTTGTTCTGCTGCCCGGAGGAATGGCCATGACGGCTGTGCTCATGCACGCTCCCGGATATGGACTGAACATCCTGCTGAACCGTTGTGAACGCTTGTTGGGCGCCGGTTAGATTTCCCGATTGAAGAGCCTGTCCGAGCGCGCTGAAAGCCTGGGCTACCGCGCTCGAGCTCGTTGTCTGCGCGCTGGAACTGTTTTGAGTTAGGGCAGCATAATCCTGCTGGGCTTGGGTTAAATTGCCGGACTCCAGAGCTTCCTCCAACTCCTGGAATACAGCCTGTTGCTGCTGCTGCGAATTTGTTTGCAGACCTGCCTCGTAAAGATTGCTGGCAGAAATTCCGGCTACTGACATAACTCACCTCGTCCTAATTTAAAATGCATGCAATCGCCTTCCATCAGTTTCGGGCGCGGGGAAGCAGCGCTTCCCGTCGCGCCGCCGTCCCGGCGGCCAATGCCGGCAAAATGCCGGCGCTACACCTGTTGCCTTGGGAGCCGTTTTCCTTGCACGTGACGGGAACGGTTGCCACTCCGGTAGGAGCAAGCGCTTTGCCAAATCGGTACGCTGCAGAGCAGCCGATTATTCGGTGATTCCACAATAGCCTGATAGAGCAGATACGCGGCACGAGTAAGTTCCGACCGAGCCACCCGGCAGCAAAGACCTATTGCTGCGAAGGCTTGGCCGGCAAACTTTGCCTTATTTCTGTACCCGTAAAGATCAGCTTCGGCTGGGCGCACCTATGAATCGCCGGTCGACCCTTCCGCCCGGCCCGTGTGGCGCGGGGAAAACGTTTCGCCCTTACAGGGCTTCGCGATAGCCGGAGACAGGTTTTCACACCCAGACCGCTGGCTGAGACAGGTCGTGGCACCGGGCCTTCGGCCCTCGTTTTTCACGTGGAGCGTTTCCGCGCTAATTTTGGCCAATTTTCCGTACCAAAGCTATACCGAAGCCAACTTTTCTTGCAAGCTACTGTTTTTAAAATATGTTATTTTATATTGCCCCTTTTTATCGAATAACCAGCTTATTTTTAGCAACTTAGTTGCGGTTGGCAGGTCCAAAATTTGGGTTTGTCTGGCTTCGCTCTTCTAATTTTCCTTTGCAATCAGCAACTTACGGGGATGAACGGGTGGCATAGGGGGCTGTTTTCTGGTCTTGCACGTCGCTCGGGAAAGCTAACTCTAGTTTTATCTGTAGCTTCGCGCGATCCGCTGCTCTGAGCGTTGCGTGCGGCAGCATTGGACAGCGCGAGCAGCGGCCTAATTTCTTGGTCGCTCTGGCGGAAACGACGTCTTCAATCATGGGTGCTCCTGACGGGCGCCCTACAGGCTACGAACTGATGCACGAGTGAAAGATTACCCGTTTCGAGTGAAACGGTGGGGATGAGTGAGACGGGTGGGACGATTTTTTTGCACGGCGTGGCGGGGCCGCAGCTCAAGGGAAGATGGCCCTTCAGCCGGCGCGCAGGGGCGGATTCTGAAGTCCGCGCGCGCGCGGGGCAATTACCTACCCCTACGCTGCCAGCGGGGTGGCGACTGCACTACGGCTGCGCGCCCCTTGCGCGTTCGGCCTCCATCACATTCGCGAGGATATCGTTAATCCGCGTGAGGTAGCCTCCGCCCTTGGACTTCAGCCAATCGAGAACCTTCGGGTCCAGGCGAACGCTCACCGCCACTTTCCGCCTCACCTCCCGCAGCCGCACCAGATTGGCCAGTTGCTCGTCAGTCAGGCGCGGGATATCCCGGAAATCGATGTCTGAGTCATTACCGGACGCCTGGCGGCTGGCGGCGTGGCGCAGTGCCCGCCGCTCCTGTTCACTCCATGGCCTGTTCCTGATATCTTCCGATCTCATGCTTTTCAGCCCTCCGGGCCGAGATGATGCGGATGACTTCTTCACCATGACAGTCCTCCCGATATGCGTGGACGTTCCGCTCACTTGCCGGGGTCAACGAGCGCCTGATAAGTGGTAGCCCGGCTCAGCTCCTCCATGTTCGGCATGCCGGGACCGCCGCCCAGCCGCTGAATCATACCGACGAAGACCAAGTCATACTGTGGATCGATCCAGAACCAGGTACCCGCCGCCCCATCCCAGAGAAAGGTGCCTTTGCCCACCGGATTATCGGCCAAAGCCGGATTGGTGAAGACCGCCATATCATAGCCATATCCGAAACCGGGCCTCATCCGCTGAAGGCCGATGCCGAACTGGCCGGTCATCAGATTAGCGTGGAGGTGGTTCGAGCTCATAAGCTTCACCGTGGCCGGCGCGAGAATGCGCGCGCCGTCCAGCTCGCCGCCGTTCAGAAGCATTTGGGCGAATCTCAGGTAATCGCTTGCGGTAGAGACCAAGCCGCCACCGCCCGAAGGCATGGTGGGAGGCTTGGAAAAATCGAGACCCAAGGCAGGCCCGGTGAAAGGAACCAATTCGCCGCCCTTGTTTCCGGTGTAAAGCGTAGCGAGCCGGCTCCACTTTTCTTTCGGGACATAGAAACCCGTGTCCTTCATGCGGAGAGGCTCGAAAATCCGCTGCCGCATGAAGTCTGCCAGCGGCATCCCCGACAGCTTCTGAACGATATAGCCCTGAATATCCACCGACAGACTGTAAACCCAGCGCGTCCCTGGCTGATAAAGCAGAGGGATTCGAGAAAGCTTATTAATCATGTCCTGCAAGTTACTCGACTCGAGTACGCGCTGATCCTGGTACATTTTGTCTACCGGATCAGCCGGGGCGAAACCGTAGGTGAAGCCGGCCGTGTGAGTCATCAATTCGCGCATGGTTGGAGCATGGATGGGGTCCTCCAGCATCATTTTGCCGTTCTTATCGATGCCATTAAAGACTTTGAGGTGAGCGAATTCGGGGATGTATTTGGAGATCGGATCCTCGGGATTCCACTTCCCTTCCTCATAGAGGATCATCATGGCGGCGCTGGTGATGGGCTTGCTCATGGAAAATACGCGGAAGATCGTGTCATTTTCCATCGGCGCGTCGCTCGCAAGGTCTTTTTTGCCGAAGGCCCGGAAGTGTACGATTTTGCCGTGGCGCGCAAGCACAATCACTATGCCCGAGAGCCGCTTGTGATCGACCACATTCTGCATCGCCGCATCCAGACGCTCCAGGCGCTGCGACGAGAACCCCTCCGCCTCCGGTCTCGCCATCGCCAGATCTCGAGCTCGGTTGCCGATCTCTTGCGCGTGGCATTGATTTCGCAGGCCGCCCACAAGTACAACCGCGAGCAAGGCGAGCATAAAACTTAACAAGGATCTGTTCTTCATCGTTGTCTCCCGCGCGGGTATTCGAAACTTGGTGGTGTTTCGCTTGCTCAAGGGTGATGCCTTGTCAATCAGCCGCGCGATGGGGTAGCGGGTCAGTTTGGACTTGTAGCGGCGAGTTTACCTCGCCAGATGGCGGCATGAAGCCGCCTCTACATCAAACTGACCCACTACAAGCGACTGTTCTGCAATGTGCTCAGCGATAGACTTCTTTGCGATGTCCCACACGGAGAACCAGAACCACCAAGCGGTCATCTTCGATTTTCGAGATTAGCCGGTAATCACCGACGCGATATTTCCAGAACTCGCCCAGCCGGGAGCCGCGCAGGGCTTCTCCGATGCTGCGCGGATCGTCCAGCCTGGCAACACGCTCGTGAAGGAAGTTCAGGATTCGTCTCCTGTGCTGGGGATCGAGTTTGCCGAGTTCCCGGTCCGCCGACTCTGAGAGTTCAACGCTCCAGGCCATGACGTTTCAGTGCGTCTTTGAGCGGGATAGTGCGCTCTTCGCCCCGGCGGACGCGTTCCAGCGCGCGTTCGGCGAGATACAGGTCTTCGAGGTCTTCAATATGTTCGAGGATCGCCTCGCGGGCGTAATAGGTTTTGGTACGCCCGGTGCGCCGGGCGAGCCTCTCCAGGCGTTTCTCTATGGACTGCGGCAGACGAATGGCCAGCATAAGGACCTCGCTATACAAGTATAGCACGCAGACGTGCTGGGAGGTGGGCAGAGGGCGGCGGCTTCGCGCGGGTTTTGGTTGTGCGCGGTAGGCCGCGCTGCGCTACGTCCTCACCTGCTGCCGGGCTTGCCGGACGCTCCCTGGGCCGCTGCGTATCGTTCGTAAGCTTGGGCAACATGGGCCTGCTGGTAATCTCCGTGGTGGACGAGCACACGATAACGAAAAGCAACCGATCTTCCCATCTTGAGCGTCCAACTTCCATCTTTTTTCGAGTCTTCCGTGAACTCTCTAATGCCAAACGGGTTTGCGGCAAGCAGTCCGTAGCCGCGCGCATGCCAGTAGGTGGGATGGCGAAAACTTAGCGGGCTGCCGAAAACCGCCACGCCTAGAAGTTCGCCGCTAACTCTTCCGTAGTAATCCACCCAGCTCGCGCGTTTTCCCCACACTTCTTTCTCGCCGGCAGCTCCGTTCGAATTCACCATGTGGCCCGGCGGCACATTCAACGCCTGAGTCAGCCGCAGCGCAAACGTTCCTTCTTTCGTATCGCCGAAGACGACCGGAGCACCATGGTTGGCAGTGATAGTGAATACGCAATCGATGACCCGGTCATTCTGATCGCCCCTGAAGACGAAAGCCTGGGTTTCATCAGCCACCACTCTTCCTCCGGGGCCGGCGAGATGGAAAAGCGCGGCCAGTTTTCCGAAATCCGGACCTCCTCTCATCTCTTCGATCTTTACTACGACCGTGCGCCCGAATACAGAATCATCGCTCCACTTGGGGAAAGCTGCCTCGCCCCAAAAGTCGATTCCATCGACGTCTCCGTGACCGAAAAACATATCGCGCTGGTGGGGCTCGAGGTCCGGGTCGTGCAGGTTCGCCGCAGGCACTGTGTCTCCGATCGGAAAGTCACGCGTAACAATCGTCCCTTGCGCGCTGCGCAGCGGTTGGAAGTAAGGCTTGGCAAAGCGCGGATCGAAGTAATACGTGGTGAACAGACGGCCGCCGATCAGAACGTCAACGTGCGAACCGGAGCGCCGAAAAGCGACCGGTTGCGAGGCACCGAGCAGGAGGGAATGGAAACAGAAACCCCATGCAAGCGCGAGCAAGAAAGGCTGAGTCTTGTAACTCACTTATTCACCTCTCAGGTGTTGAAAATCTCGGCACAACCCCCTCGCCCGCCTGCGGGCAGGAGCCGCTCCGTCGCTGAAGCTCTGGAGCGGAAGCGACCTCCCGCGGGCGCAGGCCCGGCTCTCGCCGGCTGCGGGCCATCCTTCCCCTCGGGCTGAACGTGTCCCACATTTTTTGCTGGACACGGGCCTTGTATCAGGGCACGGCTTCAGCCGTGCCACCGAAAGCCAACAGGATGCCGGCTTTAGCCGCTGTGGCTGGCGGTCACGGGCTAAAGCCCCGCCCTAAGACCCAGCTTCCCTCAGCACGGCTAAACAGGTTGCGGAAAAACTCTCCTGAGAGCCCCGAATGGTGCTCGTCAAGATTTGTAAGTTATTGATTCTCCGTTCGAGCGACCGCCATTTTCGGCCGATCCTGGCTCCGAAAAGCCGTTTTTCCGCAGCCTGTAAAGCCGTGCCCTGATACGAGGCCATCCGCAACCCGCTGCGTAGTAGCGACTTCATGCCCCCCCGTGGCCAGCCGGAGATATGGGTAAAGCTCGGCCCCTTGGGAGAAGGCAGGCTGTCTATCGACTTTGGTTGCGGCCATAGGCGGCTCTTCGCTACCTGCTGTTTCGGATGACACCTCGCCATTGTAACGCGCCTCCGCTACGCTGATCGCAGACATTAAATACCCATGTCTGCGCCACCCGAATACCGTGACTGGTGATTGGTGATTCGTGGTTCGTAATTGGGCGGGGTGGCCAGACACTTGCCCTTTACTGTCTCTGATCTCGCGAAGGGAGAGCTTCCCGGGCGCGCGCGCGTAGCGCCGCCGTCCCGGCGGCAAGTGCCGGTCCCGCCAAGCAGGACCGGCGCTACACTGATCGCGGTTGCGGAGGGTAAGATACTGCGAAAGCGGAGCTAATTCACAGGGGCGGCTACACGGGCGCGAAGTGCGGGTTCGCGAGTTTCCTCGCCGATACGGTCGAGGTTGACGCCGGTAGTCTCGATTCGGAATAGCCACGTGACCACGGCCCCAAGCAGGGACGTGACGATGAGGCCGTAAAGCAGCCACCGCGTGCCGATTGAGACCAACAGGACGGGAAATAGAAAGGCAGTCATGACGGCACCGATCTTTGCGAAGGCCGCCGCGAAGCCTGCGCCGGTGCCGCGGATTGCGGTGGGGAAAACTTCGCCGGCCAGCAAGTACGTTTGGGCATTCGGGCCCAGGTTGGTCATGAAGTTGAAGAGCATGAAACCAACAAAGATCAGGATAACGCCGGCCTGGCCGGTGAAATCCACCGACAGCGAAGCCACCAGCAGGCCGAATGCGCAGCCGATAAATCCGACCACCTGCAGCCAGATTCTGCCCAGCTTGTCAGCGAGCAGGACGGCAAAAGCGATGCCCACGATCAGCAGTAGCGTCGTCAGCGCCGCGCCTTTAGCCGCAAGAACATCGTTGGCGATGAGATCGCTCATGCTGCGGACGTGCTTCGCCTCGTGGCCGATGGCCGTCGCGAGAATCGTTGGCGTAAAGATTCCGATGCCGTAAGTGCTTAGGTCCTGCAGGAACCATGGCAGTGAGGCGAGAATCGTGGCGCGGCGATAGCGCCGGCTAAACAGGGATGCAAACGTGCCGCCGCCGTGCCCGTGACCGGCCGAAGCCTGCTGCCGCGGAGGAAGCACGACGGCCTGGGGATATCTTGGCGTGCGCATCAGCAGCCGGGTTGCAGCGGACGCAGCCCGCTCGGTGTGGCCGCGAGCGAACAGCCAGTTTGCGCTTTCGGTGACATAGAAGCGGCCGATTATGACCAGAAGGGCGGGCACGACGGCGGTTGCGTACATCCAGCGCCAAGCATTGAGATTGGGCACCACGACGAGCACCGCATAGCCGACCGCGGTGCCGGCCAGCGCGCCTATTGCCTGGAACGCAAATGCGCCGATGACCAGGCGGCCTCGGCTGGTGCTGGGGATGTTTTCGGATATAATCATGTGCGCCGTCGGATAATCGCAGCCGAGCGCAACACCCAGCCCGAACAGACAAATAACCAGAGAGGCGAAGCTCGTGCAGATCACAACCAAAGCAAGAAAAGCCGTGAAGATTATCATCTCGGCGATGAACATCGACTTTCGGCCGAATGAGTCCGACAGGCCGCCGAGGCCGGCCGCGCCGACCAGAATGCCGAACAAGCTCGCGGCAGTCACCAGGCCGATCTCAGCGGAATTGACACTAAACTGGCGTGCGATCAGCGGCAGCGCAACTCCGGTCATAAAGACGACGAACCCCTCGAAGAACTTGCCGGCAGCGGCCAGCATCCAGATGCGCCGCTGCATCGAGGTCATCGGAGCGGAAGGCAGCCGCGTGCCGTCGGGCCAGGCTGGCAGGTCTTCGATATAATCCTGCACGGTGCGGGGTTGGGCCTGGAAATCGTCAGCGTTATTCGGCACGATTTATTCTCCTCGATTGCACAACTGAAGCCCTGAGAGGGCGTGCCCTTGTGACGGCGCTTTAGGTCGCCCTTACAGGGCTTGTTTTTCGGAAGGCAGACTCGATTCCCAGGGCGTTGCCCAGGGCTACGATAGAACGGCCCTTCGGGCCTCGATGGCTGCCCATCTACTGAATCTTCGCAATCTGGATTTCGCTCAACGCGCGTATGGTTGCAGGCAACGGGATGAAATGCGCAGGCCCCAGGAACCGGTCAGCACTACCGCCATCTGGCGCGATGCACCACAAAAGAAATTGCCGGATGGCCGCCGCGAGTTGTGCATTCTCCTGCCGGGTGGAGACCATTACGTACTCGTAGTTGATCAGAGGGTAAGAATCGGCGCCCGGTGCGAAAACCAGCGTGAGGCGCTCATCGGCAGGTGTGCGCGGCGTCAGTGACGCCGCTGCTGCCTCAGTCGTGGCTGTGCCAGGGATCAGGAACTTCCCCTCTTGGTTTTCGAGCATCGCGATTTCAAGGCCGGCGTCGGCGGCTTCGGTCTCGTAGCTCGTGCCGATATACGCGACCGAGTATGGCGTGCGCGAAGCAGCCCGCACCATGCCGTCGTTGCCGATCGCCGTCAGGCTTCCCGGCACAGTTGGCCACTTCACCGTCGTGCCGTAGCCAATGCGTGTTTCCCAGTCGGCTGGCTGCCGGGCTGCGCCCAGCGTGCCGTAGGTGATGTTGCTGGCGTTCGCCGTGTCGGTAGTAGCGGCCGTGGAAAAACTCAGGAACTGAGTGAAGATAAAGGTGTCACCGGAAGCATCAGCGCGATGGATAGGCACGATCGCGTGATGGGGCAGGCGCGTGCCAGGATTGAGGGCAACGATAGGCGATGCATCCCACTCGCGTATCGTTCCGGAATAAATGCCCGCCAGCACGGGACCACTTAACTTCAGCGGCGAACCCCTGAGTTCAGGCAGGTTCGCGTATACGGCCTGGGCCGAAATGGCTAGCGGGATGTTGAGAATACTCGAGTTCGCCATCGCTTCCGTGTCGGACATGTAGGCGTCCGAGGTGCCGATCTGTACCTGCTTGGCGATGACCTGTGCGATTCCTGCTCCCGAGCCCGTGGCGGCAGTGGTTATCTGGAGTCCAGGGTCGATTTTCGTGTAGGCACCAACCCAGGCCTGAAAGAGGGGGAAGATCAGGGTTGAGCCGGATTCGGTCACGGTGAGTGCCACGGCAAGCGGCGCCAGCACAAGCCCGGCAGCCAGCAAGGCTATCGTTCGTCTCATTCGTTGAACCATGCTGGTACGGTAACCGGTCATGCAGCACTCCTCGGTCATCACGGCCGGCGTGCCAAT
Organism: Terriglobia bacterium; assembly: GCA_030040995.1. Classification (GTDB taxonomy): domain Bacteria; phylum Acidobacteriota; class Terriglobia; order UBA7540; family UBA7540; genus JASHON01. The sequence continues at coordinate 3,437 of JASHOS010000202.1, read as the reverse complement.
CGCAGCCAGCTCATTAGGTCTCTAGGCAAAGGTCCTCGACACAGTAAACACGCGCCATGTTACAGAATTATGAATTTTCCGTGACAGGCAGTCATATCGTTTTGCGACACGCCTGAAGCCAGGTAGCGGAGACTCTCGCATTTCAGAGAGTCTGCGGTTTTTCTCGAGCTCCGGGGATAAAAGCCGCAGACCGCGAAAGCAGCGGTCTGTATCGCAAGTTCGTGAAATCTTGTCTTTTTGGCAAAGCTTTTGGCGACTCCCTCACCCGGCGCTGCGCGCCGCCCTCTCCCCCAAGGGGGGCTCAGCTTTACCCATATTTCCGGCTGGACATGGGGGGGACATGAAGTCGCTACTACACAGCGGGTTGCGGAGGGCCTCGTATCAGGGCACGGCTTTAGCCGTGCCGAGGGAAGCTGGGTCTTAGGGGGGCTTTAGCCCCTGGCCGCCAGCCTCAGCGGCTAAAGCCGGCATTCTGTTGGCTTTCGGTCGGCACGGCTGAAGCCGTGCCCTGATACACCCCCCGCGTCCAGCAAAAAACGTGGGACACGTTCAGCCCAAGGGGGCGAGGGCAGGATTCCCCTCTGGCTTGGTTGCGGCCGTAAGGCCGCGCTGTGCTACCTCTCATTCGGCGGCGTCTTTTCGAATCTGGCTGATGAAAGTTTATCGGCCCACGGACAAAACCCCTCACCCGCCTGCGGGCCGCGGATGTGTCGGGAGAGACGTCAACCCCAAAAGCGGAGCCGGTGGAGCTACAATGGTTCGATTGTGACAAGACCGTGGTAGCTGGATACCCCACTTGAAGCCAATTACACGATTCACGATAATTCCTACAGGAAGGACGATCCATGCGAGCAAAGCTGAGATGGCTGGAAACATCCGCGGTTATAGGAGTGATCATCCTGTCAGCGGCCTGTCAAAAGAAGATCTCCCGCACCCAAGCTTCGAGCGGGGGAATTGACACCACGAATCTCGACCCCAAGGTGCAGGCGTGCACGGATTTCTATCTTTATGCCGACGGGGGCTGGAAAGCCAGGAACCCCATCCCCGCCGCGTATCCTGAGTGGGCCGCATTCAACGTGCTCGCGGAGCACAACCGGGACACTCTGCGCCAGATCCTCGAAAAGGACGCGGCCCGCCAATCCGCGACACCCGACTCGAACACGCAAAAACTAGGCGACTTCTGGGCCAGTTGCATGAACGCGCAAGAGATCAACGCGGAAGGATCCAAGCCGCTCACGCCGGAGTTCCAGCGAATCGATCAGATTCATACCCTTCGCAGCCTGCAGAAGGAGATTGCCCATCTGCAGACGCTTGGCGTGGACGCGGTTTTCGGCTTTGGCTCCGAGCAAGACCTAAAGAACAGCTCGATGATGATCGGAGATGCCGGGCAGGGAGGATTGGGCCTACCCAATTGCACCTATTACACCAAGCAGGACCCGAAGTCGAAGCAAATTCGCGAGCAGTATGTCCGCCACGTCGCAAACATGTTCGAATTGCTGGGGGAGAAGCCGGAAACCGCAGCCTCTGAAGCCGCAACTGTCATGAAGATTGAGACTGACCTCGCAAAGGCGTCGAAAACCCCGGTGGAACTGCGCGATCCTAAGGCTCTCTATAACAAGAAGGACATGGCGGGGCTCAGGGCGCTTGCCCCTTCGATTTCCTGGGAGGATTATTTTGGCCAGATCGGCCACCCCCAGATGGGCAGCATCAATGTGGATGAACCGGCATTCTTCAAGGAGGTCAACAAGCTCTTCACCACTGCACCGCTGCGGGAGTGGAAGACCTATCTGCGCTGGCGCCTGATTGACGCCGCGGCGCCGTACCTCTCGGACCCATTCGTGGCCGAGAACTTCAATTTTGAGGGCAAGGTTCTTACCGGGACGCAGCAAATTCTGCCCCGCTGGAAACGTTGCGTCCGCGCGACGGACGGAGCAATGGGCATGGCGCTTGGCGAGCAGTACGTGCGGGTGGCGTTTCCGCCCTCGTCAAAAGCCCGGATGCTGGCCATGATCAACAACCTCATCAACACGCTTCAGAGCGACCTGGGCACGTTGAGCTGGATGAGCCCAAGCACCCGGAAATTCGCCATCGCCAAACTGAACCTCTACATGAAGAAAATTGGATATCCTTCCAAGTGGAGAGACTATTCGGCCTTGCAGATCAACCGCGGGCCTTATGTGGACAACGGTTTTGCCGCCGATGAATTTGAGTTTCACCGCGAGCTGAACAAAATCGGCAAGCCCGTTGACCGCACCGAATGGGGCATGACGCCGCCCACGGTAAACGCCTACTACGATCCGTCAATGAATGAAATCGTTTTTCCCGCGGGCATCCTGCAGCCGCCGTTTTTCAACCCGGCTGCCGATGACGCGGTCAATTATGGGGCAATTGGAGTGGTGATTGGACACGAAATGACCCATGGCTTCGACGACGAGGGGCGCCAGTTTGACGCCCAGGGCAATCTGAAAAACTGGTGGACGCCTGATGACATGAAACGCTTCAATGCGCGCGCCCAGTGCATCGTGGACCAGTTCAACCATTTCGTCGTTCAGGGGACGCTCCACGAAAATGGCAAACTGGTGGAAGGCGAAAGCATCGCAGACTTGGGCGGACTCACCATCGCTTACACCGCCTTCCAAAAGACCGCGGAGGCGAAGTCGAATAAGAGAATAGGCGGCTTTACGCCGGCCCAGCGGTTCTTCCTGGCGTATGCGCAAATCTGGGCATCCAATACCAGGCCTGCGTTTGCACGGCTGCTTACGCAAGTGGACGAACATCCTCTGAGCAGGTTCCGCGTGAACGGCCCGCTTTCGAACATGCCCGCATTCGCCAATGCGTGGGGTTGCAAGGCCGGGGATGCCATGGTGAGACCGCCCGGCACGCAGTGCAAAATCTGGTGAGGGCGCGACCTTCTGTTCCAACAAGTTGGGTCAAGGCCCCCCCACCAGAAAAAGGAATTCTGTCGTGACTCCTGTCATGTGGTGGAGGAACAGAAGGCCTGCCGATTTCCCGAGCCGCGTTTCTGATCTTCACAACACAACGCACACCCTGCCTCGGCTGACGCTCGTACCATGCTTCGCGTACTTCGAGCTTCACGTCACCTGTGAGAACTGCGACCTGAGTGCCCTCACGTTCTGGACAGGGGGTGTATCAGGGCACGGCTTTAGCCGTGCCGACCGAAAGCCAACGGAATGCCGGCTTTAGCCGCTGACGGTCAGGGGCTAAAGCCCCGCCCTAAGACCCAGCTTCCCTCGGCACGGCTAAACAGGTTGCGGAAAAACGGCTTTTCGGCGCCAAAATCGGACGAAAATGGCGGTCGCTCGAACGGATAATCAATAACTTACAAGCTTTGACGAGTGCCATTTTGGGCTCGCAGAGGAGTTTTTCCGCAGCCTGTAAAGCCGTGCCCTGATACAAGGCTTTCCACAACCCGCTGC
>JASHOS010000201.1 GCA_030040995.1 Terriglobia bacterium | reverse complement strand
CCCACAACGTCGTAAGCTTTGCCGTCGAGCGTGATGCTCTTACCCACCACGCTCTTCTCGCCCCCAAACGCCCGCTGCCAGAGCGCATAACTCAAGATCACAACCTGGTTGTGCCCGGTCTGGGTTTCGTCCTGGGCAAATACTCTGCCCCAGAGAGGCTCGACACCTAGCACGTGAAAAATTTCGGGCGAGACCTCAAAGCCCTCCAGCCGAAGGGGATGGAACTGGTCCGTCAAGGTTGCTCCGGCACTTGTTCCTGCCGCCATGCTCTCGAACACCCGGTTCTGTTTGCGCCAATCGGTGAAGTCAGGACCGCTGATGGGGTAAAGATTACCGGGGCCGCTCGGTTCTGTTACGCGCAGCATCACCAGGCTCGCAGGGTCCTTGTAGGGCAGAGGTTGCAGAAGAATCGCGTTCACCAGGCTAAAAATGGCGGTGTTCGCGCCAATGCCAAGCGCCAGCGTGATAATGGCCACCGCGGTGAAGACTGGATTTTTCACCAGCACACGCAAGCCGTAGTTAACATCCTGCACGAGCGAACCCATGCTGCACCTCCATTGAGCTGTCAGCTATCAGCGACCAGCTAGTGCCAGTTGCGTAAATAAAGTTAGTCCTGGCTGTGTATCAGGGCACGACTTCAGTCGTGCCTAGTCTTGAAAATCTCTGCAGAACCCCCTCACCCGGCCCGCGCCGGCTGGAGAAAACGCTGGCCGCGGTCCACCCTCTCTCCCAAGGGGGCGAGGGCAGGTTTTTTTTCGCGGCTTGCCGAGCATTGAGCGCTTATTGTTAGACGATTGAATCTGGCGAACGGCTCGCCGCTCATTTCGAAAACACGGCCCGATATTGCTGCAGAGTCAAAGGGGAAACGCGAGCGGCGCCCAGATTCTCCTTCACATGCCCGATTCCACTCATCCCTGCCAGAGCGGAAGTGATGCCGGGTGTGGACCGTACAAATTGAATGGAGCGCTGCGCGTCCGTTTGGAGGCCTGGAAACTTCTTGCGGATTTCATCCGGCAAACCATCGGCAAGCTGGCCCTGCAGAAGACTGGCGCTTGCAAAAACCATGAGCCGGCGCTCGGAAGCGGCTCGCAGGATTGGTACAAGGTGGCCGCCCCATTCCTGCGTATTGGCTTGAAGAGCTTCGAGCATCGCGAAATTGAAGGGAAGCTGGACGGCGCGGAAGTGATGACCGGGGCCGCCAGCCTCTTCCGCAACCCGAAGCACCTCGAGAAGCGACACCGCTTCCCCGGATTCCGGACTCACTCGAAAGGCGTTCCACGTGGCGGCGCCATAGCAACGAATTTTCTCTTCGGTCACCGCCTCTTCCAGCGCGGTGAATGCTTCTCTCAGGCGGCGATAAAATTCCTTCCGACCTACGCGCCGTAACTGCGTTTCAGGATTGTGAATGTAATAAAGATCGATCGTTTCCACTCCGAGATTGTTGCGGCTCACCTCGATTTGATTCTTGAGGTAAGCCGGGGAAATCACGTGGCAATCCGCCGCAACGTCCTCCTCGCGGGCCAGCCCGGATTGAATAACGTGGTGAAAGAGGTAAGCGGAGGGGTCCGAAGGCGGGTCGGCATCGAACGCCAAGAAGCCACCCTTGGTGGCCAGGAAGATTTCGTCGCGCTGGATCGTGCCCCCGGAAATCATTGCCGCAAGGGCCTGGCCGATAGCGCGCTCGCTCCGCTGATGGCGGTAATTCACCGCCGAATCGATAACGTTGACGCCAGTCTCGACGGCAGCCGTCACTGCCTCTCTGTACTGGCGATCACAGTCTGCGGTGGGCTCGCCGAGGTAAGTGCCAGCGCCAATCGAGGAGAGCTGAAGCCGGCGGGTGCACCTGAAGTGTTGCGGTAGCCGGCTGCTAAAGCGTTCCTTGAATCGCTCAGTCCCCTCTTCCGTTGCATATCCGGAAATCAGCATCGCGCCACCCAGCATTGACGATTTTCGATTGACGATTGAAAAGCAGGAGTCACCGCACGTTTGTCGAAATTAGCTTTCTGATCTTTGGAGGCGACACGCGGCTTTGCCGCCCGCTGTGCGGAAGGGCTTCGCCCTTCCGGAACTCGGCTAATCCTCCTGTCCTCTTCGTGCTGGGCGCGCAGGTTGAGCCTGCGCGCCCAGCACGAATATGCAATGACGCCTTTGCCCGGAAAGCCGCAGGCTTTCCGCACAGCAGGCGGCGAGGCCGCTCTTTAGGGCCAATGCAGTCCAGCTAATTGGGACAGGCATTGGGAGTCGCCGTTCTTTGTGTGTAATCGAAAGCCGTCAATCGGCAATCATCAATGACCTGCGTGGAGGGCCTGCAGCACCGACATCAGCACGATCAGCAACATGACGATGACGTAGATACGCAAGCCCCACAGCGTTACTTTTACGGCTGGAGAAAGGCCTCGTCTTCCGAACCGCGTCCTCTGCTTCGCGGCGACAAGCTGATCCGCTTCCAGCACGGATAGCGCCGCTTCCGGATGTCTCAGGCTGATCGGCTCACCGTTCAATTTGCTGTTCTCTATAGTCATCAATCGAAAATCGTTAATGTAGCAGGTGCGGAAATACGGTGGCCAGGCCGAATCCAAGTCCCGCAACCACGAGCAACACGGTCACGGTAATACCGGCCAGGTTAGCCCACAGCCCGTTTGCGTATTTTCCCATTACATCGCGATCGTTTACCAGCAAGAGAAGCAGTGCGAGCGCCGGAGGCATGGCCAGCACCGCAATGACGTTGACCATCAGAATAATAAATTCGAGCGGCGCATTGGGTATCAGGACCAAACCCGCCGCAAGGCAAGCCGAGCCGAGCAGGATCGAGTAGAACGGCCAAGCTTCCCGCAGCGGCCGGTTGAGGCTGTGACCGGTGTGCAGGACCTCGCCGAATGCGTACCCACAGGAGGTTGCGATGGCAATGGCGGCGACGAGGCCCGCCTCGATGATTCCCAGTGCGAACATGGCTGCCCCCACATGCCCGATCCAGGGCTCGAGCGCCTGGGCAAACTCCCCGGCCTGAAAATCGCCGGCATTGATGCCGTGGTGAAACAACGGTGCGGTGGCGAGGATCGTGGCGACTGCAAAAATGGCCGCGAGAATCGTCCCGAGCAGCGTATCCAGCCGTCCCGTGCTGATGTCGCGCGGCTGCATTCCCTTGTCCACTACGGCGCCTTGCTGAAAGAATAACATCCATGGCGTGACGGTGGCGCCGATCGTCGAAAGGATCAGCAGGAGGATCTCAGACCTGTTTCCCCGGGGAAACGGGCTCCAGCGAAGCAAAGCCCGGCCAACCTCGTGCCAAGCAGGATGGGCCAGAAGCGCGGCGGGCACGAAGAGACCGTTGAAGATGGCAAGCCCCATCGTAATGCGCTCCCACGTCCAATACCGTCCTGTGGTTATCGCGGCGACAACCACCAGGAGCACGCTACCTACGGCCAGGGAAGGACGGACGCCAAAGAAGCTTAACCCGGCGCGCACGCCGATGAACTCTGCAACTAGCGTCAGAAAATTTCCCAGAATGAGATCGGCCATCGTGAAAAAGCCCCAGAACGGCCCGAAGCGGTCAAAAATCAGTTCTGCATGGCCTCGGTGAGTGACTGCCCCCAGACGTACCGTCATTTCCTGCACCACAAAGCCCATTGCGAAAGTTAGAACAACAAAAGGAACGAAGAAGCCTATGCCATATCGCGCTCCGGTGGCTGCATAGGACAGCATGCTGGGCGCATCATTCTCCCCTAGAAACACCAGAATGCCTGGCCCTACGAGCAGCCAAAACACCCAAAGGCCTCCGAAGGAGCCAGCCCGCCTTCCCTGAATCCGAGCCTTTGCCACCCTCCAGCGGTCGCGTGCCCGGTCAATATCTTCGTGCGTTAGCAGCCCGGCTAAATTCCCCGTCCCCACAGACGCACTCGCCGGCTCTGCCGTCGGATGCGCCGGCTGATATGCTTCTGCCTCATGCTTGTGGCGCGATTGATCCATAGCCACGCTTAACTCCAACTCTATGCTGGAATAAAACCAAAATCCTTAGCGTAGGTTAAAGGCGAAGGCGGGTCAAGAAACAGCGAGGCGTAGA
>JASHOS010000200.1 GCA_030040995.1 Terriglobia bacterium | reverse complement strand
ACGGCGACCGCAGTGAAGCCGGGGTTGCGGCGCAACTGGCGCAGGCCGTAGCGAACGTCTTGCCAGAGGCTCGCGAGAAAATTGCGCGTGCCAGGGTATCCGGGCGCGATGGATTCTTGCAGTCTCTCGTGCTTTATCCGGCGTAATTCTCTCGCAAGAAAATCCGGGTCACGCAGCTCATCGAGCGCCAGGCGTCGGGCTTCATCTTCCGTGGCGCCGCCGGAGATCAAGTCCCGGTAGCGGTCGTCGAGGTGCTGTGACAGTTCCTCCGTAATCGCCGCTTCGCGGAACGGCGGCAGCTTCAAAGATGCGAGCCGCCTGATGATTTCTTCTTTCCAATCCGGCCGTTCAGACATATCTGATCCCTCGTCATCATTCGCGCGTAGCCACAACGATCCCACCCTGCGTGACGTGGCTTGTTAATTCGAAAAACGCTCTTGTATGCGGAGCGACTTGGGTTGTGCCCAGGACCCACAGATTTGGAGGCCCGAAGGGCCGCTCTATCATAGCCCTGGGCAACGCCCAGGGAATCGGGTCTGCATCGCGAAAACAAGCCCTGAAAGGGCGACCTAAACCCCCGTTCCCACACTCACCGTCCGTCGTGCGCGACGACGGGCCATAGGAGAATCTACGATGGTGCGCCCTTTCAGGGCTTTCGGTTTTAAGGACCGGTGCTTTTAACCCAGGCCGACTGGCCTGGGCTCTGATAGAGCGCCGCTTCGCGGCTCAGAGTGTGGCTCCAGGAGTTTACCCTTGAGACCCTTGCTTTTTTGTTAGAGCGTTTTAATGGCCCCTTTGTTTTCCAAGACCTAACGGCTTCGTTCGGTAAATCGCTACCCAAGCTCCGCTACCGCACTCCAAGGGCCTCCGGCCAAAACGCCGGTTCACCCCTGCTCCACTCCCACGATTCGATTGACCGCCGCCGCAAACACTTGCCAGCCGCGCCGCTGCGACGCCAGAACCTTGCGCCCTTGCGGGGTCAGACGGTAATAGCGTCGCCGCCGCTGGCCAGCCTTCTCCACCCAACGCCCCTGAATCCAGCCTCGTGTTTCCAAGCGGTAAAGCAATGGATAAAGCGAAGCAACGTAGAAGCGCACCGCGCCTCCGGACCGCTGCTCGATGAGTTTTGAAATTTCATAGCCGTGGCGGGGGCGGGCTTCCACGAGGGACAGAATCAATAGCTCGGCGCTGACCTTTTTCCATTCGACGTCATGGGTTTTAGTATCCATATATGGCGCTTCCATATAATACCATCGCCATAGCGTGGGTAAAGTCAATTTTTAGAAGTGGCGTGCGATAATTGAGTCGAACTTCAGCCCAATGCCTACGACCACAACTTTCGAAATCGTTGCGCAGAAGCTGGTTTTTGGAGGAGCCGCGCTCGGCTATCACGAGGGCCGCACCGTGCTTGTGCACAATGCGCTCCCCGGAGAACGGGTCGAAGTCGAGCCCCTGCGCGAAAGCAGGGGCGTCGTTCACGGGCGGCTCCGGCGTGTGCTGAACCCCTCCCCGTCTCGGGTAGAGCCTCCTTGCCCTTATTTCGGAGGCTGTGGTGGATGCAGCTACCAGCATCTTACTGGCGACGATCAGATCACGTGGAAGGTGGCGATCTTCCGGGAAGTCCTGCGGAGAATTGGAAAGTTGACCTTAGAGCCCGATCTCAACGTACATTCGGCCTTTCCGTGGTACTACCGGAACCAGGCGCGTTTGAGAGTCGGCTTTGCCCGGGATGGCGCAGCCCGGATCGGGTTCTTCGCCCTCGAATCGCATCGTCTGGTGAATGTGGAAGCCTGCCGCATTCTTTCTCCTTCTTTGAATGCTACCCTGGCTGAGCTTTCTCAGACTCGCTGGAGCGAGATGTTTGAGGGAACGTCTGCGATTGAGATGATGACGGATGACAGCGACCGCCGGGTGATGGTGAAATTTTGCGGAAGTATTTGGCGAGCTCAGGGAGAACGCCTGGCACAAGCAATGCTCGCTGCATTGCCGCGGCTCCAAACCGTAGCGTTTGATTCCGGCGGTAAGACTTGCGTCCTCGGCGAGCCTCGTCTCAAATATCGGGTGGGGGACTTCACTTATCAAATCAGTCCAGGGTCATTCTTTCAGGTTTCCCGGTTCCTTTTGCCGGAGCTTGTGAGGACTGTGGCCCAGTTGGCGGGTCAGGCGCCCGCAGGACGCGATTCCGGAGGAACACTTGAGGAAGCTGGGGACGAATCAAATATCCATTGCCGCCGTGATGGTCCTTCGTTGGCGCTGGATCTATATGCCGGTGCTGGCTTGTTCTCTCTGCCCTTGGCTTGCCGGTTCGGCCAAGTTATGGCCGTAGAATCTGACTCAGGTTCAGCGGCCGACCTCGCGCTCAATGTACGTGACTCTGGAATGAAGAACGTCCGGCTCGTTAAGCAATCCGTCTTCGAGTTCTTGCGGCACTTTGCGGTTTACGCGCCGGAATTTACGGTGCTTGATCCTCCGCGGGCGGGAGTTGGCTATCCTACGCTAAAGTTGCTGGCCAGAATAAAACCCAAGTCGATCTGCTACGTGAGCTGTCATCCTCCTACGCTCGCCCGTGATCTCTCCTTCTTGACACAGCACGGCTATACAATAACGTCAATGGATCTATTCGACTTCTTTCCTCAAACGCGTCATCTCGAGTCAGTGTCGTGCTTAGAAGCCCGAGGTTGACCGAGTCGAAGGAGGCCCGGTGGGGGATTGCTGTCCGACACGAACCGGTGACGACTATTCACTAACCACTGACTTACTCGTAGCGCAAAGCCACTATGGGATCGACTTTCGTGGCTCGCCGCGCGGGAATATAACAAGCGAGCAATGCCACCCCGATCAAAATCAGCGAGACCAGAAGAAACGTAAGCGGGTCGGTCGGCTTGACGCCGTAAAGCAGGCTCGCCATAAAGCGCGTCATGCCTAATGCGGCAATAATTCCCATTCCCAGGCCGACCACAGCCAACAGCATTCCCTGCCGGACCACCAGCTTCAGCACATCGCCCCTTTGTGCCCCCAGCGCCACGCGGATGCCGATCTCGCGGGTACGCTGGGCGACCGAGTAAGACATAACGCCATAGATGCCAATCGCAGCGAGGCCAACCGCGAGCAGGGAGAAGGCGAGCAGCAGCACCATATCAAACCGTCGCGGCGTGTAGGCGTCGCCAAGCGCCTGTTCCATGGTTTCCAGGCGGACAATGGGCAGGTCCTTATTCACAGCCCAGACCTCCTTTCGGATTTCAGAGGTTACAACCACCGGAGCAATCTTCGTGCGCACTACAAAAGTGTCCGGCCAGGCGAAGCGCGCGACGGGAAAATAGACTTCACTGTCATAAAGGTTCGTAAAGCCGGCATACGCTTGGTCGGCGGACACGCCCACGATCCCCCACCACTTTACACTCGAATCCAAATCACAATTCAGCCGCTTGCCAATGGGGTTTTCGTGAGGAAAGAAGCGGCGGGCGAGAGTCTGATTGATGATGACGACGGGAAGGCTCTTTGCTGTATCCTGGCGCGTGAAGGCGCGGCCCATGAGAATCGGGGTCCTCATCGTGTGAAAGTACTCTGGGCTGATGATGTGCCAGATCGCGTCGGGCTCAGCGCTCGGCGAGGCCGGCGGGTGGCCTTCGACATAAAAACCGCCGTCTGACTCGCCACCCGAAGGCGGCACCGGATAACTGACGGCCGCCGACTCGACCCCCGGAAGGGCCTTGATGCCAGCCAGCGCCGCCCGATAGAATTCCTCCACCTGACTATGCTTCGCATATTTTGCCTGCGGCAAGACCACCGAGAAGCGAAGCAAATGATGCGGGTCAAACCCAGGATCGAGACCTGTAAAGCGGGCAAAGCTGCGGATCAACAAAACGGCTCCTGCAAGGAGCACGAGAGAAAGCGCAACCTCGGCCACCACGAGCGCGTCCCTTGTCCGCCCGCCTTCGGCGCTCAATCCCTGGCTCGTTCCGCTGGCTTTAAGCGCATCGTTCAACTGAATGCGGGTCATTTGGAGCGCCGGGACGAGGCCGAAAATAATGCCGGTCAGGATGGAGACGCCCAACGTGAACCCGAGAACTGGCGTGCTAAGGCCGATTTCGTTGAGATGTGGAATGTCCGGCTTGAGCGCGCGCAGCAGGCTAACGCTCCAATGGCCGATGAGCAGCCCGGCCGCCCCGCCTATCAGCGCAAGCAAAAGGCTTTCCACGAGGAGTTGCGCGAAAAGGGTCCGCCGCCCAGCTCCCAATGCCGTCCGCAGGGCCAGTTCGCGCTGGCGGACGGCTCCCCGCGCCAGCAGCAAATTGGCTACATTGGCGCAGGCGATCAGCAGAACGAGGCCGACCGCACCTAACAGGATAAGCAACGTTGGGCGGAGGGACTGCGCCTCGCGCTCGTGCAAGGGCATCAGCAGCACTCCTTGTTTGTCATTACTCTGGGGATACTCTTTGGCCAAGCGGCGGGCGATCACGTTTAGGTCAGCACGGGCTTGGGCGAGCTTCACGCCCGGCTTCAGGCGTGCTATCGCGGGGTAGCTATTGTCGTCCCGACCTGCCTTCGGGACGACCAGCGGGACCCAGATCTCATTGCCCTCGCCCGGATAATCAAATGCCCGTGGCATCACGCCCACGATCACGTAAGGCCGCTCGCTCAGGTCCAGGGTTTTGCCAATCACATCGCGTTTGCCATTGAACTCGCGCTGCCAGAAATCAAAGCTGAGTATCACTTCGCCGTCGCGGCCTTTCTGATCCTCGCCCGGCAAAAAACCGCGGCCCAGCATCGGTTCTACTCCGAGCAGCTTAAAAAAATTTGCCGCGACTAATTTCCCTTTGGCGTTTTCGGGATGGCCGTGGCCGGTCAAGCTGAAATTGCCATAGAAGAAGGCCGCCGTGTACTGAAAGCTGTGATTCTGATCGCGCAAATCGAGGAAGTTAGGGCCTGAAAAAGGGAGCGACCAGTCGGGTGGATAGGGCGGCTGCGTTCGCGCCACCCAGACGAGTTGGCCAGGATGAGGAAAAGGGAGCGGCTTGAGAAGCACTTCGTAGACCACGCTGAAAATCGCGGTGTTGGCGCCGATGCCGAGGGCGAGGGTGATAACGGCGACGGCGGCGAAGCCGGGGTTGCGGCGAAGCTGGCGAAGGCCGTAGCGTAAATCTTGGATAAGATAATCAAGCCAAAGCCAGCGATGTGCTTCGTAGAAGCGTTCTCGCGCTTGCGTCATATTTCCCAAACTGTGGCGCGCCGCTGCCATGGCTTCCTCCTCGCTTATTCCCGACTCGCGCAGCCGGTCCGCTTCCAGCGCGAGATGAGCCCGCAATTCTTCCGCAAAGTCGCCCTGAGATCGTTTCCGCCGCCTGAACATAATCACTATCCCTTTGCCTGTCTGAGAAGGGTAGCCACGGCGAGCGTTTTTTCTCGCCGTGGGCTTTTTTCGAAGACAAACCCACGACGAATTCAAAAAGCGAATTCGTCGTGGCTACCGCTCTGGCCGCTAATCACCGAACACTGCCTCACTCATATTCCGATGCTGGTAAAAACCTCTCGCTTCGCGAGATCGCAGACACTCCACCGCAAGTGTCTGCGCCACCCCGCCCTTGCTCGTCACTCGCCCGCGCTCCGCGTTCTATCCCCTTGCCTCCTGCGGACCGAGCACACGGCTGATGGCTCCTGCGACCTTGCGCCACTGGCCCGCCTCTCTCGCTAAATGCTTCCGCCCTTTGGCGGTCAGCGTGTAAAAACGGGCCTTGCGGTTGTTTGACGACGTTCCCCATTCCGCCGTGATCAAGCCCTTCGTCTCCAAACGATCCAGCGCCGGATAGA
>JASHOS010000199.1 GCA_030040995.1 Terriglobia bacterium | reverse complement strand
AGGAGTGCGATCAGTTCGCCCTTAGAATCCGAATAGGCGCGGTTGACAGCCGTGGCCAATCCTACCTTCGGGTTTGCCAAAAGCCTGACCCGCGGATCCTTCACTACGTACTTCTGGATAATCTCTCGCGAGTCATCGGTAGAGCAGTCGTCGGACACGATCACTTCCAAGTGCGGATAAGTCTGGTTGAGCACACTGTCGAGAGTGGCCGCGATAAATCGTCCGTAGTTGTAATTCGGGATGAGGATTGAGAATAGCGGACGGGCGGGCAACGGGGGTAGATCGATCGGTTTAAAGGGAAGGGAAGCGGCTACGCTCGCTTGTTTCATTTCGATGCCTTCCGTGTTCACGGATTGCCGCACTCTCCTTGCTGTTTTGCTGAGGGTCCGTCTCGAAACGGCGGACGCCTCAGTGATGTTACCACAAGTCAGCTAGCGTAATCCGCATAACGAGCTCGGCGCGCTCGCCGGCGTTCCCGCTGGTGCCTCGCTCGCCAAAGTAGTTGGAGTGGTCAGGCCCTCCTATCCAAGTTGCTCCCTTCCTTCGGCACCGCAGAGCGCGAATCGCCGGCAGGTTCACCCAAAGGGCAGGGAAGCCCGGGCTTCTTGTTGACTCACGCTTATGCCGGATGCCGCGAATGGAACACGGTCATCTTGATCAAGGTTTTGAGGACCGAGGGTGTGCGCCAGAAACAGAAAACACGCTTTGCCAACGGGTCCGGTAATAACATAATGCCCCGCCATATCCGCTGGTAGCGCCGCCGATCCACGTGGCTGATCATCTCCTTCAGGCTGTACGGCCGGAACGCTCTGGCTCGTCTGCCGCGAAGGGCGCGAATCGAAAGCAGGCAGTGCCAATAGCAAATGTGATCTTCCAGTCTCAAGTTTTCAGCTCTTTCCGGCCCATAAAACCGGTGCAAAAACTTATTCTGGAAGGGAAGGACCTCTTCGACATCCTCGATGAACCGTTCGTTGGCCACGGCATTCATTCCCCGCAATCCTGCGTAGGATTCGCGGGGCGTCAGGCCGGACATGTTCGTCCCATGGATCCGATATTCGGTCAGCCCCTCGGGGACGATACTGACCTCGGTCAAGAACTGAGCGGTTCGGGAAAGATAGTAGTCCACAAAGCGTTTCACCCCAACCGGAATGGGGAACAGCAAGGCCGTGATTTCGCGCCGGAAACAGAGGCTGGACGTGGGGGGAAGAACCGTCCAACCGCCTCTTTTCGCCGCCTGGGGCGCCAGCCAGCCCCAGTCCAGATCGGGTGGAAACGGCGGACCTAACGGCTCGCCTTCTGTGGATACCGGTACGTGCGGGTGGACGCACAGGGCGGAGCGAGGATTGCTCCTGAAAGCCGCCACGATCTTTTCCAGCTTGGTGGACTTGAACGCGTCGTCCGCGTCAAGAAATGCAATCAGTTCCCCCTTCGAATCCGAATAGGCGCGGTTGACAGCCGTGGTGAACCCGGCGTTCGGGTTTGCCAGGAGCCTGACCCGCGGATCCTTCACTACGTACTTCTGGATAATCTCTCGCGAGTCATCGGTAGAGCCATCGTCGGATACAATCACTTCAAAGTGCGGATAAGTCTGATTGAGCACACTGTCAAGAGTGGCCGCGATAAATCGTCCGTAGTTGTAATTCGGGATGAGGATTGAGAATAGCGGACGGGCGGGCAACGGGGGTAGATCGATCGGTTTAAAGGGAAGGGAAGCGGGTGCGCTCAGCTGTTTCGTTTCGGCGCTTTCAGTGCTCATGGTCTGCTGCACTCTCTTTGCCGTTTCGGTTAGGGCCTGCCTTGCAACATGGCCTTCGTTGCATATCTCTGCTCAGTGTTTGCCGGAAAACGTCGTCTCCTCTTCGCCCTCGAGAATATTATTGACTGCCTCGACCCCCATCATCACCGAGTGATCCATATTGCCTGCTTCATAGCGCCACGCTCCGAAACGTCCTCTCGACCAGATATCATTCTGCATGAGCCAGGGTTGAATGGATCTTAAGGCGTCGTCCCGGCTCAGCGCCGGGATGGGATACGAATACGGCACCTGGCGCGAATAACGGGAGACAACGCGTTCCCGGTCGCCCTCTTCCAAAACCCCCGCGGCCACCAATCCGTGAAAGGTTCTTTCCGTTATTTCGGAAACGTTCAGCGACTGACCCGGATTGTAAGACATCTCGCACATGATCGAACTGTAATGGTCGACGTCGCCGTCCGGTACGTTGTAGGGCGAATAATTCGAAAAGTAGGTGGCCCGGTAGCAAGGTATTCCGGGATCCGGGAAATACATCCAGCAGCGAGTTGTCTGGATCTTTTTCCTAAGCCCAAACCCCAGGACGAGCAGATTGTTGTGGCGTAGACGTGAGGCGGAATCTAGCAGCTCCGGGTTTACAGGCGCCAGCGCCTTGCAGAGCAAATCCAAAGGCATCGTGCTGACAAGCGCGTCGTATCGATCGCCGCTTCCATCCGTGAATGCGACGGTTTTCTTTAAACGATCCACTCCGGCGAGTTCCTTGCCCAAGTTTATTTTACTCTCCAAGCGCCGGGCAATGCGGCGATAGATTTCTCCCGTTCCGCCGCGCAGCGGAAACTTGAATTTGCTGTTCGGACCCCACGCCACGTCGTCGCGCCCGTGCACCACGTTGTGGAGAAGCCGCGAAAAGTCAATGACTGGAACCCGTTCGGCAATCCAGTCTTTCGACATTTCTTCGAGCGGCGTGGTCCAGACCTTTTCGTTATAGGGAAACATGAAATGTGTGGCGATTCCTTCGCCAAAAGTATTAATAATCCAGTCGCGAAAGTTGCCGGCACGTCGTCCTTCAGACCCGGCCCAGGCGCGCGCGGCGCCGAGAAGGCACTCCACCTGAGCGGCTTTCGGCAGATAGCGGAGATTGTTCTGGAAAGGGTAGGGCACGAAGCTGCCTTGACAGAGCACCCAACTCTCTCGGATCCGTTCGCGGACTTCGCCGCCCAGCGCCTCGCCGACCATTCGATCGAAGTAGGGGTAGTGGGAGAAAATGACGTGTCCACCTTCGTCCCACGTAAAACCTTGCTCGTCGAGAAATGACGTGCCATGACCGCCGGGATAATCATTCCGCTCATAGAGAGTCCAGTTAGCGTAACCCAACTCGTGCAGCCGGTAGGCCGCCCCGAGCCCGGTAGGGCCCGCGCCGATAATTACGATCCTCTTCTGCATTCCGCCAGATCCCCCTCCTTTATACCCATCGGCGAAAGACAGATCTGATCGCGCGCTGCCAGGCGGAGGAGCCATGCCAGAAACAATACGCCTGCTTGGTGAGTGGATCCGGAAGCTTCAGGATGAGACGCCAGATGCGCCTTTCCTGACGATTCCCGAGATGCCCGATCATCTCCTCCACGCTGAATGGCCGGACGGTTCCTGCTGTTTTGCCATGAAGCGCACGGTACGCCAGAAGTCCCTGCCAGTACCCGCTGCGGTCCTCCAGTCTCAGCATCTCAGCCAACTCCGATCCGTACACGCGCCGGAGAAAGTCCTTCTGAAGTGATACCGATATCTCAGTCGCCTCGATATCGCTCTTCGGTGGGAATAAGTGCCTGTTGAGTCCACAGGTGTTGCCTCCGTGGATTCGGTATTCCGTGAGGCACTCGTCGGTAACGCTGATTTCCGTAATGAACTGCGCGCAGCGGACCAGGTAGCCGTCCGTGGCATGAGCAACCGATGCCGGCAGGCACATAGGAAATAATCCCGAAATCACTTCCCGCCGGAAACTTAGGCCCGGCCCCGGCGCATACGGAGTGTGGCCTCCCCGGCGCAGCGCGCTTGGCCCCAGCCAGCCCTGTTCCAGATCGCGAGGTCTCGGCTGGCCGAACGGCTGACCGGCGGCGGAGATCGTCTGCACCCGGTGCATAAACACCCCGGAGCGAGGATTGTTTCGAAATGCCGCCACCACCTTCTCCAGCTTGGACGACTTGAAAACGTCGTCAGAATCCAGGAGGGAAATGATTTCTCCCTTTGAATTCGCATAGGCCACATTAGTGGTACTGGTGATGCCGCCGTGTTCTTTGGCCAAAAACTTGATGCGCGAATCCCGCGCCGCGTACTTCTGAATTACTTCGATTGAATTGTCACTCGATCCGTCATCGCAAACGATGGCTTCAAAATTCGAGTACGTCTGGTCCAGAAGGCTTTGCAGCGTCATCCAAATGTATCGCCCGTAGTTGTAACTGGGAATGAGCACAGAGACCAGAGGCTGATCGGGCAAAGCGTCGAGCCTCATAGGCGCGAAATCGCGCCGACCCGGCCCGGCTTGATTTTCCCCTGCAGGTTGGTGGTGCGTCTCTTGTATCATAAGGCCCTTTGCGTCTCAATTTCCGAACCGTTGTGTCCAGGACCATTTTCTCATGAAGCCTCGCATGGAGTAACGAATCAAAAATAAGGAAGCGTTGGTGCCACTACATTAATTTTCGCCGCCCCTCGGCCCCGCTCCCCTAAAGAGGCGAGGGAGAATAAGTACCGAGCTTGCGTCCTTATGCGCCCGGCACTGAAGCCGTGCCATTCAAAACCGTTCTGTAAATCTCGTCAATTTCCTTGAGGTGCCGGGCCATCGCCCGAACAATGGTTTCACGGTGGGCCACGATCAGCTCGCTCAAACGGAGGATTTCATCGGGATCATTCATAATTCGCCTCATAATCTCTGCCAGACCGGCTCCATCGTTTGAAGAATTTAGCCATCCCGTAACGCCTTCCCGGACATAATCCGGGATGCCTCCTATCTTATTCCCAGCGACTGGTATACCCTTAGCCAGCATCTCAACACCTGTAAGCGGCCCCGTTTCCTCGCAAACAGAGGGCACAATGCCAGCGTGCATGCCCTCAAGAATGCGATCAAGTTCCTGGACCTTGTAAGAACCACGATACTCCACGTTGGAAAAACTCAGAATAGAGTCTCGAACTTCGCTCGAGAGGTGGCCGTAAATGATAAGCCGGAAGCGGTCTTCGAGGCCGGCCTGGGCCAGCCGCTCCATCGCTTCCAGAACGACATAAGCTCCCTTGTACCGGTCCCGGCAGCCCGCAAGCGTCACAAAATTCACCGGACCGGAAATGCCATGGATTGCCTTTGATTGAATGGAGTCTATGTGCCGCAGGGCGAGCGGGAGAATCACGAACCTGCCTTCGGAAACGCCGGCGCTTTGGTAGAGCTCTTTAGATCTTGAAGAAACAGCAATCAACCGGTCGATATTATTGAGCCTCCGGACATTAATGTCACGCCGGCGCTGGAAGGCGACGCTCAAGCCGGGGCTCTCTCCGCGCGCAGGTTCGTCGTCTATTGCGGTACCGGATGCCGCGGGCAGATGCGACCATGCGCGGTACGCGGCGGTGCGTGCGACCGCCTCCAAAGAATCCGGCAGCCACTTAGGCTTCCTGTATCTCAGAGTTTGAAAAACTAGATCCCGCCGCCCCTGTGGAGCATGATGGCAGCACTTCACGCAGGTCTCTCCCACATCCCGGCGTTTGCAGCTCGATCCGGTGTGGTCGATCAGATACAACGTCGGACACAAAGGATAGTGGTCGTGGAGCGTCATCACAATCGGGAGGCCGCGAGCTTTCCCGAGGTCGATCAAGGAAGACGGTACCTCGAAAAGTTCTTGAATGTGGATGATGTCCGGCTTGAATTGGTCGAGAGCCTGTGAAAAGAACCGCTCAGAGACAGGTTCGTCCACTTCCTCCACCGGCTGCCGCGTTCCCGATCCTCCGCCAGAACAGATCGGGGAATTCAGGATCTCAAACATCCGCACGCCACGCTTTTTCCATAGCTTCAGCCGCGGCCGTTTGAGGAATATGTTGTGGCGGCCCGCGAAGAAATAACCGATTTCGTGGCCCGCAGTTGTCTGGGCCTCTATGAGATCTTCGGCGTATTCGATTAGCCCCCCTGCGCGCCATGGCTGAAATCCCCAGCCGAGGTGTAGAATTCTCATCTTTAATAACCGATCCTGCTTTTTTGGGTGGCGGCCGCCGGCTCACAACGCGACGCGGGAAACCGGAAGATGTGCCCCTTTCCGGCGGGGCCGAAACCTCGCCTAATCGTGAGCGCTAACTACTCCTTGAATAATCCCGCCAGGGACGGCCGGGCGTGGCCTGCCAGCACATGGATATATAAAAGCGCTTAGGCTGATGTCGCCTGGCTATGGGGTAAAGTTGAAACAGCGGCGGTTTCTTGTGTGAGCTCGTAGCCAAGCGATTTCATCGTGGCGCCAAAGGCCGCCTCAATTCGTCCGGCCATCTCCGCGGCAAGGATCGATTGCCAATCCCCTGAGACACCCTTTCCGACAAAGGGAATGTCTGTCCGCGAACCTCGTGTCACTGCCCACGAGTGATGTTCCGTTTTTTCAAGTTCCCGCATCCGGTCTGCGCTGCTGAGCTCGATCACGCGAGCGAGCCTCTGCGGAGAAGCATTTACACCCATAAAACACGCCACCCTGGCAATCTCCCTTTCGGGGTTCCTCTTCATGTCCTCATAGCGGAGCAAGAGAAAGCCAGGGTGATCCCTCCGCGTGGCGAGCCAGCTCAACACATGTTCGTTCCAAGTTCCGAACGACGGCAGATCGTATACGTCCGCCGCCAACCACCGGGAAACGTAAGCGTCCATGGGATAGCCCTCTGGAATCGCCCGCAACTTAGTGTGAAACCAGTAGGAGGAGATCAGGACATCTCTGGGATCGCGTACAATGTAGATAACCTTCTTGTATCGAGGGTCGAAACACTCGTGACCCGTCAAAAACCGCGGCTTGGTTATCTGGCGAAGCTGGTGGTCTGGCAGGGTATATATACTCCGGATCCGCTCCTCCATCTTCAGAAAGGTCAAAGGATCGTTTGGGTGAAGCAGGTTTCCCATCCAAAATCTTAGCCACGTATTCCCGGACTTGGGATAGGAAAGAAGGAAGGTGTCATCCGGAAAAACCGTGAGTCTCCTTCCCGCCACTTGGTACCGTTCCAGGACAACTCGCGCGTACCTGCGTAATCTTCTGGACAAAGGATTCATAGACTGCTTTCTTCCTAAATGCCTGGATACACCGATGCATACTATTGATAGCATAAAGCCGGTCGGCCAGGGGAGGTATGTACTTGATTGGCATAACATTGCCGTTAAACACTTGCAGCCTGTACAGCCGCAAGACCGCGCTTTGCCCTTGAAATTTGACAGGACACCCGCTCTGGTTTAGATTGACCCTTCCAAACGCCGAGGAACACATACGATGCTCGATCTTAGATTTGTGCGTGAGAACCTGGAGCTGGTCAAGCAGAAGTTGAAGGATCGCGGCGCCGCAACTAGCGTGCTCGACGGTTTTGAGGATCTCGACCGCGAGCGCCGCAGGCTGCTCTCCGGCGCTGAAGAGCGGAAGGCGCGCCGCAACAAGGTCTCCGGTGAGATCGCGGCCTTGAAGCAGCAGGGAAGAGACGTCTCAGCACTGGTCACCGAAATGCAGCAACTCGGAACTGAAATCGCCAGCCTCGACCGGGAAGACAAAACCTACGATGAGAAGCTGCGCGATATCCTGGCCGCCCTTCCCAACTTGCCGCACGAGAGCGTGCCGGTGGGAGATAGCGCCGCAGGCAATCAGGAGGTGCGCCACTGGGGCGAGCCTCGCCATTTCGACTTCCCGCCCATGCCGCACTGGGAACTAGGGCCCAAGCTGGGCATTCTCGATTTTGAGCGCGCCGCCAAGATAGCTGGGGCAAGATTCGCTGTCTATACGGGCGTGGGAGCGAGGCTCGAGCGTGCCCTTGCCAATTTCATGCTCGACCTTCATACGCGAGAGCATGGATATACAGAGGTCTTACCTCCGTTCATGGTAAATTCCGCCACCCTGTTCGGAACCGGCCAATTGCCGAAGTTTGCCGGGGACCTCTTCAAAATCGAGAGCACCGATTTCTGGCTAATCCCCACGGCCGAGGTTCCAGTCACCAACTTGTACCGCGATGAGATCCTGGAAGCTGAAGAGCTGCCCATCAAACATTGCGCCTGGACGGCATGTTTCCGCAGCGAGGCAGGATCGTACGGCAAAGACACGCGAGGCTTGATCCGCCAGCACCAGTTTCAGAAAGTCGAGCTGGTGAAATTCACGCTGCCGGAAAAATCGTATGAAGAGCTCGAATCTATGACCCGTGACGCGGGCGAAGTTCTCGAGCGGCTCGGCCTGCCTTACCGTGTGGTGACGCTCTGTACCGGCGACATGGGATTTAGCTCCGCGAAAACCTATGACCTGGAAGTGTGGCTGCCCTCGAGCGGCGATTACCGGGAAATCTCGTCCTGCTCCGACTGCGAAGCGTTCCAGGCGCGGCGGGCGAACCTGCGCTTCCGGCGCGGAAGAGGGAAGTCGGAGTGGCTTCACACGCTAAATGGGAGCGGAGTGGCCATTGGACGTACCTGGCTCGCGATTATTGAAAACTATCAGCAAGAGGACGGGTCGGTAGTGGTTCCGGAAGCGTTGCGGCCGTACCTCGACGGACTCGATCGAATCGGCTGACGCGGCGGAGACCGGGCCGAAGCGGCGGGGAGAAGGGAAGCGAGCCTTCGCGCCGATTAGCCGCCATTTTGGACAGCGGCCGCGCCGTCGCTCTCGGCCCATAGGCTAGTTATGTAGCCTAGTTCGGTTTCTCGCGGGCGCGAGACGCTCACGCGTGCCTATCCTCGTGGTGGCGCGAACGTCTTCAAACCAACCCTGTCAGTGCCGATAGTCCTGTGCTAAACAGCAGCAGCAGAAGGCTAGAGGGTTTAGGGGCGGCGACCGGCGTCAGCAGGGTTACGTCAAAGTTGGGCCTGCCGCAGCGTTACAAGGCGAACGCTGGGCTACAGCCACCTCTATCCGAACTTTAGCGACCCCAATTCGTCGATCACCGCTCCGGACAGCAGCGAGGGTAAAGCAAGCCCTATTCCTACGCTGGCTCGTTTGGCCGGCGCGTGGCGCCGCCATCCCGGCGGCAGAAGCCGGTCTCGCCAAGCGGGACTGGCGCTACTCCACGAACCTTTTACCGCAGTACAGCATCGAAATCATTGAAGCGACCAACACCGCAGACATGTACACGATAGACACGTTCGCGATTCTAATCGGCATCCTGGTGGTCCTGGGAGCAATCCTGTTTCTCCTTGTAGTAATCGTAACAGCGTTTCACGCCATCATAAGGGCCCTTGTTGGGGCGGTAATCAGTCTGGTGCGCAAGCTCGCCCCTTTTCCCATCTCCCGTCTCTCCGTCCATGCTGCTCACAATCACTCCCTTAAGCCAAGCTAAACCGCGCCAGAGGGTGCGCGACGTGTACGGCGTGCCAATCTAACGCCATCCCTACACAATGACATGGAATGCATACGGCGGTAGCTCGCGCTGTCGCACTGCAAGGGCGTCGCGATTCAGCATCTCGGAGGGGGGAGTGTACCGATTGCCCAGAGAGCAACAACTTAAGTAGCGTAGCTGAAACCCACGCCTACTCGTAATGTCCGATAACCTTTATTATGTTAACATTGGACGCTCGGCGCGTTCTGCGGACCGTCCTCTCCGTGACGTAATGAACCAGGAACGGCGTTCTTGAGCGCGTGAGTCTTCGTCGCGAATCTAACGGAGTCTCTCGGGAATGCACTAATACCAACCGGGCTAACTTCGAGATGGTAGCTTCTAGGCGGGATTGCTGTTAGCTTATATCTTCCGCTCGCAACAGTCACAGCGGTCAGAGGTAAACTGGCAGGGTTTTTCTCCCTTTGGTTGAACTTCATGAATCGGCGGCAACTCTTAGCGTCATGCGGTAGCTCCGTGCTCGCTTCACGAGGCCATCTTTCCTTTAAAGAAGCTCAGGCTGGCCAGTTGGCTTCATCACGTTCGGAACAATCGTATTTTCAGGTCGCAAAAGCGATCTGGCCTAAAGGGCGCGAAACTGAGATGAACCTGTTCGTGGGCTTTCGTGCCGTATTCGATGTGCCTCCTCAAAGTCTCACCGTCCTGCGTGTGGCGGCATCTGCACTCTACCGCTTATTCGTTAACGGCGAATTTCGCGGTTATGGTCCGGCGCGCGGTCCGTATGGTTTCTTCCGCGTGGACGCGTGGAATATCACCTCTTTTTTGGAGGGGCAAACTAACATCGTCGCTATCGAAGTGGCGGGCTACAGCGTCAACAGTTATTACGTTATGAATCAATCGTCGTTCTTGCAGGCCGAAATCACTGCAGGCTCGCAGGTGCTCGCCGCGACCGATGACCACCAAAAACCGTTCGAGTGCACCATTCTTTCCCATCGAGTGCAAAAGGTGGAGCGATATTCCTTGCAGCGCACCTTCACCGAAGTGTACCGACTTGACCCTGCCACGGATGCGTGGCGCAGCGATGCCGGCCACGGGTTCGAGCCGGAGCTGTGCGCAGCATCAGCCCCAAAGCAGCTCATTCCCCGGCGCGTGGCCTATCCGCAGTTTAACCAGCGGCAACCCGCGCGTCGCATCATGCAAGGAGACGTATCCACCACGGCGCCGGTGGGCGAGCTTCGAAAACCATTTTTCATGACCCATATCAGCCCAACACTTCTGGGCTTCAAGGAGCAGGAGCTTTCCGAGATTCCTTCTTTCGAGCTACAGCGTGTTGCCAATAAGAATGTCATTCATCTCGATGAGCCTTACTCCTGGCCGTCGTCTTTCAGCTTCTCTGTAAACCAATTCCACCTCTTTGACTTTGGAACAGATCTAACCGGTTTCATTGGCGCGCGGGTAACGGCTCGAAGCAAGACGCGGCTCTTTGTAACATTTGACGAAATGTTGCTCAATGGCGATGTCGATTTCGGGCGGAATGATACGGTGAACATTATTGCGTATGAGTTGCCTCCGGGCACATACCATCTTGAATCGTTTGAGCCTTATACGCTTCGCTTTCTCAAATTCCTGGCGATCGAGGGCGACGGCGAGATCTCCGGGATCTATCTGCGTGAGTATGCCAATCCGAACGTATGGACTGCCCATTTTGATTCGAGCGACCAGGACCTGAATCTGCTGTTCCAAGCCGGTCGAGAGTGTTTCCGGCAGAATTCGGTCGATCTCCTCACCGATTGTCCTTCGCGTGAGCGCGCCGGATGGCTTTGTGACAGCTACTTTACCTCTCGCGCGGAGCACCGGCTTACCGGGGGCTCAACCGTCGAAAGTGCGTTCCTTGAAAACTATCTTCTGCCCGGTCGCTTTGCACACCTCCCCGAAGGGATGCTGCCCGCGTGTTACCCGGCAGACCACTACAACGCGTATTGGGGTCTGAATCCAAACTGGGCGATGTGGTTCGTTCTACAGTTGCGCGAATATGTTCAGCGCAGCGGCGATCATGAAATGCTTGCCGGGCTGCGGCCGAAGATCGTCAAGCTGTTCGATTATTTCGAGCCGTTCCGCAACGGGGACGGGTTGCTGGAAAAGCTAAGGGGCTGCGTCTTCGTCGAATGGTCGGCGGCCAACAATTTCCTACAGGATGTCAATTACCCAACGAACATGCTCTACGCCGCGGCGCTCGAAGCTGCCGGAGAAATGTACCAAGTTTCCACTTGGATGGACGAGGCCGCCGCACTCCGGAAGACCATCCGCGCTCAATCGTTCGATGGAAGCTTCTTCATAGACAATGCGCTTCGCGTGGGCGGAAAGCTCGTCCCGACGCGGAACAGGACTGAAACTTGCCAGTATTATGCATTCTATTTTGGGACCGCGACGCCCGAAACCTTTGGCACGCTCTGGAAAACTCTGACCAACGACTTTGGTCCCCGACGCAAGCAAACGAGGCGCTATCCTGATATCTCCCCGTCGAATGCATTTATGGGTCAAGTCTTGCGCCTCGAACTGCTGTCATCCTACGGTTCTTGTCAGCAGTTGATCGACGGATCCAAAGCCTATTTGCTTTATATGGCGGAGCTCACGGGTACTCTTTGGGAAAATGATGATACCGCTGGGAGCCTCAACCATGGCTTCCAGTCAAACATCGTTAATGTGCTTTACCGTGACGTTCTCGGCCTGTACCAAGTCGACTGGGTAAGGAAGACGGTTCACGTCCGGTTCAGAGCAAGCGAACTCGAATCATGCGAGGGCCGCATTCCCGTCCCCGGCGGCGCAGTTTCACTTCGCTGGAGCAAGCAAGGCAGCCAACTCGCTTATTTCCTCAATGCCCCAGCAGGCTATGCCGTGACGATCGAAAACAAGACTTCCCTTCCCTTGGCTATGACCGGCTCCAGTCATCAGGCATAGCGCAGCGCTCCGCTGTAGTGCATCCAACACTTCTTTACATTTCGGATTGCCATCCTTAGGCGTGATTTCCGAAGCGGGGCGATTCTCAAAGTGCGGAATTATGTAAAGCCATGCATGACGCACTACACTATGTGGTTCCCCTCTTACCGTCTGGAACGTACAGCGTGATGGCAGAAAAGAAGGGTTTCAAGAGATACGCACGGACGAATATTATTCTTCCTGTGGGTGAGCACGCCCGCATGGATGTGGCCCCGGACGCAACCACCCAAACCGTTCAGGTGGCCGCGGTGTCTCGGGTGCTCAAGAGCGACGACGGGCTTTAGCCAGGCATGTGCCATCCTGAAGGGCGGCACTGGAATTTGTGTCGTTCTATAGAGCAGCGATCGAGTTCAGGGCGAGAAATTCGGCGGGGAGGATTGTAATAACAATGAATCTGAAAGACCGGCGTGTGTTCCTCAATTCACTGGCCGCTGCTGGCATTGCGAGCGTGGCTCCGGCTTACGGCTTGAGCGGTCCAAGCGCTAACGAACCTGAATCCACAATTTCTGCACCGCAAACTGCCCGTTCTCACCTTGGCGCTACCGGCGAGGCGGTTTTCAACGTGAGAAATTATGGAGCGACCGGAAAGAAGAGCGATGATGCACGGCCGGCGATTCAAAGTGCAATCGACGCCTGCGCCGCCTCCGGAGGAGGGGTTGTCTACGTGCCACCGGGCGAGTATACATCGGGGGGACTTGAGCTCCGCAGTCATATTCGATTTTACTTGGAAGCGGGTGCGACACTGTTCGCTATGGACGACCCGCGCGCATATCCGTTAAAGCCGGTCCTCTTCTTCAACAAGGTTGACGCTCCTTCCACGGCCGCTTTATTCCAGGGAGACGGCCTTGAAGATATTTCGATCGAAGGCCAGGGAACTGTGGACGGCCAGGCGAAATACGTATGGCGGCCTGATAACACGGAGCATGCCTTCAATCATAAGACCATAATGCAATCCTCCGGTCAATCCATTATGCGCTCCTACCCGGAAGGCTTTCCCAACCGCCAAATCTATCCTCACCTCGTGTGGCTGAGGCGGTGCAAGAACGTGCGCATCACGGGGCTATCATTTTTGCGCTCACCCAGTTGGACATTTTACCTTCTCGAGAGCGAGCGGGTGGTGATCGATGGAATTTACGCTTACACCAGCTTGAAAGAGGCTGTATGGGCAGACGGCATTGACATGAACGGATGCAAGGATATTCGCATCTCGAACAGCACAATCGAGACCGGGGACGATTGCATTGCCATGTTTTCGGATAAACAAGCTTGCGAGAACATCACCGTCGTCAATTGCCGTTTTTCCTCCGCCTCGGCCGCGATCAAATTCACTGAAGGTGTCAAAGTGGCGGTCCGCAAAGTTCTGGTGGATAACTGCGTGATTACCAACTGCAACCGGGGAATTACGTTACAGATCGTCTCGGGCGGCGTTGTCGAAGATGTCATCATTTCCAATCTGACGATAGATCTGCACCGTTTTGATTGGTTCTGGGCGGGCGATGGCAACCCGTTCAATTTCGAGATCAAAACGCCCGGCGAATGGGACAAGAGGCCGCCCCGGCCGGGCGAGCCGGGACCGGGTCGCATTCGCAACGTCATGATCCGAAACATCATTGCGCACGTTCAAGGATCGTCCATGATTGCTGGACACCCGGAGAGTTGGCTTGATGGCGTTAGTTTTGAAAACATCAAGCTTTATCTTTCTACCGACTCAGCCGCCCCGTACGATACCTCGATACACGCATTGCAATTCCGCTGGGCGAGGAACGTGAAACTGAAAGATGTCGAAGTAACCTGGGATCAGCCGGCACTCGACAGATGGCAGAGCGCACTCTATTTCGAAGATATCGACGGTTTGGAAGTCAGCGACTTCACCGGTCGCCAGGCGCGGCTTGACAAAGATGTTCCCGCGGTGGTCTTCAATCAGGTCGCCGACGCGAGGATACTCAACTCAAAGGCAGCGGAAGGGACAGCGGTTTTTCTGAAGGTCACGGGTCCCGACACCCACGACATCTACCTATTGGGTAATGATTTCCGCAAGGCCAAGGCTGCCTACCACTTTGATGGCGGCGCGCGCAGCGATGAATTGATGGCCCTAAGCAACTTCCCTCCCCGCGCCTGAAGGCTCGCCCATTTTCATGCTTCGTTGAGACGCCGAGAGCGCCATGGATTATTCGTACCGCAGCGCCACCATCGGGTCCACTCTGGTTGCCCGGCGGGCGGGAACGAAGGTGGCGACTAACGCCACGGCGGCAACGAAGGCCGCAGCGCCGAAGAAAGTTATGGGATCGGTGGGCTGAACACCATACAAAGTGCTCGCAATCAACCGTGTCAAACCGAAGGCGGCGATCAATCCGACTGCCAAGCCCGCCATGGTCAGCGCCACCCCTTGCCCCATTACAAGCCTTAAGACATCGCGACGACTTGCCCCCAGCGCCATACGGACGCCGATCTCATGCGTTCGCCGCGCCACGGCAAAGGCGAGCACTCCGTATAGGCCAATGCCCGCGAGAGTTACAGCAAGAACTCCAAACCCGCTCAGCAGCCCGGCGGAGACGCGTTCCTGGCCAAGCCCTGCGTCTCGGAACGACTTCAGCGTCCCTACGTCTCCCAGCACTAACTCTTCATCCAGATCGTGGATCTGGCGGCGAAGAGGAGCGACCAGCCGCATCGGGTCGCCGGCCGCGCGCACTTCCAAGTTCATCCTGCCCAGGTATTCCTGTGAGAATGGCACGTAGTAACACGGCTTGATCGACGCCCGGTAATTCTGGAACTTACCATCCCTCACGATACCGATGATTTCGGCGGTGCGAGACGGCTGGTCCTCACCGATATGTTTTCCAATGGGATCTTCTCCCGGCCAAAACCGCTGGGCCATCTGCTCATTGATTATCACAACGTTAGGTGCGCCGATGCGGTCCCTGCTATTAAAGGTCCTGCCGCGCATTATTGGCAGTCCCACGGTTTGGAAATATTCGTCCGACACATCATTAAAATCCACCTGCACGGGCTTATCTCCGGGGTGCGGAATGATGTAGTTGCTGCCGCGGTAGCCACCCAGGGGAACCACGTAAACAAGGGCGGTGCTGCGCACTCCGGGAAGCGTATGTACGCGAGCCAGCAGCTCCGAATAGAACTGCTTTCCACGCCCTTCATCATACTTTCGCTCGGTCAGGTCTATTTTGAGCAGCAGGACCCTCCCGGGATCTCGTGTCGGGTCGGCCGCTTCGGCGTTGCGTAAGGTGCGAACAAAAAGGATTGCCCCAATCGACAGAACTACCGACAGCGCTACCTGAATAGGGATGAGGAACCGCTGCATTCCGATCCTCGATCGCACACCGTGGGACCCGGATTCCCCCTTCAAAATCGAGACGAGATCAAGCCGCGCGCCTTGGCAGAGAGGGATTAAGCCAAACAGCAGCGCTATTAAACAAGCCACCATCAGCGTGAACGCCAGCACGCGAAAGTCAAGGTTGGGTGCAAGTAACAATGGCGTCTTGAACGGCCGGTGAACGCTCGCCAGTAACTTTGCGGCAGCCGTTGCCAGCATCAACCCCGCAATGCAACCCACGGACGTAAGGAGCAAACTTTCGGTGAGGAGTTGTTGGAACAAACGTCTCCTCCCCGCGCCGAGCGCCAGGCGCATTCCCATTTCGCTCTGCCGCTTGACGGCTCGGGAAAGCATCAGACTCGCTACATTCGAGCACGCAATCAGCAGAACAAGACCTGCTACAGCCATCAGCATGCCGAGAAATGTGCGGACCATTTTTCTCGAACCAGGATCAATCCGTGCTTCGTTGGCCGGCATGAGCACCCCGACTTCCTGCATGGGAACGTCCGTGTCCTGCCAGACACCACGCCACAGCGTCTGCTTGAGTTGCTCCAGGCGATACGAGAATTCCGCTTGGGCTTGCGCCATGGTCACTCCAGCTTTCAGGCGGCCGACCGCGAATAACCAATCAGCTCCGACCACATGCTGCAAGTCGAATTGGCCTGCTTGCGGCAGTGCAACTGGATACATCATGGTCGGAATCCAGAATTCCGGCTTCGCGGCTTGATCGAGGCGCCAGCCCACGAAATTCCGTGGCGCTACGCCCACTACGGTGAAGGAAACTCCATTGATGACCACATGCCGGCCCACCACTTCAGCGTCCGACCCAAAAGCTTGCTGCCACAATCCATAGCCGAGCACGACCACCGGATTCCGCCCTGGCACAGCGTCCTCGTCCGCTAGGAACCATCTTCCGCGAAACGGCGACACACCCAAGACGGAGAAATAGTTGTAGCTGACGATTTCACCGGGGAGCCGGACTTGGCGGTCACCGAGCCGCAAGGTAACGTCGATGCCATAGTATGCCGCCAGTGCAGCAAGGGTTGCGCTATGGTCTCGGTAAAATATGTAATCTGGAAGTGACAGACCTGCGTTGTAGACATCGGAGGTACGCAAGACTCGGTAGCATGGGGCCACCAGCCGATCAGCCTCAGGAAAGGGAAGAGGCCGGAGCAACAGTTGATCGACGAAGCTGAAGATCGCCGTGTTCGCTCCAATGCCCAGCGCCAAGGTCAGGACCGCCACCGCTGTGAAACCGGGATTGCGGCGAAGCTGGCGCGGGCCGAAGCGGAGGTCCCGCAGCAGCGTTTCAAGCCAGGAGAAGCCCCACGCATCGCGGCTTCGCTCTCGCAGCAGAAGTGCGTTGCCAAACTCCCGCCTTGCAGTGTTGCGGGCCTCGTCAGGCGGCACTCCCTCCCCAGTAAGGTCCTTTTGCTTCATCCGCACGTGCTCGTCCATTTCCTCTCTCAGTTCGCGCTGAAACTGCCCGCGCCGAAAGAAGAACGCTAATCGTCGCCAGATTTCACCTATCCATTGCATGATTGCCTCGCATGATGCCTTCCCGATCACTTGCCTGCCCCGAATCTCGGTTCGGACCTTTAACCGCACCCTTCAATAGTTAGACTATTTGAAGTCTGCTACCCTGAGCGAAAGTTGTCAAGCCTGCCGGCTGTATAGGCAGGGTTACGCCAAAGTCCGGATAGGAGCGGTTGTAGCGCAGCGTTCGCCTTGTAATGCTGCGGCTTTTTTGGTCCACGGACAAATCCCCCTCACCCGGCTCGCGCCGGCTGGAGAAAGCGCCGGCCGCGAGCCACCCTCTCCCTCGGGAGAGGGAAAACCGAGGTCCTTACTTGATCGCCTTGATAGGGAAGGCGCGCCCTACTGGCCTACGCCCCGTGTCCAGCCGGAGATATGGGTAAAGATCAGCCCCCAAGGGGGCGAGGGCAGGATTTCCCTCTGGTTTGGTTGCGGCGGTAAGGCCACGCTGTGCTACAAAAACACACTCCAAACCGTAATTAAGCCCGACTTTGACGGAACCGTGGCTGTGTACGCTTGACCTTAGCCCTCATCCGCTCAGGCGATCAGCTTTGCGGCCTGCTGTGGGGAAAGGCTCTTGCCCTTCCAAACAAAAGCAGGTCACACCTCGGCGGCGTCTCCTGTCGTACATGTTAAGAAACTTTTACTTGACCCCTTCACGACTTTCGAGCAGAGTAGTTCAGTGATGAGTCATGATCACCGTCAAGTTGAGACCGTGCTACTGATGATGACCAACATGTATTGTCTGGACCGCTGTTGTTGCTCGCCCTGTTTGCATTTCAACGCAGACGCCTAAGGTCGCGAGCCGCCGCCCTGGCGAGGTAGCCTTCCTGCCCAGGGACCTTCCCTACCATTTGATCGTCTGCCTTAATGCCCGTCATTTGAGCTGGCGGTGCCGTGTACCTAACGCGGCACATTGTGGAAATAGGTAGTTGCATCTATCCCTGCCAACAGGAGAGGGGTAACTGAGAGGAGAACTATGAAGCTCGCAAGCAGTCTTAGGACGAAGTTTGGACTCAGTCTAGCTTGCTTCTTGGCTCTGGCATTAGCATTGGCGGCATGGCCTTGCAAAGCTCAAGAAACATCAACCGGAACCATTACGGGAACGGTCACTGACACGAGCCGCGCTGTTGTGCCGGACGCTTCGGTCAGCGTAGTGGACCAGAACACTGGCATTAAGGTAACAACTAACAGTAATGCCGAAGGCGTGTTTGTCGCACCAGGACTGCCCATTGCGATTTACACGCTGGTGGTGACGAAACACGGGTTTGCCAGCTATTCACAGACAGGCATTCGGTTACATCCCGGGACGGTGACCACTATTAATCCCAGGCTTGAGCCGGGTAGCATCCTCTCAACAGTCACGGTGAGCGCAACAGCTACCTCTGTACAGACCAGTACGCCCGAGGTATCCAGTCAAGTCGCGGGCGAACAAGTAAGAACTCTTCCCTTAAACGGGCGGAACTATCAAAGCCTTTCTGCACTCATGCCCGGAGTACTGAACATGACCCCGGACACGGGCCTTGGTCAGGGCGGGTTCGCTACCAGTGACGAAATGTCGATCAATGGTATGGGGACGGCTGGCAGCATATTTTACGTGGACGGCGTGTGGAACATGAATTCCGGAAGTAACACCTCCGTCATCGTACCCAACCCGGATACCATCCAGGAAGTGCGCGTACTTCAGAACAATTACGGTGCCCAATACAATTTCAAGGGAGCCAGTACCATTTTTGTGGAGACGAAAAGTGGCACGGATCAGTTCCACTTGTTGGCTTTCGAGTATCTGCGCAACACCGCCTTCAATGCTCGTAACTTTTTTTCGCCAACCGTTCCGGGAGAGCATCAGAATATATTTGGCGGCACTCTGGGCGGCCCTTTGTTCTTTCCCGGCCACCGCTCCAAAACCCCCAAAACGTTCTTCTTTGCGAGTATTCAGGGAGCCCTGCTCTCCAATGCAAGCGTCATCACGGGAGCGGTGCCGACGCTTGCCATGCGTAATGGAGCATTCAGTACACCCATCAAGAACCCGCTTACAGGAGACGCTTTTCCAAATTCTGGAGGAGTCTACCAGATACCGCAGAACATGCTGAATTCGAATTCCCTGGCACTGATGAACGCGACGGAACCCTTACCGAACTACGTATCCCCTGTGGGGGGCATCACGAACTACCTCAATCTCAACCCTAATTACACGCGGACGCGTACCGATGAATGGAAGGTCGATCATGACTTCAGTTCGCGCGTGCGCCTGATGGCCGAATACATTGAGGACCGGCAGCTTTACCGAGCCGCGAACAATACGATCCTTGGCTCGCCGTTTACGACCAGCCAGACCGAGGAGCCGGACGAAGATCAGATGGGGCAAGTGCGGCTTACTACGACGATTTCTGCTTCCATGGTGAACACCGCCAGCGTCGCCACAAGCCAAACGATTCCTACCATCGAGCTCTCTGGGACTCAGCTTTTGAGTCAGGTGCCCTCGTTCAGCCAGGACTTGCCATACAAGGGTGGCGCCAATCAACAGTACCTACCGGCAGTCAGCATTACGGGAGGGTGGTCGCCGCTGGGCGGCCCTTCTAACGGATACCCTTTATTCCACGCGGGGTCTCTCGACGACACGGCGGCGGACGATTGGAGCTATCTGAGGGGCAACCACTATCTCCAGGCTGGCATCGGCATCGATCTCGGGACCAAACGGCAGAACTCTTTTGACGCCGCCAACGGCGCGTGGTCCTT
Source organism: Terriglobia bacterium (assembly GCA_030040995.1). Classification (GTDB taxonomy): domain Bacteria; phylum Acidobacteriota; class Terriglobia; order UBA7540; family UBA7540; genus JASHON01. The sequence continues at coordinate 8,926 of JASHOS010000199.1, read as the reverse complement.
CAGCGGCCAGTTTAGCGGGAATGCGGTGGCGGATTACCTAATTGGAGACGCAGCCTCGTTTACCCAGGCCAGTTCGGAGCCTCGCTTTTACGCTCACCACTATACGATCTCACCTTATTTTCAGGACCAGTGGAGGGCAACGCGCCGACTCAGCATCACCGCGGGCGTCCGATGGATCGATATGCCCAATACTAATCTTCAGAACGGTTACGAGGCCATTTTCGATCCCGCACTTTACAGCTTGGCTGCCGCTCCGACCGTAAACAGCAACGGCACCATCACTCCCACCGCAGATTATAGTCCTACGAACGGACTTATATTCGACGGTGTCAACGGAGTGCCGTTGAACTTTACGAACCAATACTGGTCCTATTGGGCGCCGTCCGCAGGTTTCGCCTGGGACCTATTTGGAAACGGTAAGACCGCGCTCCGCGGCGGGTATGGGATACTTTACCAGGATTCCCCTTACCAAACCAACTGTGCAAACCCGTGCGCGGCCAATCCGCCGCTCATCAAAACCATCACCTTGGTTACACCAAGTTTTCCTGACCCTCTTGGGGCCGCAGTCAAGCCCGCTTCAGCCCCGAACCTAAACAGCGAATCCTTGGAGGATAGATCGCCACAAATACAAAACTTCAGTTTGAGCTTGGAGCACCAGTTTGCCGGCTCCTGGTTCGCTTCGATCGCGGGGGCTGGCGATCTCGCCCGGAACCAGACCGCAGCGGTGAACATCAACCAGCCACTCCCTGATCTGCCTTACAACTTCAATCCTGTGATCAACAGCGGCACGGTTTTTTCCTACCTTTACAGTCCATACTTGGGCTACGGGTCAATCAGTTCTGTGGAACCAAGTCTCAACACGAATTGGTATGCACTGGAGGTCAGCGTGCGCCATCCGGTCGGACACAGTTTGTTCCTCACCGCCGCTTACACTTGGCAACACGATCTCTCTGAAATCACAGGCACTGCGTTGTTCAACAACGAGGGCGGCCCTCAGAATGCCTATAACCCATCAGCAGATTACGGCAACGCGTCGATGAACGTGCCGCAGTCGCTTTCCTTCAGTTATATTTGGAACCTGCCATGGTACCAAAATGCTCGTGGACTACGAGGGCAGGTGCTGGGCGGTTGGCGGTACGCCGGCATGACGACAATTGAAAGCGGGTTTTCGGAGAGCCCGGGTCTCAGTATTGCCAAGCCGGGGCTAGCGACTCGTCCGGACAGCATAGGTGCGGTCGCAGGTCCAAAAACCGTTACAGAATGGTTTAACACGGCTGCGTTTGCTGCCCCTGCGCCCGGCTATTTCGGAAATGCCGCTCCGGGAGATATTCAAGGACCGGGGCTGGTGGATTTCGATATGGCCCTATACAAGGACTTTCATATCGACGAGCGAAACACGATTGAGTTTCGAGCCGAGGCTTTCAATGTTTTCAACCGCGCAAACTTCAGTAACGTCTCAACGGCGTTTGGCTCGGGCACCTACGGCGAGTTGACCTCTGCCCGCGATCCGCGCATTTTCGAGTTTGCTCTGCGCTATCAATTCTAAAGACTGGCTTTCAGGGGCTAAAGCCCTGATCAAAGAGTCGGCGTTTTGCGGCACGGCTGAAGCCGTGCCCTGATACACCGCTAATTCGACGAAGCTTGTTCCTGGCGTATATGAGCACTTAGGCGCACTATTTTGTGTTGAAAACTGGAGAGTAACCATGGCCCACAAGCTGAAATTGAGCGGCATCACTGCTGTTCTAGCTGTCACACTACTGTTTAACTCTGGCAAGGCTGTTCTGGCTGCGGGCGGCCCTGCAAAACCAGACGTCCTCGTGCTCGTGCTGGACCAACTTCGGGCCGACCAACTTCATTGCTATGGAAACCCACGGCAAGACAGTCCTAACATCGATCGGTTGGCGCAACGAGGTGTCCGCTTTGCGCACTACTACACCGTCGCTTCGTGGACATCGCCCTCGTTTGGGTCCCTACACACTTCGCTTTTTCCTTCCAAGCACGGTGTGACTTTATTCTGGCGCCCGGGAACGCCTTTGATCAACAAAGACGTTCCAATGCTGGCAGAGGATTTTAAATATCACGGGTACTCTACGGCCGGATTTGTCAACAACGGCCTGGCTGGACAGCTTTTGACGGGACGAGGCTTCGATGAATATCACGAGGGCTATGCCGCGCCGGCATTAAACATCACCGAGCGGATTACAACGGACATTCTTCGAACTGCGACGACGGCGGACGAAGTAACAACTTGGTTGGGCAAGCACCGATCGCAAACCTTCTTCTTGTACGTTCATTTCATGTCCCCTCATTCTCCGTACGACCCTCCTCCCGAAGACGACCTTTTCAAGAGTGCAGCTTATCCCTACCTGACGAATACCGGCTACGACGTTGCGCAAGGCGGCTTATTGCGCCTGGCGATGTTAGGCGACCGGAACGCTATCGAGCGCCTCTACCAACTCTACGACGGCAAAATCCACTTTGTGGACCGGTACGTCGGACAGATTCTAGATCAGCTCCAGTCCCTGGGTCTCGACCAAAAGACGCTAGTTCTCCTTACCTCCGACCACGGTGAACTGCTTTATTCTCATCCCAAAGATTTTCTTACGTTCGACCACCGCTCTCTGTACGACACGGACCTACACATTCCCCTCATCGTCGCGGGACCAGGTGTACCCGAGGGCCGTGTAATAGCCGGGTTGGGTTCAAACGTCGATACCGCGCCCACGCTGTTGAGTCTGGCGGGGCTTCCGCCGCTTGCAGATGCGGAGGGACACAGCCTGCTGCCGATGATTGACGGCAAGACGGCTTCTATCAACCAATATGTTTATTCGGAGGAGGACGTTGCCATCCCTCTGCGGGCGGTCCGCTCCGCCCGCTATAAGCTGATCCTGAACCTGTGGACTGGTAAAGAACAGCTCTTTGATCTGGAAAACGATCCTGGAGAGCTTACGGATGTCGCTCAAAATAATCCAGAGGTTGTAAAGGAACTGGATTCGCAATTGAAAAACTGGATGAAGGAGAATATGCCTCCGAAGGCAGTGCAGCTTCGGCGCTGGAGAATCTATACGACACCTGAGCGGGTGACGGTGGTTGACGACCAGACGATTGGCGGCCGCTTTCTCATCACCGGAGGCGGCTGGCATTCCAACACCGCCCCGGCGAGCGGCAACTTCGACGGCGGCTGCTTCTGGACTACAGAAGGCAATGGATCTCGCAGAGCGGTGTGGCGCAACGATGACCCGATGCTCGGCACTTATAACGTTTTTCTCTACTACGGACACCCGTCCGTTGGCCGCTTGGCAACCAATGCTCCGTTCACGATCGTCTACGGGCCTGCCGCGGTAGGAGGTGTCGTTAGCGACACGTCTTCGAAGACCGTGCACGTCAACTTCAACGAGGGCGCAGGGGATTGGCAATTGCTTGGAACGGTCAGGAATCCGCGCTACGTAGAGGAAACCAATGCGGCAGACGGAGCTGTCATCGCCGATGCGGTAAGATTCGAGCGAGTGGCGCCGTGACCCGATCCGAGATCCGTGGCAACGGGGGAGCCACGCCGTCAACTCGCGGCCCGCAGTGTTGCCCCTGTAGTTCACGAGATTTTGCGTGCGGCCACGTGCGGTCCTCATCACCTGTTAAAAGACCCGAGTGACGAGCCCATGATTTATACCGCCGCGAACTGGCCACCCTTGCTACGGCGGAAACGCTCCTGGCAGGGCGACTGAGGCTCCGGGCTTTGAACGTGTGTATTGAAGTATGTAGAGTCTTAGGCTTGTTAGCGCAAGCTGGCTGGCAGGTGGCCAGTCCGTCCCAGCGTGGGCGCGGAGCCAGTGCCGGCCCCCTGGTCTGGAATCGTAATTGGCGCGATAATAGGTGCGATGCTGGATTGGTCACAGTGCTCCGAAGTCGAGCGGTCGCCGGATAGGCTCAGCGGCGCCTGGGTCTTTCGCGGATCACGTGTCCCGGTGCGCTCGCTCTTCGAAAATCTCGAGGCGGGGGCAAGCATCGAAGACTTTCTCAAGTGGTTTCCGGGCGTAGGACGCTACCAAGTTGAAGCAGTCCTCACGTACGCAAAGCAGAGCCTTGCGGAAGTCCGTGGTCGCTAGAGACGCGCATGCTGATTCTCTTCGATCAGGGTACCCCTGTTCCGCTTCGAGATGTGCTCGCCTCTCATACTGTCGCGACAACTTTTGAACGAAGCTGGCACCAATTAACGAATGGTCAGCTCCTGGATGCAGCGGAAGCTGCGGGCTTCGAATTGCTCTTGACCACCGACCAACACCTTCGCGATCAACAAAATCTCGCGAAGCGTACCATTCGAATCCTGGTTCTGAAAACTGCGAGCTGGCCGAAGATCGAAAGGCATAGTGGCCTGGTTGCCGACGCGATCGACGGCATGCAAGCGGGGGAATACCGGGAATTATCGTTTCCAAGTGGATAGCCAGGCTCTGGATCACTTCTCGTTTATTCATACCGCAGTGCCACCATCGGATCGACTTTTGTGGCTCGCCGCGCGGGGATGTAGCAGGCGAGTAACGCAACGCCGATCAAGACCAGTGAGACGGCGACGAACGTCAGCGGGTCCGTGGGCTTCACGCCATAGAGCAAGCTGGACAAGAACCGTGTTACTCCCAGTGCGACTACGACTCCGATGACCACGCCCATTAAGCTTAGCGTCATTCCCTGCCCCATCACGAGCCGCAACACATCCTTTTTCTGCGCGCCAAGTGCCATTCGGACGCCAATATCGTGCGTACGTTGTGAGACCGAGTAGCTGATGACGGCGAACAGTCCAATGGCGCCCAGCAATAATGCCATTCCGGAAGCCACGGCCAGCATTATCAGGCTGAACGAAGTTCGAGCCATCGATTGCTTGTAGAAATCCGCCATGGTGTGGACGTCCGCGAGCGGAAGATCCGGATCCACCGACCGAACGGCTCGGCGGAGTTCACGCACGAGGCTCTCTCGCCCGGCACGCGCGGTGCGGATGATAAAGGCAGCATCTGGGTCATCGAAAACTGGCCGGCCCCACATACTTGCCGTCAAGATAGGCCAATAAACTTCGCTAGGCGCTGGCTTGTTCATCCCGTTGTCGTGGACGTCACCCACCACTCCTACGATCTGATGCCACTCGTCCGTGGCGCCCGTGCGGATTTGCTTGCCGATAGCGTTCTGCGGGTCGCGCCAATACTCTCGCACCATGTTTTCTGACACAAGAGCGACCAGGCGCTTGCTGTAGACGTCGCCCCAGGTGAAATCGCGGCCCGCCACGATTGCCACGCCGAGTGTGCGGAAATATCCGGGCGAGATGAACTCCATCGTGTGCAACTGAGGCACCTGCCCTTCGGTGTAACGGTCGCGCACGAGGACCACCTGCCGGAAAAATATATTCTCCAGGGGCACCTGGAGGCAGACGCTTGCCGATGAGACGCCCGGAATCGCCTCGATTTTTTGCAGAATCGCTTGCTGCATCCGCGTTACCTGTTCGGGCCGAGAAGCGTCAGTCCCGGGAATAAATAGACGGAACGACTCTATCGTGGCCGGAGGCGCAGTGAATCCGGGTTGAACTTGGATCAAGGCACGAAACGTGCGAACCATGAGGCCGGCGCTGATCAACAGCACTAAAGCCAATCCCACCTGAACGATCACGAGTCCATTCTGGGCCCGGCGGCGCTCACGGCCCGCACTCTGGGAACGCCCGGCGCCTCTTAGCCCGCTTCCCACACGTCCGCCCGCAAACCTCACGATGCCCATCGAGCCGAACAGAAGGCCTGCGGCCATCGATATGCCTACAGCGAATAACAGAACCATGCCGTCGATTCTGATCTCGTTGAGGCGCGGCAGACTGGTTGCTGCTATCGCGATCAGAATTTTCAGAGCTTCATATGCGAAAGCCAAACCTAGTGCTGCAGCCACGAGTGATAGAACAAGACTCTCCAGCAACAACTGGCCAGAAATGCGGCCCGGGCTCGCCCCCAGCGCCCCCCGGACGGCCAACTCCTGCCGCCGCCCTTCCATTCTGACCAACAGAAGATTCGCCACATTCGCGCAGGCGATGAGCATTACCAAAACGATGCCGCCCATCAGAACCCACAACACGCCGCTCACGCTGCCGACAATCTGATCCTTCAAGGGTTCTACGCGCGGCAGGACACGGACGCTTTCATACGTTTTGAGGCTGTACCGGGCCGGCGGTGGGAAAGATCGAGCCACAATCGGTAGCATTCGAGCTACGTCAGCATCGGCCTCCGCCAGCGTAACGCCAGGCCACAGCCTCGCGACCCCCCGGTAATCATAACCTCCCAGGTGCGTTTTGGCACGGTCCAGTCTGATGGGAAGGACCAGCGCTATATCCGGCTCATCCAGGAACTGGAAGCTCTTCGGCAGCACGCCAATAATCTCCCGTAGCTTGCCGTCAATGTCGATGGTCTTCCCGATCACTCTGCGATCGCCACCGAACGTGCTACGCCAATATGTGTAGGTCAGAATCACGGTGCGGAGACTGCGGGGCTGATCATCAGCCCGTGTAAATACACGCCCCAAGGCTGGCCGTACGCCCAATGTCGGAAGCAACTCCTCGGTCGCGTATAGCGCGGATAAAACCTCCGGCACTGCCACTCCAGTCACGGGCACTCTGTCGTATTGGTAAAGGCCGATATCGTGGAACGCACGGCTGTCGCCGCTATACACGAAGTACATTGACGCTGACATGCCAGTGTCCATCATCTTGACGCTGGGCTCGTCGTGTGAGACATCCACCAGTTGGTTGGGGTTTGGATAGGGCAAAGGCGCCAGCAAAACTCCATTTACCACGCTGAAAATGGCCGTGGTTCCACCGATGCCGAGGGCTAGGGTAACAACCGCGACGGCTGTGAAGCCGGGGTTGCGGCGGAGTTGCCGCACGCTGTAGCGAAGGTCCTGAAGAAGCATTTCGAGCCAGTTCCAGCCCCACGCATCGCGGCTTCGCTCCCGCAGTAGAAGTGCGTTCCCAAGTTCCCGCCTTGCAGGGTTGCGGGCCTCGTCCGGCGGCATCCCCTCGTCAGCAATGTCCTTCGCCTTCATCCGCACATGCTCGTCCATTTCCTCTCTCAGTTCGCGCTGAAACTGCCCGCGCCGAAAGAAGAACACTAATTGCCGCCAGATTTCACCTATCCATTGCATGATCGCCTCTCATGGCGCCGTCTCAATCACCTGCCCGACTGCCCGAAATCTCAGTCTGGACCTTTAACCGCGGATTCCAATAGTTAGACTATTTGAAGTCTGCTACTCTGAACGAGCATTGTCAAGCCTGCCGGGGAGTGTTCGTCCATCTGTGATGTCAACAGCGGAGGCGCGGATGTCTCAATTCGGCGGTCTCAATTCGGCGGATTGCTATTACCTGGAAGGCCGGTTAATATGGAGCGCAGGGAAGGTCCGATGCAGAACATTGTCACTCAGAGGGTCTGTGAACTTTCGGCCGATATGCGCCAGGCCGTGGAGCGCGTGCTTGGCAGAACTCTTCGGGAGGAGGAAGAGGTTAGCATCATGGCCTTCTCACCGCACGATGCCCCGGAGGAGCGTGATCGTCAAGCCCTTGCCCGCGAGATCGAGCAGCGGATCAAGGAAACTGCCAGTCGCGCTAATAATGTCCCCGATGAGCAGGTCGAAGAGCTAGTCAATGAGGCTATAAACCACGCCCGGTCCCCCCGTTGATGAGGATTGTTCTGGATACGAACGTCCTCGTCAGAGCAAATATCAGGACGCATGGGCCGGCCCACGAAATCCTTTTAACGCTTCTTGTTGGTGGCCACACCCTTATCACCTCTCCATTCTTGCTGGCCGAGACAGAGCGAGTTCTTGCCTATCCCCGGCTGCAAAGACTCTGGCGGCTGACGCCACAGGACATTCAGGAACACATCGGCCTGATCGAGAAAATCTCTTCCTTGGTTCACCCCGTCGTCGAAGCACCCGTCGTTTTAGAAGACCCGAATGACGATCCTGTGATTTATACCGCAGTTTCGGGGAAGGCCGATGTCTTGTGTACGCTGGATCGCGACTTTTTCCGCCGGGATGTCATTCAGTTTGCTCAGAGACACGGTATTCGAATCTTCACGGACCTCCAATTGCTCTCGCAGTTGATGTATGAATAATACCGATCGTTCTTCGCGTAATAGCCACGTCCCACGTGGGCAGCTCGGCAGTAAGGGGCTGTGTTCGTGAACTGACCACCCTCACGAGGACGGGAACGCTCCTGGCGGAGCAACTGAGGCTCTGGGCCTTGAACGTGTATACTGAAGTATGTGGAGTTTTGGAAGCAAAGTAGTGCTTGGTTGCGTAAAGAAGCTAACTTTGGCTGCCTATCAGGGCACGACTTCGGCTGTGCCGGAAACCCCTCACCCGCCGCTTCGCGGTTCCCCCTCTCCCGCAAGCGGGAGAGGGCTGGGGTCACGGGGCGGTCCTTTATGGCACGACTGAAGTCGTGCCCTGATACCACGCGCTATAGCGCCAATCTACGCACCCAAGCACTGGTTCGCAGGTGGCGAGCCAGGCCATGTCAAGCTTTATGAAAATCAGCGTGCTTTTCTTCGGCCTTGCGCACGACCTTACGGGGTTCGAGCAGGAAGAGGTGGAATTGCGCGATGGCGAGAAGGTCGGGGACTTGTGGCGTCGCTATGAAGAGAGGTTTCCCGGCTGGGCTGCCGTATCCGGCTCGTGGGTGGTTGCGGTGAATCAAGACGTCGCGGACGCTTCCCGGGCGCTCGCCGAGGGTGACGAAGTAGCCTTTCTGCCTCCGGTAAGCGGTGGGGCGTCGGCAGACTTTTGTTATATAACCCGCAACGTCATTCCGACCGCCGCGTTGAGCCGGCAGTTAAAGGCCGCCGAGGATGGCGCGGTGGTGGTGTTCGAAGGAATTGTCCGTAACCATTCACAAGGGCGCAGAACCTGTTAC
>JASHOS010000198.1 GCA_030040995.1 Terriglobia bacterium | reverse complement strand
TACCGCAGTCAGATCCTCGATTACCTCTTCAAACCGGACTACGGAGCATCACTCCAGCATCTCAAGGTGGAAATTGGCGGCGACGTGAATTCGACGGACGGCGCCGAGCCCAGCTTCGCGCGCACGCGAGCGGAGATGTCTCACCCCGATTTCAATCGCGGCTATGAGTGGTGGCTGATGGAGGAGGCGAAGAAGCGGAACCCACATATTGTTTTGGACACCCTGGCCTGGGGTGCGCCCGCATGGATCGGGCGCGGGCATTTTTATTCTCAGGATATGGCGAACTACGCCGCGAAATTCATCGAAGGCGCCCGGAGCGCGCACGGGCTGGACATCGAGTATACCGGCATCTGGAACGAAACTCAGTATCAGCCTGGGTACGTTAAGCTGCTCAAGAAGACTCTCGCCGCTCACGAGTTGACAACACAAGTCGTCTGTTGCGATCTCTACACGGAGGAACATCCGTGGAGCATCATCGACAAGATGAAGAGTGATCCTGGGCTGCGGAAGGCGGTGGACGTTATTGGTGTGCACAGCCCGAACGTCATCCAAGGCCCGACGGCTCCCACCGGCGCTCGGGGAAGTGGCAAGCCTTTGTGGGCTTCCGAGGACGAGTTCTTTTATTACACGCGCGGCCTTTCCCGAACGTGGTCCCCCTTTGCAGAGTCCCTGGCGATGATTTACAACCTCAACTACATTGAGGACAGAATTACGGCCACGGAAATCTGGAGCCCTGTAACCTCCTATTACGATATCCTGGCCGCGCCGCGCTCCGGCCTGATGACAGCCAACACACCATGGTCCGGGCATTACGTGTTGCCGCCGACTTTATGGGTGACGGCGCACACCACGCAATTCGCTCAGCCGGGCTGGCGTTACATTGACAGCGCCTGCGGCTTTCTGCGCGGAAACGGCACTTACGTGACTTTGAGGTCGCCCTCCGGCGGCGATTATAGTGTCATCATCGAAACCGTGAACGCGCCCGCTCCGCAGCGCGTCACCTTCCGCGTCAGCGGCGGGCTCTCCCAAGGTCTGGTCCACGTTTGGGAGACGAATGCGACAAAGACTTTTGAACACGTCGCAGACCTCACTCCACAGAATGGCGCCTTCGGCGTCACGCTCGACCCCGATTCGCTTTATTCACTCACAACGACCACCGGCCAGGCGAGAGGCGCCGCTTCTTCTCCCCCGGCCAAACCCTTCCCGTTTCCTTTTGCGCCCAGCTTTGCGCGCATTTCTTCCGGGCGCTCTCCAAAATACTTTGCCGACCAGGACGGCGCCTTCGAAGTGTGGCCTTGCACGCGGAGGCGCGGGCGCTGCCTGTTTCAAGTGATCACGCGCGTGCCCATCCCGTGGGGCATCACGCCTGACCCGTTCACGATGCTCGGCAACGCCCAATGGACTGACTATGAGGTGAGCTCCGATGTGATGCTGACCAGGCCAGGGCATGGGACTCTTCTCGGCCGGATTGACTCCGCCAACGTCTTTGCAGCCCACCACGCACGCTGGCCCTCGGGATATATTCTCCTTGTCCACTCGACGGGCGCATGGCAGCTCTTGAGCGCCGGTTATCGGCACCCGGTGACGACCCTCGCCTCTGGCAAGGTGCGCCTTCAACGAGGGGCCTGGCATCGTCTCAAGCTTAGATTTGCCGGACCGGAGATCCAGGCGATGATTGATGGCGCTCGGGTTGCCAACCTGACGGATGAAAGCCACACGCACGGCATGGTGGGAATTGGCTCGGGCTGGAACAAGGCGGAGTTCGATAATTTTGCCGTGCGCCGCCTGCAATAAGAAATGGGAGATAGTGCGGCGTGGTCGAGCCGCAAGCACGCGCCCCAGCTCGCCTTGGGAATGTAAGACTCAATTTCCGATCCGCAAACAAAAACGGGAGCACCACAACAGTGCTCCCGTGTCTCCCAAATTCAAATGCAGCGCGGGTAAGCAGCGAAATGAATTTACATTCCGCTGCCGCTGCTACTGTTGCTCTTCTTGCTCTTCTTGGCCTTCTTAGCCTTCTTCTTCTTTTTCTTCTTGCTCGTCGTGGTGCTACTATTTTGCGCGGTGGACGTAGTTGCCGCCGCGAACACCGGAGCACTTAGCGTAAATGCCAGCCCCAGAGTCAAAAGCAGAGTAAGCAATTTCTTCATAATTGGTCGCAACCTCCGTTGAATTAAAAATCCCCATGGTCTAATTAGGCACGTGAGAGACCACATCGTGCCCAGCCGAATTATATTAGCAATAAACCGCTTGAAATTCCAATAGCCAAAAAAGAAAAAAGGCTGCAGGTTCGCATTGGGCAACCCCCCTCTTTGAATTGCCCAACAGAACGCTGCAGCCTAAAAGTCGAACGGAATCCTATGCACAGCCGCAGAGACGATTTAGGAAACCGAGCCCACGAGACGGCGCCGGAACATCAAAGCAATTCCGATCAGACCCAAACCAAACAGGGTCAGCGAAGCTGGCTCTGGAGTCACGAACTCACCCGATGAAATGACACTCGAGCACGAAGTGCCCGCGGCCGAGTTCGCAATGCTCGTGACGGTGCAACTATCGCCGTATTGATTTACAAGGTCCGCCAAGGTGAAGTCAAAGTTCTGAACCGAACCGTCGACATCCCACGTCCCGTTGAATTCCGGGTCCGGCACACCATCGACAAGATTCGTAAAGGTCACCGCGCCCGAAATATCCGTCGATCCGCTGACGAAGGTAAACGTGCCTGTGCCCCCACTGATGTCGTAGATATTCTGATTGTCGGGGCCGGCGGTCATCGCACTGTTCGTCACCAGGGTAAACGTGCCGACCGTCGTCCCGTCATAAGCGATTCCGCTCAGCGTCCCCAGGTTGAGGTTGACTGCGTCAGTGCTGTTGGAACCATGTCCCGTCGAGGTGATGGTAGCGGATTGGTTGCTGTTTCCAAGTGTGATTTGATCGGCCTTTGCCAAACTCGTGCCGATGCTTGTGAAAAAGGCCAAGGCAGCCACGAGCGCCAAAGCCTTCAAAGTTTTCGTCATGAGCTAAATCCTCCTCCAGTTTTTATTTAGCGCGGTAAGACCCTCGGCCGCCCGCGACACGCCGAAGGTTTTTGGAATAAACGGCCCTTGGCTTCCCCTTCGATCAATAACTCAGGTTCGGCATTTACTTCGCAGCAGGGCCCCTTTTGGAACCAACAAACGAGGCGAGAATTTTCCCCCTTCCCGCATCGTGCGCCTAAGGATAAGACGCCATCTGATGGAGCAATCGATGTTCCAAAAGCGGGCGGGTCTTTGAAGCTGCCACATCCCAATGAAACTCAATAAGTTACTGTTTTATAACTAGTCCCTTCGGCGGAGCTCAAAGCTTTGAAAGTGGCAATTCCCCGGAGCAAGTGGAAAGCTGTTTCCACTTTGATTTGGCTCAATTAAGTTGTATGTTACTGAAATTGTAGTCAACAGTTGAACGAACTTTAGGGGACCATGGCAGAGCGCACTGACCTAGTCCGGAGCCTGGGTCTTTACGGAGCAATCTCAGTGGTGGCAGGTACCATGATTGGCACCGCCATATTTGTTGTTCCCAGCCTGATGCTGGCGGACGTGGGAACGCCAGAGAAGGTTTTGGCGTTATGGGCGGTGGCAGGGGTACTCAGCCTGTTCGGGGCGCTCGGCTATGCGGAGCTGGGGGCGGCGCTGCCAGAAGCCGGAGGCGAATACGTCTATCTGCACCGCGCCTACGGACCCGCTTTAGGCTTTCTTTACGCCTGGACGCAATTTATTGTTGCCAAAACTACTTCTATCGCCGCCATCGCCACCGCGTTCCTCCTCTACCTCACATTCTTCTTTCCGCAACTCTCAGCTCCTTTCTGGCGGTGGTCGCTAACGCTCGGCAGCCACCACTGGACGCTTGCTGTTACGGGCATCCAGGTTGGGTCGGCCCTGATGATCGTTTTTCTCTCCGCATTGAACGTGCTTGGGGTACGCCGCAGCGGCGCAATCCAGACCGTTTTTACTGCCGCCAAGATCGCCGTTCTGGGCGCCCTCATCGTGCTGGGACTGGCGCTCGGCCACGGCTCTTTCACGCACTTCCGGGCGTCGCTCACTCCGCTAGCCGCCGGGCATTCTGCTTTCGCAGGATTCGGATTGGCAACCATCGCAGGGCTTTGGGCTTACGACGGCTGGAATAATCTGAGTATGGTTGCAGGCGAAGTAGAAAGGCCGCGGCGGAACGTCCCCGCCGCCCTGATTGGGGGCTCGCTTCTGGTGTTGACCGTCTACCTTCTCGTCAATGTCGCCTACTTCTACGTGTTGAAACCAGCGGATATTCTTTCCACGAGGACGGTCGCCGCGCTGGCCGCGAAGCATTTTATGGGAAGCATCGGAGGGAGCTTCGTAGCGGTAGGCGTGCTGGCGTCGGCTTTTGCAACCCTCAATGGGTCCATTCTTTCCGGCTCGCGCATTCCTTACGCCTGTGCTAAGGACGGGCTTTTTCCCGCGAGTTTGGCGAAGGTCAATTCGCGCTTCCATACGCCCGCAGTGGCGATTGCAGCCCAGGCTGTCATCGCGGGCGTTTTCGCCCTGAGCGGGCGCTATGAGACCCTTTACACCAAAGCAATCTACTCGGAATGGATATTCTATGCGCTCACAACCGCGGCTATTTTTGTCCTCCGCCGCCGCGAGCCGGGTCTCGAGCGGCCCTACCGGACTTGGGGTTATCCTGCCGTTCCCGCAATTTTTATCGCGCTGGCGGTGGGTTTGCTTGTCAGCGCCTATTTCTCCAGCCGGCCCGACGTCTTGTGGTGCCTGGCGCTGATTGGTGCCGGCATCCCTCTTTACGCCGCCTGGAAAATGCTGGCCGTCAGAAGACACTAACCACGGCGTCGTGGGCGACTACTGCTTCTGCGCGGTCTGCTTTTGGACGGCTGGCAGAATGTATTGGGTAAGAAGCGTGTTGTATTCCTGAGTAATCTGGTCGGTAATGTCAGTGGTCTTCAGCGGGCCCACGGCAGATCTCAGGAAAAGGTCTCCGGTTTCAGACCCGAAGGGTCCCGGATTGGTTCTCTCAAATACCTCGCCATCCTGGCCGCCGAAAGTGAAAATTTGTTCGGGAGTATAGATGGCAAGCTGTTGAGCGGTCATCTTCGCGACGCTGCGCGCGTGAATAGAAAACCTTCCGAAGTAGAGGTCCTTGTCGTAGGTGACGCGCAGGACGCGCTGAAACTGTTGCGCGGGATTGGTGGGATCGGTATAAACGTCAGCGAGAATGTACAAGGCGCTCAGCTTCCCTCCCAAGGAGTTATTGAGGAGGTCGAAGAGGCGGGCAGTCGGATCGTTCGGAGAGACGGCGCCGTTCTTCGCCTTCTTCTTTCTTGGCGGAACAGCCCGAAGCGCGGGCGCTCCGAATCCCAGCAGGAGCAGCGCGCCTAGCGCCGCCCCAAGCGCAATTCTCGCGTTGTGGATGCGCATTTTCTTCCTCATGTTCCCTCCTTAAATGAGCGGGCACCGCCCGGAGTCGCAACACCCGCGAAGCATGAAAAGAACCTCGGCCCTCGCCCCCTTGGGGGAGAGGGCGGTCCCTCCAAGCGGGACCGGGTGAGGGGTCCCGGCCGGCATTTTCAAGATAGGAAGGAACACGGCAGAGTGAAAGCACGCCCCCTGCCCGCCTTCCTGGGAAATTGGCGCAAACCTGCGCCCGCCGTGCCTCGAAAATACTACACCTATCTCCCACCCTTTTACAAGGCGTCGGCAGGCGTTGACCGCAGGCGGAGTTGATCGCATCCCTCGATAACCGAACATGATGTAAGGGGAACGGCTTGCCGTCCCCTTGATTACCGCCCCAAAAATCAACGAAGGCAGGGCGAGCCCTACCCCTACGGGAATCGCAGCGTAGTGGGTCAGTCTGATGTAGAGGCGGCTTTATGCCGCCATCTGACGAGGTAAACTCGCCGCTACAAGCCCACACTGCGCCGCTACCGATCGCAGCTTCGCCTGTCGCGGCTTCGCTTTGCACTTCGACAGAGAAAGGCATATACTCTTTGTCGAAGTGGAAAGGAAAGGGAAGTATGGCGGCAAACGGTATTGATCTTCCGCAAGGCACTCTTGACTTGCTGATTCTCAAGACGATCGCGTTGGGTCCGCAGCACGGCTGGGCCATCTCGGAGCGCATCCAGCAAGTCTCAAGCGGTGTCCTCCAGGTGCGCCAGGGCTCGCTCTATCCGGCGCTCCATCGTCTGGAGCGGCGCGGCTGGATTAAGGCCTGGTGGGGAGCATCAGAGAATAATCGCCGCGCCAAATATTACGAGTTGACGCGGGCAGGGCAAAGACAACTGAAGGCGGAGACCGGTAGTTGGGAAAAACTGACCGTCGCCGTGGGCCAGGTGTTGGATATGGCGTAAGGAGTATCGTCCCTCGCCCCCTTGGGGGACGAGGGACGATACTCAAAAGGGAAACAGCCCTCTCCCGCTTGAGGGAGAGGAGGGACCGCGGGGAAGCAGTGCTTCCCGTCGCGGTGGGTGAGGGAGCGCCGCGATCTCCACCCACTTTTTGCGAGGACAATCTGTCATGCTAAGCGATCTCATTTACCGGCTTCGCGTCTTGTTTCGGCGCGGCGCCGTTGAAACGGAGATGAATGATGAATTACGGTTTCACTTCGAGCAGGAAGTGGAGAAGTACGTGGAATCGGGACTGACGCGTGAAGAAGCCCAGCGGCGAGCTCGCCTCGCATTCGGCAGCGAGGAGGAAGCTAAGGAAGAATGCCGGGAGGCCTGGGGCGTGTCATTCATCGAGACCGCGATCCAAGACTTGCGCTACGGCCTGCGCCAGTTGCGCCGGAATCCCGGGTTCACGGCGGTTGCTGTCATCACGCTCGCCCTCGGCATCGGCGCAAACACTGCCATTTTCAGCGTGGTGAATGGTGTGCTTCTTAATCCGCTACCCTATCCGCAGCCTGACCAGCTCGTCACGCTCCACGAGAGTAAGCCGAATTTTGAAACGGGATCGATTTCGTATCCGAATTTCCTTGATTGGCAAAAGGAAAACCACACCTTTTCCTCCATGGCCGTCGCTCGGCATGACTCCTTCACTCTCACCGGCGTTGGCGACGCCGAGCAGGTGAGCGCCGAGTTTATCTCTTCAACCTTTTTTTCGTTGCTCGGCGTGAAGCCTGTTATCGGACGCACATTTACGCCAGACGAAAACCAGAAGGGCGCCGGGGCGGTGGCGCTCATCAGCGAGCGCCTCTGGAAGCGCAAGTTCGGTTCTGCGCGGAACGTCCTGGGGAAGAGCATCGCGCTGGACGGCAAGGGCTATACCGTTGTGGGAGTGATTCCCGCGAGCTTCGATCTGCTTCTTCAGGCCTTCATCGTCAAGGACGTGTATGTGCCCATCATGCAATGGGACACTTCCTTGCTGACCGATCGGAGTGCCGGCCTGGCGATTCACGGAATTGGCCGGCTCAAGCCCGGGATCACCGTCGAGCAGGCTCGCGCTGATATGGCCATGATCACGCGGAACCTCGCCGCAGCTTATCCGGATGCGAACAAAGGAGTCAGCGCCACCATCGTCCCGCTGAAGCAGGAGATGGTGGGTGACATCCGGCCGTACCTACTCGTCCTTCTCGCCGCTGTCGGTTTTGTCCTTCTGATTGCGTGCGTGAACGTCGCCAATCTGTTGCTGGCGCGGTCAACGGGCCGGACGCAAGAATTTGCCATTCGCGCGGCCCTGGGAGCAGGCCAGGCACGGGTGATTCGCCAGGTTCTCACGGAGAGCGTGCTGCTCGCCATAGCTGGCGGCGGGTCGGGATTGTTGTCGGCGTCATGGGGTACACGCGCAGCACTCGGAGTGCTGCCCACCGCCCTGCCACGCGCCCAGGAGATCGGCCTCGATTCACGAGTCCTCACCTTCACCGCGCTGGTTTCGCTGTTCGCCGGGATTTTCTTCGGCCTCGCGCCGGCCTTGAAGAGTTCGAAGCCCGATTTACACGAAACGCTCAAGGAGGGCGGCCGCGGCACCAGCGCAGCGCGGCACCGGGTGCATGGAGTGTTTGTGGCGGTCGAAATGGCGATGGCGGTGGTACTGCTGATCGGCGCGGGACTCATGGTCCGGAGCCTGGCGCGGCTCTGGAGCGTCAACCCGGGCTTTGATCCACACAGCGTTTTAACGTTCGACGTCTCGCTTCCGCCCTCGATGAATACGGCGAGCCCGGCGGCAGTCCGGGCTGCTTTTCGCGCTCTCGATGATACGCTCGAATCGACTCCAGGAGTTCGGGCAGCCTCACTCTCGTGGGGTGCGATCCCGATGTACAGCGATGACGAGCAGTTGTTCTGGCTCGAAGGCCAACCCAAGCCGTCGAGCGAGAACGATATGAACTGGGCGCTGCGCTATATCGTGGAACCCCATTACCTGAAAGCAATGGGCATCCCGCTTGAACGCGGCCGCTTTTTCACGTCTCAAGATCGTGACCACTCTCCGCCGGTCATCGTTGTAGACGATGAATTTGCGCGTAAGTTCTTCCCCAACCAGAACCCTATCGGGAAGCGTGTCAATCTGGAGGGCAATCCATTGGCAGGCAAGGCGGAGATTGTCGGCATCGTCAGGCACGCGAACCAGTGGGGACTGGATTCAGATAGCACGAACCCGCTCCGGGCTGAGATGTATCTCTCTTTCCGGCAGATGCCCGACAGCCAATTTAGCGGGCCGTCAGGCGCAGATGCCGTCGTGCGTTTCACGGGAGCGGATCTCACTATTGCCAATTCGATTCGTCGCGTTATCCACAAGATGAACGCCGAAGAAGTGGTCTACGGTTTTAGGACCATGGATCAGATCATGGAAGCTTTACTCGCCGTGCGGCGGTTCTCCATGATGTTGCTGGGAGCGTTTGCCGCGCTCGCGCTCGTGCTCGCGAGCCTCGGCATCTACGGCGTGATCTCATATTTGGCAGGCCAACGCACGCACGAGATTGGTGTCCGCGTCGCGCTTGGGGCACAGCGTGCCGATATCTTGCTGCTGGTAATCGGGCAGGGAGCGCAAATGGCATTCGTGGGAGTCGTGATTGGTTTGGTTGCCGCCTTTGGGCTTACCCGCTTAATGGCGAAGTATTCTCTGCTGTTCGGCGTTAGCGCAACCGACCCGCTGACGTTCGCTAGCGTCGCAATTCTACTGACGGTGGTGGCGCTGGCGGCCTGCTATATTCCGGCGCGCCGCGCGACGAAGGTCGACCCGATGGTGGTACTGAGATACGAGTGAACCAGTGATGAGTGAAGAGTGACGAGCAAGCGGGGTAGCCACGACGAATTCGCTTTTTGACTTCGTCGTGGGCCTTTCTTTTTTTGGAGTAGCGGCGGCGGAGCAAGGTAGCGCAGACTCTCGCTGTTCAGAGAGTCTGCGGCTTTTATCGAGTTCCGGGGACAAAAACCGCAGACTTCGAAAGGCACGAAGTCTTCGCTACCCCGCTCAGAATGGCTCGCGTGCAAAGACGCGGGAAAGAGGCAGCGAGAAGCCGGGGAGGAGTTCAGGGTCGTCCAAGCTTTGGTGGGCTTCTCGCACTTCCGGGCGCTCCCCGGTTCTATAGAAGTAAGCCAGCCGGGCTTCGGAGTAAAGCACCCACACAGCACGTGCACCCGAACGGAGGTATTGCTGAATTTTGACCACGAGGTCGTTAGGATCGTCGGTAGGCGAAACCACTTCCACCGCCAAGTCCGGGGTGCCTTCGATTCTCCGTCTGGGATCAATTGCTGGAATCCGCTCCGCCCGGATGAAGGCTATATCCGGAATGCGGACAACGCCCTCGGATAATCTGAAGTCGGTCTCAATGGTTATCTCGCCAAGCCGGTGACTGCGGACAAACTCGCGCATTGAAAATGCGACCTCGTCCCGGACGCGATTGTGGACCAGCCGTGGAGACGCAGCCACAGTGATCAGTTCTCCTTCGTTGAGCTCGTATTTCACACCTTCCTTTTCGGGGAGAGCGTCGTATTCTTCGATGCTGAGTAAGGTTTTGGTCGCCATGGTCCAACCCGTTTATTTTACCGCGACTCTACAGCCGGTGATTGACCCCCTCACCCGGTCCCGCGCGGCGGGACCACCCTCTCCCCCAAGGGGGGCGAGGGCAGGGTTTCCCCCGATTGCGGCCGCAAGGCCACACTGCGCTACAATGCTCATCACTCGTCACTGTTTCTAGAAATTCTTGATCATCACCGCA
Organism: Terriglobia bacterium; assembly: GCA_030040995.1. GTDB lineage: Bacteria > Acidobacteriota > Terriglobia > UBA7540 > UBA7540 > JASHON01. The sequence continues at coordinate 55,032 of JASHOS010000198.1, read as the reverse complement.
TCGCTCATCGGGCTGCCGCGCGAGGTCGCCATTCTTCAACCATGCAAATTTGAAAATCAGGCCGGAATTGAAGTGAGTGATCTGCTTCGGCGGGCCCCCGGCGAGAGGCTGCGCCCATACATTGCGCACGCCCTTGCGCTCATCAACGTAGTCAACGGTAGTGGGAGACGATCCACTCTGACAAAGTCATCCTCGCGCTTGTCAAGGATAGTACGAGGCAAGGGCCTCTTGCCAGACCGAGACCGCAAGGCCACAATTATCGAAGGTTAGGATAGAATTTGGGTAGATTCATTTTCTGTGGCGCGCTATGAGCCCTCTCGTACCTGCCGAAGCGTTTGCTCCCGGCCTCCGAGCCAAGGCCCATCGCCGGTGCTTGCTGCCGGCAGGGTGCTTCACGGGAGCAGCCGCGTTTTTGATCGCTATTGCGGCATCGTGCCCTTCAGCCGTGGCATGGGGACCGCAGGGGCACGATCTGGTGACCCGCTGGGCTTTTCAGACCCTGCCGGAGCCCCTCAAATCCTTCTTTGAATCTCGCCGCGCGTTCATTATGAGCCACGATAACGACCCGGCTCAATGGATGAAAAAGGACCGTTACGAGCGGGATCGTCAGTACATTTACCTGGACGATTATGGCCGTTTCCCATATCTTAAGTTGCCGCACGGCTACAGGGAGGCGATCCATGACTATGGGTCGCGCCATATCGCTCATGATGGCACACTGCCCTGGCAGATTGGCGAGTTCAGTCTGCGTCTGACGAACGACATGCGCGCGCAGAACTGGGATAAGGCCCTTGCCGACGCTGCGGCTCTTGGATACTACGTTGCCGATGCGCACGACCCTCTGAACACGTCCGATAATTACGACGGGCAGCTCACGGGCCAGCCTGGCCTCGAGCGGCGATTCAGCGACGATCTCGTCAGCCGTTACAAAAACTTCATTTTGTTCCGGTCTGCGCCCGCAGCCAAGATTGATGATCCCACGGACTACGCGTTCCGGATCGCCCTGGAGGCGAACAGTTGGGTGGATCGCGTTCTTCTGGCGGATCGCAGGGCGCTTGGCGACCTCCCCGCGTACAATCAGGATTACTTTGACCGTTTTTTCACGGCTTTGAACTTTATGGTGCGCGAGGAATTGAGCGGCGCCGCGAACGATATCGGCTCCTACTGGTATACGGCGTGGGTTAACGCAGGCGAGCCGCCGTTGCCCGGCCAGTGATTCCGGGCGTGCGATATTCAAAAACCCCTCGTGAAGACGCCCTCTCTCCCTGAAGAGGGCCGGAATTGAACAACCCTCTCCCTAGGGAGAGGGTGGACCGCGGCCGGCGCTTTCTCCAGCCGGCGCGGGCCGGGCCTGCACCCACCGAAGGTCGCTTATGCTCCAGAGCTTCAGCGACGGAGCGGCTTCTGCCCGCAGGCGGGTGAGGGGATTTTTCCGTGGGGCCCTCACCCGGACTCCTTCGTCGCCCTTGCTTTCCGAACTCTCTCCCGCGCTCGAATCACACATACGGCGGCTGCCGAAAGTGGAGCTGCACCTCCACCTTGAGGGCAGTATCCGGCCGGAAACTTTACGCCAATTGGCCCGTTCCCAAGACCGGCTTCAAGAGCAAACGGAAGACTGGATTCTCCGCCAGGCAGAGCGAAAATTCCGTTATGAGTCCTTTGCAGATTTCCTTCAGGCGTTCAAGCTGGTGGCAATGCTGCTAGAAACCCCGGAAGCTTACGCTTTGGCCACGCGCGATTTGATCGGGGAGCTTGCCGTGCAGCAAATCCGCTACGCCGAGATCACGCTTTCCGCCGGCGTGATTCTTTGGAAGAAGCAATCCGTAAGCAGGATTTTCGAGGCCATTCTCGCGGCCGCGCGGGAGGCGCAGACGGCGAGCGGGATAACGGTGCGCTGGATCTTCGATGCAATCCGGCACTTCGGGGCAGATCACGCTCGCGAGGTCCTGCGCTGGGCAAGCGTTTTTCGTGGCGACGGGGTTGTGGCGTTCGGGATTGGCGGAGACGAAGTCAAAGGGCCAGCAGGGCTATTCTGCGACGTTTACGCGGAGGCGAAGGACCTTGGCCTGCACCGGACCGCTCACGCCGGAGAGACGGCAGGCGCGGAGAGTGTGCGCCAGGCAATCGAGCTGCTCGGCGCCGAGCGGATTGGCCACGGTCTGCGGGCCGCCGAGGATGAGGACGTGATGGCATTGCTCCGCGAGCGCGGTATTCCCCTGGAGGTGTGCCCCACGAGCAATGTCGCTACGGGCCTGTTAGCGTCGGTGCACGATCATCCGCTCCGCAAATTTCTGGAGGCGGATCTCCTGGTAACGATCAATTCCGACGATCCGGCCATGTTCGGCTGCACTCTGGAGCAGGAGCTCATGCTTTGCGCTGCTGAGTTTAGCCTTTCAGAGGCGGAAATCACAGGTTTATGCAGGAATGCCGTCTGCGCGTCGTTTATGAATGAGAATGAGAAGAAGACGCTTATGGCGGAGCTTGACGCCACGGCCGCGGGCGGTGTGAAGGATTCCGCGTAAACCCGTCTAATGCTTGGTTGCGTAAATTGGCGTTACAACGCGTGGTATCAGATGGCCATGTTGCTTTGCGACACTCGCGAAGCTATGAAAATCGCCTCTGCCCTCGCCCCCTTGGGGGAGAGGGTGGCGCGCAGTGCCGGGTGAGGGGGTTCTGCCGAGATTTTCAAGACAGGGCACGACTTTTGTCGTGCCGCAATGACGCCCCCTCACCCCCGGCCCCGCTCCCGCGCGCGGGACTGGCAGATTTGGAGGCCCGAAGGGCCGCTCTATCATAGCCCTGGGCAACGCCCAGGGAATCGAGTCTGCCTTGCGAAAACGAGCCCTGAAAGGGCGACCTGAGGTACCCTGAAATCCCCCCACGTACCGCTCGCCGTACTCGAGATGTCCAAGAGCGCTTGGCCGTAGGAGCATCTGCGAGGTATGCCCCGTCAGGGCTTCAGTTGTACGAAGAGTAGTATGCCTTTAACCCACGCCGGCTGGCCTGGGCTGTGATAGGGCGCCGCTTCGCGGCTCAGAATGCGGGGAGGAGAGATTCAGGCGGTGGTTCGCAAGCAGTGGGGCCAGGAACCGTCCCGTGTGGGACTCCGCATGTTGCGCGACGGCCTCAGGCGGGCCGGCCGCCACAACGTAGCCGCCAGCGGCGCCGCCTTCCGGACCAAGATCAATAATCCAGTCCGCTGACTTGAGGACATCCAGGTTGTGCTCGATAATCACCACCGTCGCGCCCGCGTCGATGAGCTTGCGGAAGGCGGAGAGCAGCTTGAGGATATCGTCAAAATGCAAGCCGGTGGTCGGCTCGTCGAAGATGAAAAGCGTGTTTGACCCGGTTTGCTCCGCAAGGTAGGCGGCCAGGCGCACTCGCTGCGCTTCCCCGCCCGAAAGGGTGGTGGCGGATTGGCCGAGCCGCAAGTAGCCCAGACCCACTTCCTCCAGAATGCGAAGCTTCTTGGTAATTCTCGGGCTGTTGGAAAAGAAGGCCAGCGCTTCCCTGATGGTTAGTTGCAGAACTTCCGCGACGTTCTTTCCTTTGTACCGGACGTCAAGGACGCTGGGCTTGAATCGCTGCCCACGGCAGTGTTCACAAACAAGCTCCACGTCGGCGAGAAACTGCATCTCCACCTTGACGGTGCCGTCCCCCTGGCAGACTTCACAGCGGCCTCCGGGCACGTTGAAGGAAAAATAGCCCGGCAAGAAGCCGCGCTTCCTGGCTTCGGGAGTTGACGCAAACAACGCCCTGACTTCGTCGAATGCCTTAATGTAGGTGACGGGGTTTGAACGCGGAGTCCGGCCCAAGGGCGACTGATCCACCAGGATCACACCCGCCAGGGTGTTACCGCCTTCCAGGCCCTCGTACTCGGCATGGTGCGCGGGCATTCTCAAGCGCGAGAGCAGCGCGTTATAGAGCACCTCGTGCACCAGCGTCGACTTGCCAGAGCCTGAGACGCCGCTGATGCAGGTCATCGTCCCCAGCGGAATGTCGACGTCGATCGACTTCAAATTGTGTTGCCGGGCGCCTCGCACTTTCAGCCAGCCTTGATTGGGCTTGCGGCGCGCGTAAGGGAGAGGGATCTCGAGTTCGCCGGAAAGATACCGGCCTGTCATGGAACGCGGGTCTGCCAGCAGGCCCGCCCAATCGCCTTGGTAGACCACCTGCCCTCCATGCTCGCCCGCTCCGGGGCCGAGGTCGAGGATCTGGTCGGCGTGGCGCATCATGGCTGGATCGTGCTCCACCACCAGAATGGTGTTGCCCAGGTCGCGGAGGCGCTTCAGAATCATGATCAGCCTCCCCGTGTCGCGCGCGTGCAACCCGATCGACGGCTCATCGAGCACGTAAAGCGTGCCCACCAGGTTCGACCCCAGGGATGTGGCAAGCTGAATCCGTTGCGACTCGCCTCCCGAAAGCGTAGAGGCCAGCCGGTCCAGCGTGAGGTATTCGAGCCCAGCCTCCTCAAGAAATCTGAGCCGGGAGTGAACTTCCTCAAGCACCCTCTCTGCTACGACCGCCTGTGACGGCGAAAACTGGAGCCCGGCAAAGAATTCCTGCGCCTCCCGGATCGACATGCGGCAGACCTCGGTGATGTTTTTCCCTCCGATTCGCACGTACAGCGCCTCCCGCCGCAACCTTCCCCCGCTGCACTCCGGACATAAGGAATAGCCACGGTAGCGGCTAAGAAACACACGGACGTGAAGTTTGTATTTCTTGCGTTCCAGACCGTCGAAAAACTTGCGGATGCCAGCGAAGTCGTCGTCGCCTTCCATGAGCCATTGCCGCTGAGCTTCACTGAGCTTGAAATAAGGCACATCCAGAGGGACACCGCGCAGACGGGCCGCGCGCTTCATTGTGCTGAAGTGCTCGCGGTAACGAGGCTTGGTCCAAGGATCAATGGCGCCCTCCGCCAGGGTCTTATTCTTATCGGGAATAATCAGGTCCGGATCGAGGTCGATAGTGTTGCCGAAGCCCTGGCAACGAGGGCACGCCCCGAAAGGGTTGTTAAATGAAAACAGACGCGGCTCCGGTTCCTGAAAAACCACACCGCAGCGCTTGCACTCAAACCGCTCGTTGAAGACGAGCGCGCCGGGAACGGCCCGGCCCGCTTCCGGCGCGAATTCGAGGACCGCTTCTCCTGCCTCGCGAAAGCAGAGCTCCACTGAGTCGGTCAGACGCTGGCGGATATCCGCGCTCACTGCCAGCCGGTCCACCAGCACGTAGACCGGCTGCGCGAAGTCGATTTCTAAAATGCTTTCGGGCGCTGAGAATTCGAACGTCCGTCCGCCCTGGAAAAGACGGCTAAAGCCCCGCTGGCGAAGCGAAAAGAGCTTCTGCCGGGTCGATTCGCCAGGCGCGCGCTCGGCCCCCGGCGAAAGGCCCGTGGTGGCAGCTCCGGCAGCCGGTGGAGCACCGCCCCTCTTCGCCTTCCCTGTGCGAGTTCTTTTTTTCCGCGATTCCGGCTGGCTCGAGAGAAGGGAATCGCCTTCCACCGCATTAGCTTCGCCGTCTGCCCCGATGTTCCCTGTTCGCTCTTCCCGGCTCTCGATCGCGGCGTGGATCAGGGAGAACATCACCTGAAACCGGAGGCCGGGTGCCATGCTGAGCACACGGTCCGCAATGGCGTCTACATGGTCTTTGGTTACCGGATCGCCGCACTGTGGGCAATACGTGATTCCAGCGCGGGCGAAGAGTAACCGGAGATAGTCGTAGATTTCCGTAGCGGTCGCGACGGTGGAGCGGGGATTGCGCGTCGCGTTTTTCTGCCGGATCGCCACCGCCGGCGCAATGCCGCTTATCTCGTCCACGTCCGGTTTTTCCATTCGTTCGAGAAATTGCCGCGCATAGGCGGAAAGCGACTCCACATAACGGCGCTGGCCTTCGGCGTAGAGAGTATCGAACGCCAGGCTCGATTTACCGGAGCCGGAAACTCCTGTGACCACGGTCAAACAATTGAGCGGAATTTCGCAATCGATGCCTTTGAGGTTATGCACTCTGGCCCCGCGCACCATGATTGAATTCGCGTCATCGCAAGTTGCCGCAGACCCGGCGGGAGCATTCGGCTCGACCGGCACGAACGCCTGGCCCGCCCCAGAGCAGTCCGGGTCGAGCGGAGCTTCAGCGGCTTCCAGGGGCCGATAGTTATCCTGAGACGATTGAGCCATGACAGGTGGAGGGTTGCGCGGGGCCTTCATGAGCGAAACTCCCCCCTGCAAGCTTCGCTGCCTTTGCGCAAACCATCCATTATACCGCGGAGCTTTCCTGTACTCAGCGTAGGGCTAGGGCTTGCCCAGGGCAGGATCATGTCAAAGTCGGGCTTATTGCGGTTTGGGGCGCATTGTTGTAGCGCAGCGCGGCCTCGCGTCCGCAAGCAAACCAGCACGAAGCCCTTGCCCTCTCCCTCGGGAGAGGGTGGCTCGCGACCGGCGCTTTCTCCAGCCGGCGCGGGCCGGGTGAGGGGATTTTCCGCGCGTATCGCATAGATAGCCGCGAGTGGGATGCGAACCGCAACTTTGACGGAACCCTGAGGGCCCGCCGAGGTTTGTCCGAATTAGGTTTCAGATCCTTCGAGGTGACGCGCGGCAAAGCCGCTCTTTAGGGCCAACGCGATTCGGTTAATTTGACAACATTGCGGCAGGCCATCCCTACATTCGAGCGATGAGGAAGAAATCTTCTGCCTCGAAATCAGCGATGCCGTCATCGTAAAGGTTGAGGAGTGCAAGCGATGAGAACTAAGTTTGATGTTGTTGTGGTTGGGACCGGGGTTGCCGCCTCGACGGTCGCTTCATCCTGCCGCCAGGCGGGTTGGCAGGTCGCGGTGGTGGACTCGCGGCCATTTGGCGGCACGTGCGCCTTACGCGGATGCGATCCCAAGAAAGTGCTCGTCGGCGCTAGCGAGGTCATCGACTGGGCCGCGCGAATGAAAGGTAAGGGCGTTGAAAGCAGCGCCTTGCGGGTTGCGTGGCCCGAGCTGATCCGCTTCAAGCGATCCTTTACCGATCCGGTTCCGGAACAACGGGAAAAGGGCTTTGCCGAGGCCCAGATTGCCGCCTTTCATGGCCGTGCGCGCTTCACCGGCCCCACGGTTTTGGAGGTGGGAGGCGGCGCGCTGGAGGCGCGGTATTTTGTGATCGCCGCAGGCCGGAAGCCGGCTAACCTGAATATTCCTGGGGAAAACCTTCTGACCACCAGCGACCAGTTCATGGAACTCGATTTCCTGCCGCGCCGCATTGGGTTCGTCGGCGGTGGGTACATCTCTTTCGAATTCGCTCACATCGCGGCGCACGCCGGAGTTCAGACGACGCTTCTTCACCGCGACTCCCGCCCCCTGGCCGGTTTCGATCCGGACCTGGTCGATCTTCTGGTGCAACAGACGAGAGACTTGGGAGTTGACGTGCAGCTTGATACGGTTGTCGAGAGCATCGAAAAAACTTCAAAAGGATTGACGGTACACGCTGCCGCTGCGGGCAAAAAGTATTCTGTCGAGGTGGATATGGCAGTTCATGGAGCAGGCCGCGTGCCCGATATTGAAGACCTTAGACTTGATTCCGCGGGTATCGAATGGGACGGCCGCCAGGGAGTGAAAGTGAATGAATATCTACAGAGCGTCTCCAATCCCGCCGTCTATGCTGCGGGCGACGCCGCTGCCAGCGGCGGACCGCCGTTAACCCCGGTTGCGGGTTACGAAGGCCGCACCGTGGCCGCCAATCTCCTTAAGGGAAATCACGTCAAGGCTGATCATCCCGGTGTACCTACCGAGGCGTTCACCACGCCGCCCCTGGCCGCCGTGGGCCTCGGTGAGCGAGCGGCTTGGGAACAGGGTCTGAAGTTTCGCGTCAACCATGCCAAGACTTCGGACTGGTATTCCTCGCGCCGGGTGGGCGAAAAATATTCCGCATACAAGGTACTGATCGAAGAAAAGAGTGACCGCGTTCTCGGTGCGCACTTGCTGGGCGCCGCCTCGGACGAGTTGATCAACATCTTCGCCTTGGCCATCCACGGCAGCATCCCTGCAACGATCCTTAAGGAGACCTTGTTTGCCTATCCGACGCACGCCTCCAATCTCTCTTACATGCTGTAACAAGTACACTCCTACGCTGCCGGCCTTGTGGGCGAATCCGGATTCGGGCCGCGAACACGGTCACGTCAAAGTCCGGATAAGGGTGGTTATAGCGCAGCGTTCGTCTTGTAACGCTGCACCTTTTCGTACAAATGACAGGCCGCGGGGCTAAAAAGCCAGCCCTGCGCTACAAAAACGCGCCCCAAACCGCAATAAGCTTAACTTTGACGTAACCCTGGGGCCGCGGAGCCTTTCCTTGACAAGCCCTAGGTGACCGCCTAAGATTCAAAGAAGACGAGGTGAGGGTGTTCGGCAGCGGATTCGAAGATATCGGATTCATTCTGTTTCTGGCCTTTCTCATCTTTGGGCCTCAGAAGCTCCCGGAGATCGCGCGAGTCCTGGGCAAAGGAATGGCGGAATTGCGCCGCGCCCGGGATGAGATGCGGTTCTCTTTGGAAGAGGAGCTCCGCAACCTTGAACTCGATCAGCGTCATTTGACCGAGGATTTTACCAACGCCCTCGATGTTGGCCGCTACGACGCCATTGACGTTGAGGCTGAGGCTGAGTCTAGCCCCGCTTATGGCCACGATAGTCCGGAACCCGCCCACGACCAATCCTAGACGGGACCCTGAGGAAGAACTCGGCGGCAAGCAGATGTCGTTCCTCGAGCACCTCGAGGAACTTCGCCAGCGCCTCATCCGGTGCGTGCTTTCCGTGTGCATCGCCGGCGGGGCTTCATTCTACTTCAGAAATCAAATATATGGGTTTCTCGCTCGTCCGCTGACCAATGAACTGCGTGCTCTTCACTATCCGCCTAAACTGATTTTTTTGAATCCGGTTGATCCTTTCAACCTGTTCATCAAAATGTCCATTGTGTGCGGATTGTTCCTGGCCTGTCCTTATGTTCTCTGGCAAATCTGGCTGTTCATTTCCCCTGGCCTCTATAAGCACGAAAAGCGTTACGTGTGGCCCTTCGTTCTGCTCACGAGTAGCCTCTTCGTCGCAGGAGGTGCCTTTGCTTACCGCTTCGCCTTTCCTGCTGCGCTGGCGTTCCTGCTCAACTTCGCTCACCAATTTCAGCCCGCGGTGACTATCGATGAGTATTGCGGTCTCGCGCTCAAAGTAATTGTTGCCGTCGGGCTGGTTTTCGAGCTCCCGGTGGCGATCATGCTGCTGTCCCTGTTCGGTATCATCACGCCCAAATTCTTATGGAAGAACCTCCGCTATGCCATCCTGATTACTGCCGTTCTGGCCGCAGCGATTCTTCCTTCCAACGATTTAGCTTCCATCTTCATCGTGTGGATACCTCTCGTGGGGCTTTACATATTGAGTATTGGTCTCTCCTGGCTTGTCACGATCAGGCGAAGAAGGAGAGCGCAGCAGGCCTGACGCGCGGCCCACTCGACCGATGACCCCAGAAAGGAAACAAGCGGTCGTTCTAGGTCTCGCCGCGGCTCTGTTGCTCGCGGCACTGGCAGGATCGCGCCTGTTAGCGCAGGCAGCGGCCGAATTTAGTGGCGTGCGGGCCTTTGCGGATCTCCGGCACGTTGTGGCTTTCGGCCCCCGTCCTCCGGGCTCTGCCGCGCTTCGAGCCTGCCGCCGCTGGATCATCCAGCAATTGGAGGAGGCCGGCTGCCAGGTGGAGCGAGACTCGTTTGTAGCGAACACCCCGGACGGAAATATCAAGATGACGAATATTATTGGCAAGATTCCGGGATCGAGCCCGGACGTCATCCTCCTCGCGGGCCATTACGATACCAAACTCTTTAGCGATTTCCGGTTTGTGGGTGCGAACGACGGCGGGTCGAGTACAGCCTTCCTGACAGAGATGGCGCGCGTTCTTGGCCACCACCGGCACAAGTACACTTATTGGCTGGTTTTTTTTGACGGCGAAGAAGCGATCCGGCAGACCAACGAGATGACTTCAACGGACGGTACTTACGGCAGCAGGCACCTGGCCAGCGAGCTCGCCGCCGACGGTGACTTGGACCGGGTTCAGGCGATGATTCTGGTGGACATGATTGGCTACAAGAATTTGGAGATCCGGCCCGATGAAAATTCCACCGGATGGCTCAACAAGCTGCTCTTCCAAACAGCTAACCGTCTCGGCTATTCGCGTTACTTCTTGAAAAATCAGCCCACCGCGATCGGAGACGACCACAACCCGTTTGTGGCAGCAGGCGTTTCTGCCGTAGACATTATCGATCTTGATTACGAACCCTACTGGCATACCGCGCAGGACATGATCGACAAGTGCAGCCCCCAAAGCCTCGAAATCGTTGGCCGGGTGGTGACGGCGATGCTTCAACAGCTCGATAATTCTCCGCACGTCCACTGAGGCTAAACCATTATCGGAGCAGATCGGAGCAGAAACGAGAATCTTGTTCTCGCTGTAGCGGCGGGTTTATCCCGCCATGCGCAGTGGCGGCATAAAGCCGCCTCTACAGGGACATCAAAGGCAGACCCCTGGGGTTAGTCAGTACACAAAGAAATGGTGCCCGGCAGGATTCGCTGGGATCTCATTGAGCAGACGATCGAGCAGGCCGTAACCCGCCTGGGCAAGAAAGTAGATTCCACTAATCTCCCGCTCCTGAAGGTTCCCGGCGGGCGTTAAAAAGCCGAGCAAGTCTTGTTCGTGGCGCGCGAGCAGCTCCGAGTGCTGGACTGCTGCGCGGCTGATCTTTCCCTTCAGCCGATCGAGCTGGTAGACCATTTTTTCCTCGCTGTTGCGGATGGCATCGATGAGCGTCGGATCGACTTGAGCGATGTCCTGGCGCAGGTCTGCGAGCAGGCTGTGCACTGCCTCTTCAGCAGCGGCAAGCCGCCCCGCCCAATTCATGCCGCCGCGGGGATGATTTTTCTCGCCGGCTCCGGTTGATTCGGGCCGGTCCGGATTTTCAGGCGCTGAGTGCTGTTCCATTGCTTCCTGCTCGGGCTTTGCATGGTCCAATTCGGCGCCACCCGATACGCCGGCAGCAGCGATTCGCCTGCGCAAATGTTCTGCTCCCTTCCAAACGTCCTCGAGCCTTAAGTGGTACTTCTCCAAAAGGCGGGCAAGCCGGTGGTCTGCCAGCGTGAACCCAGCGCGGGGAAATAAAACAGGCATCGGGCGCCCAAACTCGGGATAGAGAACGTGGGCTTGGCCGAAGTAGGCGACTTCCGCTGCGCCCGCCACGTAGGCTACGGTGGGCAGCAAGGTGTCCTGAATGACGGGACGGAGCAGGGCGCTGGGTGAGAAGTCCTGGGGGCGGGCAGCAATCCAATTCTCCATTGCGTCCGCAGGCTCGGCGCGAGAGCGGCCGAGATAAAATCGCCCATTGCGTTGGTGCACGGCCATCCGGTTGCCATCCGGGGCCGCAAAAAGAAGCGAGGAGTCATCACCGATATGGACCTGGGCATGATAGCCGGAGTTGATGAGCTGTTGCGATCGCTTCTGAAGCAGCTCCCGTAAACTTCCGCTGGCCCGAAGAGCGTGCTCGAAGGCGGGTCGCGCCAGATGATGCAGGCGCTCGTCCATCGGGTCGATCAGAACCACCCCCAGGCGGGTGAACAGCTTCGCCATGAGGCGGCCGAACGCTGTTCCCCAAGTGATGCCGGGCGCATAACATTGCCGCAGGTCGTGAATCAGAGCAGCGCACGGCTCGCCAGCAGGAAGAATTTCTTCGAGACGATCGACCGTTCGGCTCACTTCGGGTGATAGTCTGACGTTGCCGACGGAGGATTGCGGCGCATCGCGTACTCCGGAATCAGAAAGGGCCACGATGTTGCCAGCTTCGTCCCACACCGCTGTCTTCGAGACTTCATCCAGATCGTGATCTTCTGTCGCCAGCCAAAATACCGGTACACATTGAAGGCCCTGTTCGGTTAACGATCGCGCAAGGCGCACCGCCGTTAGAGCCTTATAGAGCGTGAAGGCAGGCCCGGAAAACAGTCCTACTTGCTGGCCGGTCACGACGGCAAAGCTCGAGGGACCGGCGAGGCGCCGGATGCCTGCAAACGTTTCGTCACCGCATCCTAGCGATTGATTCTGCTGCGTTAAGATTTCTACCAGCGCGTCCCGATCTCTCCAATGGTCCTCGATACGGTGAGCCACGTCCCGATAGCTCTCAAATTCGAACGGCGAGTTCCCGTAGAATCTCCGCACGCGATCAAAATGGTGAATGTAATCCAGAAAGAGCGGTGTCGTTTGGGGAGCTGCCTCGGAGGAAGCGGGAGTCATACTCGAATCATGGTACACTGCGGTACCTAAGTGGCACAACGGGACCTGACGAACTCCAATCCGTCGATAACGGAAAATCTTCCTCCCTCTCCCGCTTACAGTCCAGGATTGCGCGAAGATACCTCCACGGGTTACATTTTGGCTTGCGCGACGCGACCGGGTGAAAGACGGATTAACAGATCGATGAAAGCTGAATGCTGACAGCTGACAGCTGACAGCTAATAACTGATGGCTCTTAGGGACGAGCCGGACGAAAGCTTACAGATGAACACAGAGAGCATACCATCAACTTCAGGCGAAATGGGTGCTACCGCAGGATCTCAAGATCCCGGAAGGCGGACGGGTATCTTGCCGTCCCAATCCATCCGTGAATTGATTGACGCCGGCCAGATCATCGCGATCCAGCCTGTGGAGGACGCCCAGATCCAGCCTGCGAGCATCGACCTTCGCCTGGGGCCCGTTGCGTATCGGGTTCGCGCGAGCTTCCTTCCTGGCAAGAACTCTACGGTTGAAGCCAAAATTCGAAGCCTTGCGCTCACCGAAGCCAGCTTGATGCGTGAAACCGTTTTTGAGACCGGATGCGTCTACGTCGTACCGCTTATGGAAGAGCTCGCACTCCCGAGCGGCGTAGCCGCGAAGGCAAATCCCAAGAGCACCACCGGCCGGTTGGATATCTTTACCCGTCTGCTTACCGATGGGGGGGAAGAATTCGAGCGCGTGCCGCGTGGTTATAAAGGCAGGCTGTATGCCGAGATCGTCTCTCGAACTTTTCCGGTGGCCGTCAAAGAGGGAATGAGACTGAACCAGCTTCGGTTCATTCGCAAACGAGAGCGCATGAGCGACAAGATGCTAACCAGCTTGAACCGCCAGGAAGGTTTGGTTTACAAGGACGAAGATACAGCCGCCCGCGCGAACATCCAGCAAGGCCTCTGGATCACGTTGGACTTGCGCGGCGAGCGCGAAAATGAGGTTGTCGCTCTAAAGGCAAGGAAAAATGCTCCTGTCATTCATTTGGGCAAAGTCGGGTTCTATGAGCCGGACGAATTCTGGGAGCCCATTCGCAGCAGGCCGGATCGGGGAATGGTTCTCGACCCGGGCGATTTCTACCTTCTTACGTCCAAGGAGAAAATACGGGTGCCACCTTCCGTCGCGGCCGAGATGGTGCCATTTGACCCCGCAGTGGGTGAGTTCCGCATTCACTACGCGGGCTTCTTTGACCCCGGGTTTGGTTATGGAAGCAGCGACATTCGGGGCACTAAGGCCGTGCTTGAGGTGAGAGCTCATGAGGCGCCCATCTTTATGGAAGACGGTCAAAAGGTAGGACGCCTCGTCTATAGTGAGCTTATGGCCGCGCCTAGCAAGATCTACGGCCCCTCCATCGGATCGTCCTATCAACAACAAGGACTGGCCCTGAGCAAACAATTCAAGGCGCTGTAGGGAGGGAACGATGCAAATCGCGAGTGCTTTGCGGGGGCGCCGCGAGAGCCTCATCGTTCTCGTAGGTCTAATTCTGGCTGCAGAGTGCTTCGCCCCGGCGATGCAGGCTACGCCGCCTCCTGAAATTACAACCCCAAAGGACCGGAAAGAACTTTCGATTACTGTTTACCGGGAGGGCGCCGCTGTAGTGCGCGATACGCGCGACGTGGAGTTGCCGGAAGGCCCGGTGGATTTGCAATTTTCCGGCGTCGCGCGCCAATTGCTGCCGGACTCGGTGCAGGTGGAGCCGATAACGGCGCCGGACGGTCTGGCCGTTCTTGCGCAAACCTACGCTTATGACCTGTTGAATCCCGAGCGCCTGCTTCAGGCCTACGTCGGACAGCCGGTCACCCTAGTTCTGAGGTGCCAAAAGGAAGGTTCGGACGTCGAACAGCACGTTGAAGCCACGTTGCTCGCCGCCAATCCCCAACCCGTCTGGCGGATCGGCGGAAAAATCGAGACGGGACTGAGGGTGGACCACTACATCTTTCCCTCGATCCCGCCCGGCCTCACCGCAAGCCCGTCGCTCGTTCTGTCTCTCGGAAACCACCACGCGGGCCGGCAGAGCATTCGGGTCTCTTACCTGGCTAATAATCTCTCCTGGGACGCAAACTATGTGATCCAAGTAATGTCCGATTGGAAAACGGCCGATCTCTCCGCCCGCGCCACAATCGACAACCAGACGGGCGCAGATTACGATCGAGCCGAGCTTCAGCTTGTGGCCGGCGAAGTCCGACGGGTCAGCGAAGGCATGGGTTACGGAGCGGGGTTTGGAGGTGGTGTGATCGGCGGGAGCCTGGGAAGTCTCACCAAGCAACCGCTTATCAGCGCCCCATCGCCGCCGCAGCAGGTCCCGTTTTACGGATATCACCTTTATACTTTCCCGCACCCTATAGACCTACAGAATGACTCGACAAACCAGGTGAATCTTTTTGCATCATCCGGGGTGCGGATCAGCAGAAGCTACGTTGTGACCGGCCAGGCGTATTACAGCCAAGGTGTTGAACCGAGCGAGCTGCTGAATACTCCTGTCGAGCTTTACTTGACATTCGATAATACCAAGGCTAACTTGCTCGGCGAGCCTCTGCCCGAGGGAGTGGTGCGAGTTTATAAGCCCGACCAGGCCGGCCACGCTCAACTTATCGGAGAGGACAGGCTCGGCGACACCGCGCCGGGTGAAACCGTGAGGTTAGACCTCGGAAACGCCTTCGACGTGGTCGAGAAGGGAAAGGAGACCGACTACAGACGAACCGGTCCGAACACGGCCGAAGCAGCCTACGAAATCACAATTCGGAACCATCAATCCCAGTCGATTGCGGTGATCGTGAACGAGCCTTTTCATGGCGACTGGCAAATCCTGAGCTCGAGCCTGCCCTACAAGAAGACAAGCTCCACGTCGGCGCGGTTTCACGTCCCCGTCCCCACGAATGGCAGCACGGTTCTGATGTACCGGGTGAAGATCCGGTGGACAGGTTGAGCCTACCCGCGCCGGAAATCGCCGTAGACTCCTAAATTTCAGTTTTCAGCCCGAGCCTGTGGAGTTCGAATTACCGTGCATGCATTCTGAGAAGTCTTGCCCGTTGGCTGTAGCCAGTTCGCCAGACCACGCAGCTTCTCTAACATGAAGCGAACGACCGTTATCGTACCCTTGCTTGATCCCTTCTGTCATAGCCCTAAATGATGTAGCTCCCCCACTTCGATCCGCAGCCCCTGCCGCAAGACCCAGCTTCCTCGCGTGGATACGTGTGTTAGAATGGGCGGAGCTTACCAAACATCTGCTGCGTGTTACGCTATCTCCTGCGTTGAGAAAGGGGTTGGCCTTCAAAAACGTCCAATGAAGCATCCATAATCCGACGGTCATGACGACCAGGCCGAAGATTACGCAGGGTACGCCAACACCTAAGATTTCGTCCATGATATGAACTCCGCGCCACACGATAACGCCCCCAGCGACCCAAAGAATAGCTCCGACGCAAAAGATAGCGTACCAGCGCCATCCAAGATTCTGGCTACTATCCGCGATTGGTTGCGCCGCTACCGGGAAACTCCACGAGATAAGTCTAAATGGACTGAAATAGCCACCGTTATTCTGACCTTGGTGATAGCCGGCGCGGCGTTGTGGTCGGCATGGATCTTTCAGGGGCAATTGAAAGAGGCGCACCGAACTACCGAGCTCGCGGAGCGCCAACTGGAACTCACCGCGAGGCCTTGGATCGAGGTCACAGATGTTAGGCCCCGTGGGAAGATCGGCATTATGGCTCTCAGTTTTCAGGATGTCAGTCGCGTCTTTCACAATCGTGCTAAATACCAAGCCTTTTTTAACTACGAAGTGCATATTCACAATGTTGGGCACTCCCCGGCACTGAACGTCCAGGTTTTCCCTGAACTGTACATAGCACCCTATACACACGATGGGTCTTCCGAGAGTCTGGCCGCGGAGGAGAAGAGGTATTGCGATTCTGTGACGGAACGCCAAAGCGGTGGAACGATCGTCCTGCCTCAGGAGCCGGGCACCATTTACGAAGGTGTGGGGAAACCCATTTATCCAGAGAGTATGACCTACCCTCCCGATCACCCTGGCACCGGGTTTATCGTCCCTGTGCTGATTGGATGCGTCGACTATCAATTTCAAGCGCGGCCGAGGCACTATCAAACTAGATTCGTATACGAACTGTTCCACGCCCACGGAACCCTGTTCTTTGTGCCAGGAGAGGGTGTTTCGGCTCAGAACTTGCGGTTGGTTAGAGTTGAAGCCGACGACTACGCCAACTAGCGGCGGCGCCGCAATAATCCAAATTAGCAGACTACTAAGACCGCGCATTGATTGCCTAAGGAGCCGGCGGTCGAGCGGGGGAAGACTACCAGGAGCCGCCTCCATTAAGTGCCCGGGAGCAGGCCCAGATCGTTGCTAAGGACGTTAGCGGAAGCAAGCGACAAAAAGCGGCAGTGGTCCTCGTCGCTCGTCTTTCCTTTGCAGACGCTCCGCCGCGCCCTTTACCGTAGGTTGGCTTTTTCTCACGCGTCCCGGCCGATCAGCCGAAAACGCGCTAGAGATCTTCGCTGAAAGCTGATCATCGACACTAACAACGGCCCGCAACCGGAGGTGCCCCCACCCGCAACGCCAGCGAGCGCAGCGTGCAGATGTATTGGGGCTAAAACCGTTCGCCGGCGCGGCAGTGCTCGATGATCTGCTCAAGGATGGGAACAGGAACGTAGATTTTCTGCCCCATACGATAAGAGAACACCCTCCCATTTCCGAGCCACCGGTAGAACGTCGCGCGAGAGACCGGGACGCCCGTCCGGTGACACAGAATGCGCCAGGCGCTGGAAGGGGTGACAAGAGGAAGTTGAGAGCCGTCGTCGGGCAACCTTGGCGGCAACTTTCCCGAAACCGAATTGCTTCCGTTTTGTTGCGTTGTCATAGGCATCGCTACCTCACTCACCTCCGAACAGGGTTGCTTCAGCCTTCTAGAAAAGCTTCCCGGAGCGCGGCCATACGGCGGCGGTCTCTGCTTCTGAGGCTTTCCCCGTCGGCTTCCGGTACATCGAACCTTCCGCTTTCCAGTACAACCCGCGTAGGTTGGTGCGAAGAGAAGAGAATGGGTTCACGCGCTTGCCGTTCGTGCTGGCGGCATCGTCCAGTGGCGGTCCCAGCGGCCGGAAATACACAGCCTCTCTCTGAGCATCGCCCGCTGGCAGTGGCCGGCCGATTGGGCAGAGGATCCTGCCACGGCCGGGGGTCCAAGTTGGGTAAGAGCATCGTTTCGGGAGCCGGGTTGGCAATGGTCTTAGGCAACCCGCGCAGGTTGAATGGCTTGGATACGTTCTGACAGAATTCCATGAAAGCTCCTCTCTGGGCAGAGCTAGTTTATTAACAGGCTCCGCTGGGTAAGTGCGAGGGAGTGAAAGAATACTGGTCTGCGCGAGGGGATGTCTTGCACGTCTAAGAAGTTCAAATCTGGTTGTGCTGGCCCTTCCCGGACGTGGCAATTGTGACGTGCTCATTGGCCAGATTTCCGGTGGGGCTGGACTTTCCGGGAATCGCGGCCACATACGGACCGGAGACGCCGCATCCAAGGCTTCCGATAGGCTAGCTTTCGAGCCATACTTGACGTCAGAGCCGGAATGCTGTAGGCTAGCCGTAAGCTCCTCGGGCGCTAAGTTGTACGGCTCTAGGCTGGCTTTCGGGTGACAAGGGGCGGTCTCGGGGCCGCAAGGACAAAGGTGAGTTTCGTATGTCCTTGTCAGCCAGGACTTTACGGATCGGCGGCGCGAGTGCAAAGATGCGGCTTTAAGAGAAGATGGACACCTGGGGTTCCGTTCGAGCGATAACCATCCGGCGAGGTATGGCCCCGAGCGTCGCCGATGAACGAATCGCCGGGACGGAACAGTAAGCGTCGTTTTATCATATAGATATTCAATAGGGATGAGAGTGGACAGCAGAATCTGCGGCGGCGTTGAGGACGCGGATTGTCGAGCGGCCCAACTCGATATCATTAAGATATTCACTAAATAGTAAATACAGCAATGCGAAAAAAACCATGCGCTTTGAAAGGATCGCATGGCGGAGTAACTTGATAAGGCTTCAGCAGCTTGGCAGCTTTTGTAAAGCGTAGAGCTGCCGGAAATCTGATCTGGCGAGCGCTCGAGCCAAGTCACCTTCGTGCGCGCCAGCAAAGGAGAACAATTGGATTCTAGCCTAGCCAGGTAGCTTTGTCAAGGGATATTTGACCTTCAGGGATGGTACCCCCGTCTTGGGCTCGTAGCGCCGGGCTGGAGCCCGGCATCGGGCCAAATGCCAACCTGAAGGTCGGCGCTACAGAATGGGTTGGTAGCGGCCGCTGTCCCAGCGGCACATGCCTGGCAAGAGGACGGCGCTCAGTCGTAGCCGAGGGCCGAAACACAGACTCCCCTTTCAGGCTTAGAAGCAGGCGCTGGGATTTGCAACTTGAGGTCAGGTTTGGTGTACTTCCCGAAATCCAAGTTCCTAATCCAGATTCCCGGCGTCAACGTCAGGAGGACCAGAAATGGCAACGCTTGATGTACCCCAGGTTATCCGGAGAGCGCGACAGAGGATAGGCTTGAGCCAGGAGGCTCTAGCGCGCCGCTTGAATGCCACGAAAGCTGCGATCCAGCATTGGGAGCGGGGACGCAACCAGCCCGATTTGGCCCGTTTATTTGCCTTGCGCAGCCTCTGTCCTCCCGGTATCGAGCGGAAAGACGTGGAAGTCCTTATCCGCCAAGCGCAGGGGCGCGTTGCCAGCCCGCCCGTCATCCCCAGCCAAGCTTCAACACGAGGATCTCCCGAATCCGATTCGGGCGCGCTGGCGCGCGAGAACGCAAAACTGCGGCGCCAAATAGCCAAGCTTGAGAGCACCGTGCAGCGTCGCTCCGAGCAATTGCGCATCCTGGAGGACCTTGCTGCAGAGCTTCAACGCCGTGTTTCTGAGCTGCAAGCCGCGCGAATGCCTGCAGTGGCGGCCGGCGTCCCCGGTTCTTCAGGAGATGCCAATTAGCTAGCCCGACCTTCTCGCCAGGAGTGCTGCTCGCGGTGGAAGGGCGGATTTCAACCCCGGCCTTGCCTCGCATCCGTGAGAGATCCGGACTAGGGCTCCCGGATTTTCATCGTCCGAACGGTTACCACAACGGGAATGCAATCTGCTGTGTCGGCATGAGTGAGTAACTGAAGATAGCTGTTTGCCAGCTCGAGCAGCCGTCCCGCGTGGCGATGGCCCCGAAGCTGGATCAGAAGCTCGAAGGCTTTGCGCACTGAATTGTCAACTGATTTATGTGTTTGATTCAAGTATTCTCTCCTTCCTTTCCCAGAAAGCAAAGAGATTCTGCTTTCACCCCCAGCCACTCCAAACCGGTCACATCGCCAGGCTTCTGGTCAGTCCCGGTCTCCGCATGCAAAATCTCACAGTAGTTCATAACATGTATGGTTGGGTATTTACAATACAGTAAACAGAATTTGTGAAATGCAGTGCGGACTCCGGTGCTTCGTCACTGTTTCTAGCGAAGCACCTGACTTTCCTCGTGGACCATTTCTATTAGCGCGGTAACGTGCTCAACGGGGGTTTCGGGCAGAACGCCGTGGCCAAGATTGAAAATGTGTCCCCTCCGGCCGGCGGCCTCGCTCAGGATACTCCGAACTTGCTTCCGGATATAGGGGGAGCCGGCGAAAAGCACGGTGGGGTCGAGGTTGCCCTGCACGGCTGCTTGCGGCCCGAGCCGGTTCCAAGCTTCGCCCAGGGAGACCCGAAAATCGAGACCTATCACATCTCCGCCGGCGTCTTGCATGTCTTTGAGCAACGCCCCAGCGCCGGTGGCGAAATGGATGGTTGGAACACCTTGCGGGAGACCGGCAAAAAACTGCCGCATGTGGGGAAGCACGAACTCGCGATAGTGCGCCGGCGCGAGGCATCCGGCCCACGAATCGAATATCTGTACTGCCTGAACACCGGCTTCGATTTGGCCGCGGGTGTATTTTACCAAGTTTCTTACGAGATAATCCATCAGCGCGTGCCATTCGCCGGCGTCGCTGAACATCAGCGTCTTCGTATGCCGGAAAGTCTTTGACGGTCCGCCTTCAATCAAGTAAGAGGCTAGCGTAAAAGGAGCTCCGGCAAAGCCGATCAAGGGTAAGGAAGCGTCGAGCGCCGCCCGGGCGCGCCGGACGGCTTCGAAAACGTAGGCGAGTGAATCCTGCGATTCTACTTCCGGAAGGTGGGTAAGGCTCGTCCCGCTGCGCAGTGCCGGCCGAACGAGCGGGCCAGGACCTTTATCGTACTCGATGCGGAAGCCCATGGGCTCCGCGATGAGCAGAAGGTCGGCGAAGAGGATTGCCGCATCGGCGCCAATGCGCTTGGCTGCCATCACCGTCAGTTCCGCAGCCAGCTCCGGGTTCTTGCACAGCTCAAGGAAGGGAGTCGATGCGCGTAGCGCGCGGTATTCCTTGAGATAGCGGCCCGCCTGGCGCATCAGCCATACCGGAGTGGCGTCCACTGGCTGGCGCCGGCAAGCCCTCATAAAACGGGAGTCATGCCATGGCGGTAGGCTTGGGGCTCGGGGCTCGGGGTTCGTGGTTCGGAGTTCGGGCATCGTATCCGGTTGTTTGTAAGAGGTCATTGAATGAGATCATCCCGACCTGAAGAGCTCGGCTGGCAGGCCCTCTTCAGACCCTACGCCGTGGCCGCGGGGGAGAGGGTCCCGACCAGTGAGGCGAGTAAGGGGGTTCTTTGGATTCTTCGGAGTGCCGGAAAGCGATTTGGCAGACTGAGAGGAGCACTCCCGAACCCTAACTCCGAGCGCTATTCCATGCTCTTCTGGTTCAACAGGGTCGGCGCGCGCCCAGCGGCTTCATAAACCAGCGACCCCATCTTATGTTGCTCCGGCTCGAGATCCACTCCAATCCCGTGGTTCCTCAACGTCTCGCTGCAGGTTGGCCCCACAGAGCAAACCACAGACCGGCGCAGCGCATTCCGGAGACTCTCCCGCTTCTCGCCCGCCACCTGCATCAAATGGTTTACTTGCACCGCATTTGTAAATAAGACCACTCGCGCTTGCCCGTCGATGATGGCCTGCACTGCTTCGCGCAAGGGTTCGGTGTTTTCCGGAAGCGCCCAGCGGTATACGGGAACGCGAAAAACGTGGGCACCGCGCTTTTCAAGCTCGCCCAGGAGTTCCCGATTAGGCACCCCGTACTCCTGGACCGCAATACGGCTGCCCTCCCAGGCGAAGCCCCCCGGATATTCGTCCAACGCGCGCAGCAGCAATTGCGAGGTGTGCGGATCCGGAAGAGTGATGGCGATGGGAACCTGCAGGTTCTTGAGAACGCGGACGGATTTGGGACCGCGGGCCACGATTAGAGTTGCGGAAAGCGCCCGCACAATCTCTTCACGCGCCTGCCGGCTTTCCAGCACGTGAATGAGCATCTCTGTGCCCACACCGGTCATGAAGATGACCGCATGGAATTTGCCGGCAATCAGCTTGTCGCCAAATTCAAAAGCAGCGGCATTTTCCTCCAGCGGAACTTCCTGCATTGAAGGGGTCACGCGAGGCGCGCCGCCATATCGCTCGATCAGCGTGGCCATTTCGGCCGCATGGCGGCTCTCGAAGGCGGCCACGCTAAGGCCTTCGAAGCCAACGCGCGGGCTCTCTGGATTCATAAAACCTATATTGCCACTTTCTAGAGTCCCGGAGAAGCGCAGACCCGCACTCGGATCTGCGTTTCTTAGGACGGCAAATCCAAGGCGGGTGTCTGGATTCCAAGGTCGTGAATTCTTGCCACGATCTCTCTGAACTCGCGAGGCTAAATTGCCATTTCCCGGCAAGAAGAGGCAGTTTTTCAGAACGGGGGGATGCGTAGGGGCGCACGGTGGCGGCGCGCCCCTGCACAGGCTAGAAGTAGAACTTCAGGGCAAATTGGATGGTGCGGGAGTACTGCGAGCTTAGAATGTCACCAAACTCCGTACTGTCCACGCTCATGCTTGCAGGAACCTGAAAGACGGGCGTGTTGGTGAAGTTGATGAACTCGCTTCTGAACTCAAGGCGCTTGGATTCGGTGATGGGAAATTCTTTCTCGAGTCCAAAGTCCCAGTCGGTCAATCCGGGACCAATTACCGTGCCATTAGCGGCGGTTCCGAAGGTGCCTGCAACAGGCTGCGAGTAGGCCGATGTTCCGAACCAGGTTGTCCCTGGACCTACATCGTTAGGATAAGAATTGGCGCCGATCTGGTTTGCCCTGTAGCCACGGCTGTTGGTACCGGATGCGTCGTTAGCGCCGACGGTCATGGGGAAGCCCGTATGATATGTAAAAATCCCGCTGAGTTGCCAGTTGCCGAGAACATCGCTTGCGGCCCGATTCCATCCGCCGCCAAACCGCTTGCCGTTCCCCAAAGGTAATTGATAGACATACGAGGCAATGAAATTGTGGGTAGCGCTGAAGTAGGCCGGACCCCATTCGGCAACCATGTCATAGAGGTTCTGCCAGTAATAGTCTTGGGTGCTCGCCTGCCCGCCTTCGCCATAATAGCCCGTGTCGTTGGTCATCGCCTTTGAATACGTATAGGAGAGTTGAAATTCGAGACCCTGCGTCAAGTGTTTCGTCAAACTCGCCTGCAAGGCATCGTAGGCTTGGTCGCTGTTGGACGCCGTGCCGGAGATTTGCGAAATCACATCGTAGACTGCTGGATTACCAGCCATGTACGGGCTGCCACAAGGCGCCGTTGCGGTTGAAGGGCATCCTGCTATTCCGGGTAGCCGCTTTTGAAGATAAGGCATCGGAGTCATCAGGTTGGTACCGTGCTGCCCGACGTAGCCGATTGAAAACAGCATCTCGCCGGGAAATTGATGCTCAACGCTGAGGTTCCACTGCTGCACGGTGTTCGGCTCAACATTGGGATCCCAGAGGCGGATCAGCGCCCCCGCAAGTGGATTCGCAGGAGAGGTCAGAACTCCAAAGCCCTGGTCCGAAGTTGACCCCGGGAAGTACTGGGTGTAGGGAGCTGCGGTAGAGTTGTAGACATCCCCAACTTCCGTCTGGAATGGCGGATTCAGCGGCAGACGGAGATTGGTGCCCGTACCTTCCAGGAAGGAGGAAACAGTATAGGCCCCGCGCAGCACCGTCGTCTTGCCGAGGAAGCTTGGAGTGTAGGCAAATCCGAATCGCGGCTCCCAATCGCGGTAGTCTGAATTGTAAAGGGCACTGCAGTCACTGTAAGGGTAACTACCCTGGCCGGCAATGTATTCCGTGCCGCTGAAAAGGCCAAAGTTTGCCTGGCGGTTGTCGGTTTCATACCAGGGCTGATTATATTCCCAGCGGAGACCCACGTTTATGGTCAAGCGGTCGGTAGCGCGCCAATCGTCCTGGACGTACGGCGCGTAGACTCAACTTCTCTGACCCCATGTCCCCCCACTGATTCCTAATCCAATACTGTCGAGTAGGCCCAGAACAAAATCGCCCTCCGACAAACCGGGTGAGACCACGCTGGCAGGATTCGGACCGCTCGTATATTGCCCGCTGTAGTCGAGGAAACCGTACTTGCCATTGTTCCCGGCGTAATAGGTGTTGATGTCGTGCCGCATGGCCTCAAAGCCCATGTGAATCACGTGGCGGTTGTGAGTGAGAATTAAGTCTAACGTCGGTTCGACTGTGGTGTCAGCGAACAGCTCCTCAGAATCCGAAGAGCCGATATCCGAGGCGAATCCGTTGGTAAAATTGATCCCCGGCAGTCCAGCTCCGTGAACGTTGCCGTCGGCAATGCCGAGGGTATCGGCGAAGTTGCCGAGGCCGGTGACGTCACCTCCATCGTCAAGATAGATGCGATTCACTCCCATTTTGGCGTCCATGACCAAGCTGGGGCTAAAGGTATGGGTCCAGTCGATCACGGCGCCATGAAAAGGCGAATTGTTGAAGCTCTGCCCCAAGACCAGCACCGAGTTCGTGGTAGGAATCTCTTGGAAGCCCTGAGAGTAACTGCCCCAGAGGTGGTTGTTGTCATTCACCACGTAATCCATTTTGATGTCGCCCTGATTGTTATCGGTGTAAGTACGCGTGGTGTTGAATGCGTTATCCAGAAGATTCGAATTCACAGGGCTAGGATAATCCCCAGACGAGAAGAGCTTTTGCGCTACCGGATCGATCATGCTGGCCGGTATGACGTTGCCCGGGAACGGCTGGCGAACAGCCAGCGGATTGGCGGGTGCTGTGCATGGGCCGGAAAACGATGCGCAGGGATTATAAAGCTGCCGCGGTGTAGGGTTATCGGCTGAAACCGTCAGCAGTTGAGAGAAGTCGCCGCTGCGCTCCGCGGGAGTCATCACGGTGAAGTATTGAATTGCAGCCGGGCTATCAAGCCGCTCGCCGTCGTAGTCGGCGAAGAAGAACAGCTTCCCTTTCTTGATCGGCCCGCCAACGGTGCCGCCGAAAGTATTCCAGCGCAAGCCGGCCGTGGGTAGGCCTTGCCAATCGTTCGACCATGTGTTGGCATCGAGGCCGCTGTTGCGGAGGAACTCGAAAGCGTCACCGTGATACTGGTCTGTTCCGGACTTGAGCGTGACGCTGATCACGCCGCCCTGAAACTGGCCATACTGAGCGGGCGCATTGTTGGTGATCATGTCGAATTCCTGAATGGCGTCGACGCTCGGCTGATAAGAAGTCAGGTTGTCCGAAATCTGGTTGTTATCAATTCCATCCAGCAGGAAGTCATTGCCTTCCTCCCGGTTGCCATTGACGTAGGGGCGGCCGCCGCCGCCGGTGCGCTGGCCGTTGGTGAAGGAGCTAGGATCGACCGTGGTGACGCCAGGCGTGAGCAAAGTGAGCTGAATAAAGTTCCGCGTCGCCAGCGGCAGGTTAACGTTGAAGTTCGCACTCGTCACCAGTCCAACTTGCATCGTATCCGTTTGGAGCAGCGGCGGCGCCGCATTCACCGTGACTGTCTGCGTCATGGCGCCCACGGTCAACTGCAGATCAACTCGAGCAATCTGGTTCATTTGCAATGTGAACGCCGGACGCACGCTGGAAGCAAAGCCTTTTGCTACCACTTTGATTCTGTACTGGCCCGCCGGCAGCCGGGGAAAATTGTAAACGCCGGCTGAATTGGTTTGTGTGGGCCAGATTGTGCCTCGCTGCACGTCCGTTGCGGTCACTCTCGCGTTCGGCACCGCAGCCCCTGACGGGTCGGTGACCGTGCCCGTAATGCCTCCGGTTATCTCTTGCGCCCAACCCCGCTGAGGCACTATCCCCAAGGCGGCGATGATCAAAATAGCTAAACCCAAGAGGGTTAAAGCCTTACATGCTTCAGATTCCTTGTGTCTCATCTTATTTAATTGGCCTCCGCTCTTCCATTTCCCTGCCGCAGCAAATGGGTCAAAGGCAGGATGCTGTTCCCGGTTTTGCGGGCGAGATGAGCAGCTCCTCAAATTACCTGCGAGGAAAAGGTCCCGGCGCTACCATTTGACTCCCATAGCAGATGATTCGAGATTAATATCAGCATTTTGTACGACGTGTCAAGAACTTTTTTATGATTTTACAACTAGTATAAATATTGGCGTCTATTGAAAGGCACCAGAAGGTGCTAATCATTCGGATCTGTCATGCAGAGTGGAGCGAAGCATCCTCGTATTTGCTTGAAAACACGATCCTGTGATCTTTAGCGGAAATTACCCTGAGCGAAATACGGGGATTCTTGCTTCGCTCAGAATGACGAGCGAAGGGCTCTGCATGACAGCTCGGCGCAGCAAATTCACAATTCTGAGAACGTGTGAATAAATTGCACATCTCACTACAGAGACACCAAGAGAGGGAGAAATGAGTTTTGTTTTCAAGCTTCGAGCCTTTTATATCAAAGGTTGAATTTTATTATAAACTGCATTAAAGTAAGGCCTACCAGGGCGGGCATGCCTTGAGCGCGCGTACTTTCGTCCGGTGTGCCCGAGCGGCCCTCGGTCTGTTTGCTCTGTTTCGAAAATTTCGGCCCGGATCCCCTCACCCGCCTGCGGGCAGGAGCCGCTCCGTCGCGGAAGCTCTGGAGCGTAAGCGACCTTCGGTGGGCGCAGGCCCGGTCCCGCTGGGCGGGACCGCCCTCTCCCCCAAGGGGGTGAGGGCAGGGGCTCCTTTCATGCTTCGCGGGTGTCGCGAAGCGACATGACGTCTGAAAGCTCACGCCGAGGGCGATGGCACCTCTAGATGAAGCACGTAACAAGCAAGAGCCAGCACGACAAGTTGGTGGTAGAAGCTGTTGTGCGCCAGTTTGGCTCTGTTTCGCGTTCAGAGATTCATGAGTTCACAAATTTACAACAAAGTGAAATCTCGCGGCTCACGCGGGAGCTTCTGGAAGAAGGCAGGCTTGTGGAAGCGGGGCGAGCGCGGAACCCCATGGGCCGCAAACAGATTCTGCTGGCCCTTAATGAAGATCAGCGTTTTGTTATTGGTGTGGGATTTGACGATGAAAACGTGCTCGCCTCAACCATGAATCTCCGTCCCACGATCAAGTCGGAGTTACAAGAGCGCACAAAACTTAACGAAGGGACCGAGGGATTAGTGAGCCAGCTCATGGCCTGTACGCGAAAGGCGGTCGAGCAGGCGGGAGTGCCACCGGGCCGCCTGGCCGGAATCGGACTGGCGGGTTCAGGTCTCATCGATAGCCGTCGCGGCATGTTTCTCATGTCGTCCACAGTGGACTTTCTTAAAGATGTGCCTCTTCAACACCTCTTCGAGGAGGAATTCGGCGTCCCGGTCGTGCTTGAGAATTTGACTCGCGCCAAAACGGTGGGAGAAAGACTTCTTGGCGCGGGGGAGATGGCCGAGGACATGATCTTTGTGGAATACGGGCGAACGGGCATCGGGGCAGGAGTGATTATTGGAGGAAAGCTTTTGCATGGATCAGGCTTTGCCGCTGGCGAATTTGGACACACCCACATGACGGAAGGCGGCCCGGCTTGCCGATGCGGAAGTTTTGGGTGCCTCGAAGCGTTGGCGGGAGCGGGGGCACTCGCGGCGCGCATGCGGAAGGCGGTCGCGGAAGGGAGCGGCTCGGAAGTGGTGGCGCGCGCCGGCGGCGACCCGGAAAAGATCACCGGATGGATGATCCTTGAAGCTGCCAGGGACGGTGACAAAACCAGCGCGCTGCTTCTAGAACATGTTGAGATGTTTCTTGGGCTTGGACTAGCCAACCTGGTGAATCTGTTCAATCCGTCGGTGCTCGTCCTCGATCAGAGGCTAGAACTGGCCGGGAGCGGCACCCTGGAACAAATCCGGCGCGTTGTCAGCCGGCAGGCGCTGCGGCACGCCACGGAAGACTTAAAGATCCGCTTCGGCAGGCTGGGCAGCGAAGCGGTGGCTTTGGGAGTGGGATCGATCATTTTACAAAAGCAATTCGAAATTCCGCTGCTCAAACCACCGCGCTTCATGATCGACGCAGTTCCCTCCGACGGAATGACGGTGCGGACAGGCGGGAAGCGCCCGGAAATCGCTAGCCTCAAGAGGTCATGACGCCGCGGCGCGCCGGTTGACTGCAAATCGATGGAGGGGGATGGCTTACCACCCCTCACCGCACCGGGAACCAACGAGGGTAGGGCA
The DNA here is from genome assembly GCA_030040995.1 of Terriglobia bacterium. GTDB lineage: Bacteria > Acidobacteriota > Terriglobia > UBA7540 > UBA7540 > JASHON01. The sequence goes on along the minus strand of JASHOS010000198.1, from coordinate 27,189 downwards.
AGCCCTACCCCTACTGCGTTTGGAAGAGAGTAATTGATCGGGGCGGGTCAGGCGCCGAGCGCGTACCTATCCACCCGATTAGCAACATCCTTCAGATATGCCGCGTCGCCGCCCTTGAGCTCGGTAATGGCCGTTCCATGGTAGCCAATTTCGGCAAACGCCGCGCGAACGGCCGGCCAGTCCACGTCCCCCTCGCCAATATTCACCCATTCGTAGCAGTTGCCTGTTTGCTTAAAGTCTTTCAAGTGTACATCTGCGACGCGCGGTCCAAGGGTGCGAATCCAATCTTGTGGATAGCCGTAGAGGACCACATTACCGACGTCAAACCACACCTTTACCCAGGGACTTTTGAACTGATCGACATAGGTGGCGAATTCCAGAGGACTCAACAGGAATTTGTTCCACACCTCTTCGAGAGCGATGGTCACTCTCAGTTCCTCAGCGAGCGGGATCAGCTTCCGAATCTGCCGCTGGGAGCGCAACCAGGCTTGGCGGTAGCTGGTCTGCTCGTTCACCACGGCTGGCACTAGGAGAACCGAGAGCGCTCCCCAGAGTTTGGCGTTGTGGAGGGAAGTTCGCATTCCCGCAAGGCTCTTCTCCACCACGGCGGGATCACTCGAAGAAAGCGGATATTTCCAATGCGCCATGTTCATCACGGAATCAATGCGCAGGCCCGTCTTTTCAGCAGCTTCTCTAATTGCTTCCGCTTCGTGCAGGTCGGGAGTGGTATCTACCTGGAGCGCTTCGAAGCCCGCCTCGCGCGCGATCTTGAACCGGTCGAGATAACTGAGGCGCGGAGGAAGCATGCTGACCAGCACGCCTTTGCGGATCGCTAGAGGAGCGCCGGCCCCGCCGCGGAGAGCGGCATCAGCAACCCGGCTCGTGCCGGCAAGGCTGGCCGCGCCCATAGACGTTTTCAGAAATTCACGGCGAGACGGATGGTTCCTCATTTTCGTTCCTCACACAGCAGCTCGGTGAGTGTCAGTTTTCCTCCCGATCGAGGCTGGCGCACCGGCAGCGAGCGCAGGAACACTGCGTCAAAGAGGATGAAAACGACGGTACAGGCGCCAATGCCGAGGGCAAGGAGTCCTGTGATCAGGGCGGTAGAGCTCGGGTGCCGCGCCAGCATTCGCACTCCGCTGCGAAGATCCTGGGTGATTTCTCCCACCGGTTACTCCAAACCGTGATTCCTTGCTCAAAACGGCGGATTCCAAATGAGGGCAAGATCGAGTCGAAATCCGGGAAGAACCGACTCGCCTGCCACCGCCTCCGGCGAGGCGAGAACCTGCACCTCCGTCACCGGGCTGTAAATTTCGACTTGCCTTGACGCAGGCAGAATGAGCCATCCCAGAAGCAAGCCGGACCTTAAGTACTCCCGCAGCTTCGCCCGCAGCTCCGGCAGTTCATCGCTCGGCGACGCGACCTCAATCACGAAATCAGGGCATAAAGGGATAAACTGCTCCTTTTCCCGACGGCTCAATTTTTGGAGCCGCGAAAGCCGCACCCACGCCGCGTCCGGTGAGCGCATGGCGCCAGTGGGAAGGCGAAACCCTGCGCTCGAGTCGAACGCCACGCCGCTTCCGTCCTTGATTGCCCAGGTCCGTAGCTGCCCGAAGACTTCTCCGCTCTCAAAACTCGAGTACCCTCCTGCGGGCGACATCACGATGATCTCTCCCTTCGCCGAACGCTCGATGCGAAGCCCCCGGTTGGCTTGGCAGAACTGAAAGAATTCCTCCTCGCTCCAGTCCAATGCGCCCGCCGGAAAGCGAACCGTTTCCTGGCCCTCCGGAATGGGAATAGTAAGCTCCATGTTGCCTCCGTCCGGTATTTTCGAGATTAGGATACCTCGTCCGGGTAGAATTTGCATTTGCAGAAAATGCCCGAGAGGCTTCAAGTGATGAAGGGATCGACAGCGTGCACACCGGCCTTTGTGAAATCGACGTAGTTTCGCGTAGCGACCGTCAGGCCGTGGACAATTGCGGCGACGTCTTCGCCGGTTCGCTACGTTAGCGTTAACCAGATACTTCACAGCGTGTCGGTTGATTCAGATTCGACATGAAGAACAAAATCCTTGTGCGGACAAGCGAGCAGCCATTCTATAGCGCCCTCGTTCCGCGGAGCGGTGCGCCGAACGAGGCGATAGTCTCCACGATCAAGACGCTCGACGTCAAACTCCTGTCCGGGTTCGATTTGGTCCACTTGCCGGAATTCTGCTGGCAAGACAATCTGACCCTTGGAGGAAATCATGGTTTTCACGAAGGTTTAAGATACGGCCTTGTCTGTGTTGGTGTCAAACGTGCCCATCGAGCCGACAGATTGCGCTGTATACTGTGCCATTCAGGAGCCATCTCGAGTCGGAAGACCTGCTATCCTCATGAAACGCGACTTGATTGAAGATATTATTGTTCGCATCGTTGAAACCGCTCACCCGGAGAAAATTATCCTATTCGGGAGCCGCGCGCGCGGCGATGCCCGCCCGAACAGCGATTTCGACGTACTCGTGATCAAAGAATCCAGCGAGCCGCGTTATCGCCGCTCTGTTCCCCTCTACGTTGCCCTGGCTGACCTGCCCGCCGAAGTGGAGATCATGGTTTATACGCCCGAGGAAATCGAAGAGTGGAGCCAAGTTCCTCAGGCGTTCGTTACCACCGCCGTGCGCGAGGGAAGAACGATCTATGAAAGACCCCGCGGAGCTTAGCCGTGGCCTCCTGCGCAAAGCGAACCAGAATCGCGTCGCGATGGAAGCGGTTCTGGCGGCCGGCGCCTTGGACGCAGCCTGCTTTCATACCCAGCAGGCCGCTGAGAAGTGCTTGAAAGCATACTTGGCGCTCAGCCGCGTTGAGTTTCCTCACACTCACAACCTGACGAAGCTCGTTGAGCTTTGCGCCGGCGTTGACCCGGCGTTTCGCTCACTCCTGCCAGTCGTTGCGGCATTAACGCCTTACGCAGTTGAGCTTCGTTACGATGAGACTTTTTTGGCCGAGCAAGTCTGCGGCAGAAGGAGCTCGTTCCTCGGCGTTCGCTGTTTTCGAATTCGTCTCAGCTAAGCTGCCCATGGACATCAGGAAGTCTGCAGAATAATACCCAGCCACGACATCATCGTGCGAAATTCTCTTGATCGCGTGCGAAGTCCGGTCACATAACCCGAAGAATCAGGCATTTTAAGTAGTGGGTCTCGGGGACGGTGAGCAGAATGGGGTGATCGCGTGATTGCGCGCGGCGCTCGATCACGGAAACGGTGCGGTGCGCATCGATCGAGGCTTCGGCAATCACTTGAAGGAAATCGGCCTCGCTCACGTGAAACGAGCACGAACAGGTGATGAGAAACCCGCCGCGCGCGAGCATTTTCAGCGCGCGCAGGTTCAACTCCTTATAGGCTCGCAAGGCGGATTCCCGGCTTGATTTATGGTGGGCGAACGCCGGAGGGTCCAGGATCACGGTGTCAAACCGGCGTCCATCGTGGTCTGCGGCCTTCAAAAAATCAAAGCAGTTGGCTTCCCGCCACTCCACATTAGCCAAGCCGTTCAGACGCTGATTGTGCTGGGCCCGGGCGAGCGCCTCCGCCGAGCTGTCTACGCCGACGACGGCATCACAACGGCTGGCAAGAGTTAAGGCGAACCCTCCCGTATAGCAGAAGCAATCGAGAGCATAGCCTCGGGCGTATTGGCAGGCTGCAGCCCGGTTCTCACGCTGATCGAGAAATCCGCCCGTCTTCTGTCCCTGAAGGAGATCGAAGGCGAACTGGACTCCGTTCTCCTCAATCAGGACTTCCGCGACGTCCTGTCCGGCCAGCACGCCTTTCCTTTCCGGCAATCCTTCCAGGGCACGAACGGCTACGTCGTTACGCTCCACAATGGCGCGGGGAGCGAAATTTTCTTTTAAGATATCGACTACGTCCGGCGCCAGGCGCTCCATTCCCTGGCTCAGCGTCTGGATGACGAAATATTCGCCGTAGCGGTCAATGATGAGGGAGGGCAACCCATCGCCTTCAGCCGAAACCAGGCGGTATGCCTGCGCCCCGCCGGCCACCTGCGCCCTATAATCGGCGGCTTGCGAGATTCGTTGCGCCAGAAACAACCGGTCGAATGGACGCTCTTCCCTGGTGAGCAACCGCAATGCAATCTGAGAACTGCTGCTGTAAAGCGCTTGACCCAAGAACCGCTTCTTCCGGTCCACCACGCGCACCACTGCTCCCCCGTCCAGGTTTTCAGGCGGCTCGATGTCGCTGCGGTAAATCCAGGGATGGCCGGAAAGAACCCGCGCGACCGCGCGATGCGAAATCGTGATATCAGAAGACATGCTTCGTTGCGCTCTGCAGAAACTCGCCGGGTTTGAAGCGCAGAGTCCGTACTTTGACCCTGCGGTTTTGGGCCGGTAACCAGGGAAAAGCCGCAGCGTTATACAGCGAACGCTGCGCTGCAATACCGTAAAACCATGTTTTTTGACGAGGTTTTCGGGTACCCCCTCACCCGACTCGCGCCGGCTGGAGAAAACGCCGGTCGCGAGCCACCCTCTCCCCCAAGGGGGGTGAGGGCAGGATTTTCATTCGGTTTGGTTGCAGCCGCAAGGCCGCGCTGCGCTACAAATTCGATTCCCGGGTCCCGAGCCTTCAACGTTGGTAGAATCTTGAACGATGCTTTTGTCCGACTTTGATTACCCATTACCCGCGGAATTGATCGCGCAGAGGCCGCTCGGCGAACGCGATGCATCAAGGATGTTGGTGCTCGACCGAAAAGCACAGACCCTCCAGGATCGCACTTTCCGCGATCTGCCTCAAATCCTTGATGCGGGTGATCTCCTGGTGCTCAATAATACCAAGGTGTTTCCCGCCCGCTTGCTCGGACGGCGGCGGGGGATTCGGTCGCAAAGGCTTGGGAAAAATAATCCACGGATCGGCCAATTTCTAAAATCGGAAATCGAGATGTTGCTTTCACAGGAAGAGGGCGGCGGTGTCTGGAACGCTATGGTCCGCCCCGGGCGGAAGGTCCGGACGGGAGAAGTGCTGACGTTCGGCAACGACGAGCTTGAAGCGGAAGTTCTAGGCCGGACGTCGCAAGGCATGCGCCGCGTACGCCTCCGGGCCCGCGAAGCAAGCGTGGAAGAAAAGCTGAACGAATTGGGCCATATCCCCTTACCGCCTTATCTGAGCCGCCCTGACGACGCCTCCGACCGCGAGAGTTACCAGACCGTATATGCCAAGGCCACCGGCGCTATAGCGGCACCAACCGCCGGCCTCCACTTCACTCCCAGGCTCCTTGACGAGCTTCGCGTCCGCGGAATTGAAGTCTGCGAAATCACGCTACACGTGGGTCCCGGAACTTTCCGGCCGGTCAAGAGCTCCTGCGTTGAGGACCACAAAATGGATGCCGAAAGGTACGAGGTTTCTCCTTCCGCCGCTGCGACCATCCGCCAGGCTCTGCGCCAAGACCGCCGGGTGATCGCAACAGGTACAACGTGTACCCGGACGTTAGAGCATGTGGCGCGCGTGAACCAAACCATCGTTTCCGAGGCCGGGGAAACCGGCTTGTTTATCACGCCCGGATTTCCATTCCGGGTGATTAACGGCTTGCTCACGAATTTTCATCTCCCGCGCTCTACGCCGCTGATGCTGGCCGCCGCTTTCGCCGGCCTTGAATTTCTCTTTCGGGCTTACCGGCACGCAATCGAGAAGCATTACCGGTTTTATAGCTATGGCGATTGCATGTTGATTCTGTAGGTCCAGGCGCGGGAGAGAGGAGACCGTGAAGCGATGGGTGAGGGCCTTTCCGGCACGACTGAAGTCGTGCCGTGCTCCGAAGATCTCGGCCGGGACTCCCTCACCCGGCGCTGCGCGCCGCCCTCTCCCCCAAGGGGGCGAGGGCAGGGGTTCTTTTCGAGTCAGACAAGGATGGGAACAATGGCTTGCTGGATTTCCCCTGTTACCCGCGCGTCCCGCTCCTCAACGTAAACATCCACCTCGCTTCGGACGCCGAAGTCATTGCGGTAAATGCCCGGCTCGATCGAAAAACACGTGCCCGCGATCAGGGCGCGCGCGTCGTGTGTCTCGAAATTATCCATGTTCGCGCCGTTGCCGTGCACTTCTTGGCCAATCGAATGGCCTGTCCGGTGAACGAAAAGGTCAGCGTAGCCGTGGCGCGCAACAACGGCGCGCACCGCATCATCGACTTCGTAACCGTGGATGGGGCTGCCGGACCGCTTCGCGGCTTGCACTCGATCCACTCCCGTATCACGCGCCTCTCGTACCACGTCGAAAAGCTTGGCATAAGCGTCCGGAATTTCCTTTCCCACAAATCCCGTCCACGTGATGTCGAAATAGACGGCGCCCGGAGCGCGCCGCTTGGCCCAGATATCCAGCAGGACGAGATCGCCCGAGCGTATGGAGGACGAGCCCTGTGGTTCCGGAACGTAGTGCGGGTCGCCGCTATGGGTGTTTACCGCCACGATGGGCGGTTCTGTGGCTTCGAGTCCGTACTCGCCATAAAGCTGAAGGATCTCCTGCTGAAGGTCGTATTCGCTTAGCGTCTTGCCGTCGAGCACGGCATCGCGAATCATGCCAAACGCCTGGCGAACGATCCGATGAACAGCTCTGCCTGCCTCCAGGTGCAAGTCCAGCGCCCGGGGCGGCCACCGCGCTTCGAACACCTGGACAAGATCAGCGGACGAAACCACTTCCACGCCAAAGGCGCGCACTAACTCGACCGTGCCCGCATCCACCAAGCCGATATAGGGGATTTCGTTCAAAGGCGAGTATTGCATCGCTACCTTTGTTTTGCCGGCGAGGACCGCCCGCAACCCTTCGCGCTGCTCGCGCCATGATGCATAAACGCGCTCGCGGCCCGGCAATCGGGAAAGACTCCCGCGCTCGATCCGATGCACCAACTTCTCCGGTTCGCCCGAAGCGGGGACGAGGTAGTACCAACGCCGCGAACACAGCGCCGGTGCGATCTGCAGAATACGATAGGCGATCGGGTCGCGGTGGTGGTGGTCGTAAAAAAGCCATCCATCGAGGCCCGCCTGCCGGAGATTCCCCTGAATTGCGTCGATATCCATGAGCCGCGCTTATGAGGAGATTACATCTTAGCGCGGATTATTGGTGAATGTGGGATCGGGGTAGACTGGTAGATATGGCCAGTGCGTTCGGTTGACCGTGGCTGTTTTGCGAAATACAAGCCCACGGTCAATTCGAAAGCGAATTGACCGGCAATGCCGCAGTTGTGGACGGAATTGTAGCGGTGGGTTTATCCCACCATGCAGAGTGGCGGCATAAAGCCGCCTCTACGCTTTATGCGCAGCTCAATAGCGTCACTTCGGCTCGTTTACGCTGCCGGTCAACAGGGTTCAATACAGCGGCCAGGTTAATCATGTGTGTGCTTCCACATCCCGCGCAGCAATGCCCGCCGCTCTGCTGCGAGATGCGCTCGCAGTCTACGCACAGCACCGCCTGGGCGAGCGGCACCAGGGCTATAAAGTCGTTGTCAAATTCGACGTCTTCAATATTCTTCATACTATTGTCCCCTTTTCGGCCCGGCGGAATTAACCGCTAGCCGCAAAGGTTTTGAGAAGTTGCAAGATGGGGGCCACTTGGCGCCGGCCGCTTACCCTTGGTGGAACAACCGGGTAAAGGTTCTCCCAGACGCCCCGAACGACGAAAAAGGCGAAAACGTTTGGAACAAAGTGGCAAGACGCTTACCTCTACATTCTTAGCCGCGAAGCGGCGCTCTATCGCAGTCCCGCCCTGCGGGACCAGTCGGCCTGGGTCAAGGGCATGATGGTCTGTATAGCTGAAGCCCTGAAAGGACGTACCATCGCAGATGCTCGCAGTTACGAGGTCAGGTACGAACGGTGCGCGTGGAATTGAGGGCGCTTGGGGTCGCCCTTTCAGGGCTCGTTTTCGCAACGTAGACCCGATTCCTTGGGCGCTGCCCAGGGCTGTGATAGAGCGGCCCTTCGGGCCTCCAGGTTTGCGAGCTCTGAGGCACAACCCAAGTCGCCACCCCATAAAACGCGCGTTCCGCCGCTTCCGAAATGTAGAAACTCCAGCGGCACGAACCCACAGGGCAGGATCGCGCCCTGATACGACGCATTCGGAAATTTGATGTTCGGTACTAAGAGGAAACTCAGCCTCGCCCTTCTCGCGGTCGTCGCCGGATTTCTGGTTGCGGTGGTATTCATCGCGCCGCGCGTTGTTCAGATCGATCGCTATCGCCCGGAGATTATCTCGTATATCGAGCAGCAAACTGGCCGGCGCGTGGCAATTGGCCGTCTCCAACTGAGTCTCCTTCCGGTCTTCAGGATTGAAGTGGATCAATTCGCGCTCGTCAATCCGCCCGGGTTTCCGAATGGGAATTGGGTTACCGTCAAGAGTATTGACGCGCGGCTGGACGCGGGTGCATTGTTCAGGCGGCAAGTAGTTATTCGAGCTCTCGAATTGAAAGGCGCGGTCCTGAACCTCTATTTCGGCCCGCAGGGAAGCTGGAATTTTCAAGCTGTCCCTCCGGCTGTTCGAGTGCCCGTTCCGTCCAACGATCCCCCGCCTTTCGTATTCCGCAAAGTTTCAAACCTGATGTTGATCGGAGGGCAAATCGAGATTGAAAGGTTGCTGCCGGACGGCGCGAGCGGGCGTCCTATTTTCCGGTGCGACGGGCTCACTGCGAATCTCGATCAAATCGATATACCTGAATGGACGGCTTTGCCTGTAGCCCCGTCCGCGCGAGCCGCGCCGGGCAAGTCAGTTGTGAGGGTCCGTGCCAGCAGCTCATCCGGAAAATTGAGGGCGGCGGCCATTTGGTTTGGGAATTTCCTGGCAACTCACGTAGAGGCCGGCGTCCACGCAACGCCTGCGCGTCTCAGCTTCAACGGCGTGCAGTTTGATTTCTATGGTGGGCGTGCAACCGGAACTGGCAGCATGAATCTTCCAGGCGCTAGCTATCAAGCTCAGGCCCACTTGAGCGGCGTTAACGTTGAAAAATTCTTGGCAGAAGTCCCCGCGCTGCGCGGGCAGATGACGGGCACGATGGATGGCCGGATCACGTTTTCCGGGGGCACGGCTGCTTCTGCAGACCGGTGGGCCGACGAGCAGGGCGAAGGCGAGCTTATTGTCCGGAAGGGAAGATGGCCCAAGCTTCGGCTCGATCAGACGGTTCTTGCTCTCGCGCATCTCGCCCAACTCGGACCGGTTTCAGGTGATCTTTCTGCTTTTTCGTCCGTTTCCGCGGTCTGGCAGCTCCGCGACGGCCTCCTCGAAATATCACGTTTCCGCGCCATCGGCCGCGGCATCACGCTGGATGGTTCTGCCAGCGTGAACCTTGCCTCGCAGGACCAGCTCCAGTTGGACGGGTTGGCGGGGATTGCGGCGCGCCCGAATCCGCTTTCGAGCCTTCTGGCGCGCCTTTCGGGCGGCACTTTTCACGGCCATAAAATCGACGTTCCGTTTGTCGTCACCGGCACCTTGCAACACCCTGTTTTCCAACTCAAGACGCAAGCTCCGTCGCCTCCACCCGCCGGACTCCCGCGTTGAACTAAAATTGCGCTCGCCAGGAACTAATGATCGTGGCGCCCTCGCTGAAAGTCCGGCTCTTAGGCGGAGGTGGGCCCGCCATGAGTCTGCGGCCGCGGGTGCATTTCGCGGGTAGGGGCAGCCGGCGAAGGGCTTCCCGCCAACCGGGCCGAGGGCGGCGGTATGACAGCGGCAGGTTGGCCTTGCCAATACGGAGAGCCGGCGCTAAGGTTGTAGGCAGATGAGCGATTTGAAAAGTCAGATAGAAGGTCTTTCGGCCGCGGAGAAGGCGGACCTGCTAGACGCAGTGTGGCAAAGCCTGGAAGCCGAACCGTTGACGGAAGCGCAGCGCCGGGAGCTTGATTACCGCATGGCCCGGCATGAGCAAAATCCTTCCGATGTGATCCCGTGGGAGCAAGTCAGGGCGGGCCTGTTTAAGAAGCCGTGACGCTGCCGGTGGTCTGGATGCCGGAGGCGGCCGCGGACTTGAAAGAAGCGCGGGACTGGCACGACGACATACGCGCGGAACTTGGGGAGCGGTTCGCCTTGGCGGTCGAAGCCACGGTTGAGGCGATTCGCCAAAATCCGCTACAGTTCGCGGCAGTGTACCGGAATCGGCGTCGGGCCGGAGTGCGGCGGTTCCCTTACGGGATATTCTTCGAAGTTCAGGAACACAGGATTCTGGTGATTGCCTGTTTCCACGGCAAGCGCAGCCCGAAGCGGTGGCTGTCGCGTTAGGGAACCTGTCAACGGACGTGGATGGGTGGCAGACGTGCTTACATGTCTGCGGTTGCTTGATTTGCAGACACAGCACGACAATGAACTTACGCCTCCCCCATCACTTGCACCATGCAGGTTCTCTCTAGGGGACCGTCGTACTCCATGAAGTAGACCGTCTGGCGCGAGCCTCTTACCAACTCGCCGTTTTCGATGGGGAACATGCAATGAATTCCGCCCAGGATACTCTTGAGGTGCGCGTCGGCGTTGAATCCGAGGCGGCCGTCGTAGTCAAGGTAGCGCCGGTGATGGTAGCTTTCGTCCTCCGGGACGAGGCGCGCAAGGTGGGTAAGAATGTCCTCTTCAAGGCAAGGAATGCCTTCGGTGACAAGAAGACCGGATGAGGTGTGCGCAGTGAGGATGTTCACGAGGCCGTTCCTGACGCCGCTATTTTTTACGGCTTCCTCAACCTGCGCCGTGATGTTAATTGCGTCTTCGGACTTACGACTCTGGATTTTGAGGCGAACCAGTTTGATGATCATCGCCCTGCCCGCACCTTCCTATCCTTCCATAAGATCCGCAGATTCCGCGTAATCCCTCAGTTTTCGGGTGCGTAGAGGCGGCTTTGTGCCGCCATCTTGCGTGGCGGGGTAAACCCGCCGCTACAATTGCGCCAATCAGCGCAATCTGCGTAATCTGTGGACTGGATCTCAAGCCGTTGCTGCCGCCAAAAGCCTTTCGGGGTTTTCTCTAAACACCTTGTTCAAAAACCCTTCTGTTAAGCCCAGCGTGTTTAACGCGTGGACCATGTTTTTGATTTCCACCCGCGGATAATTCGACCCAAAAACGATCTTATTGCGCAAGCTCCGCTCGATCACGGTGGTGGGAATCTGCTTTGAAAATACAAATTGGAAAAACTCTTTCGGGCTGTCGTAATAGAGACAGGAGGTGTCCAGGTAAACATTGGGATACTTGAGGGCCAGCGCGGTGGCTTCCCACACCCAGGGCCAGGCGAAGTGGGCGAGGATGAAGTTAAGCCCGGGAAAACGCCGGATGGCGGGCTCGAGCAGCAAGGGCTGCCCCAGCTCCAGCGCCGTTCCCGGAGCCCAGCTCATACCCGTATGGATGAGCACCGGAATTCGGAGCGCCGCAGCCGCCTCGTAGAGGGAAAACGCCCGGGTATCGCCGGGCTGGAAATCCTGAAGTGCAGGATCAAGTTTGAGTCCTTTGAGTCCCATGTGCCGAACGCTCTGCTCCAGCTCTCGCGCGGCGCCCTCCTTGAGCGGATCGACGCTCGAAAAGCCGATGAAGCGCGCGCTTTGAGAGCACAGTTCGGCCACCTGCTCGTTCGAGCTTACCGCGTCCCCCCGCGCGCGCGCGCAATCTATTGGCAAGAGCACGGCCCGGTTGATTCCCGCCACGTCCATCTGCAAAAGGAACGTCTCGAGCGGCTGAAAGTTGTTACCAATCTGAAACACCTCGCGGGCCATTCGCCGGTAGTTAGGGTACTTCTCGACGAACTCGCGGATGAGTACGGGGTGAGTATGAAAATCAATCATGGTGTCATTCAACGAAGCTCTATACCAGCGTTCAGGCGCCAATGCCGGGCAAGAAAGCCTGACAGATATTCAGGCTCGCGGAAAGCTTCGGTTCCTCCAGGCTGCGTCGCGCAAAGCGCTCCTGTGATGTTCGCGTATTCAAGGCAGGCCGGGAGGTCCGATCCGTGGAGAAACTGGTAAATAAAGCCGGCGTCGAAGCTGTCACCTGCTCCGACTAAATCCATCACCGGAACTTTGACGGCAGGGTTGCGCAATTGTTTTCCTCGATGCCGCAGCAGGGCACCTCCCGCGCCAAGCTTTACAACCAGCAACGGGACCTGCCGCGCCACGCGTTCAACGCCCGAATCAAGGTCCGCCGACCCGGTAAGCTTTTTCAGCTCCCGCTCGTTCAGGAAGAAAATATCCACAAAGCGCAGCGCCTCCCAAACTCCTGAATCCCAGCGGTCATCCGGATCGTCATTGATATCTAGCGAAGTGGTCAGTCCCGCGTCTTTCATCTTAGCGAAGAGCGCGGGGATATGGGGCAGAAGGGCGCGATGCAGAAAGAATGAAGAGAGGTGGAAATGGCGGGACGAGACGAGGTAATCCAGGTCCAGGTCCTCGAAACACATCTCAAACATGGCGCCCGGATAGGTCAATATGTTGCGGCCATCCGGATGCTGAAGGATCACCGTCAGCCCTGTCGCTGTTGGTCCGCTCACCTTCTTAACTTTTGAAACATCGGCGCCGCTCGCCCGAAGGCGCTCGATGCTGATCCCGCCCAGCGAGTCATCGGCGATACGCGAAATGAATCCCACGCGAGCGCCGAGCGCCGCTAAGTTATGAGCAAAAATCGCTGAGGAGCTACCGAGCGTGAGCTTGAGCTGGTTCGCGAGGATCTCACGTTCCGGAGGCAGGTCGCGGGGAAGCCCATAGAGAATGAGATCGAGGTTGAGTTCGCCAACTACGGTAACATCGAAGCGCGGAAGTGCCGACAAGGCCGCTTAACTCCCCTGCGCCAGAATGACGGCGCGGCTAAGATGGCGCGGGCGGTCAGGGTCAAGCCCCTTTTTCAGGCCCGTATAAAGGCCCAGCAGTTGGCCCGGTACAATCGAAGCCGCCAGGCGGGAATATTCATCGCCATCCAGGCTGAGCTGAATCAGTAGATCCGAGGCGCGCCGCGTTCGTTCATCCGCTTCGTTGGCAATAGCCAGCGTGCTTCCTCCCAGACTCTTGACTTCCTCCAGCAACTCCCGCTCGGCCTCAAACCCGGATTGGGACATCAGAAAGACGATCAGCGTTTCGGGGCTGGTTACAGCTTTGGGGCCGTGGCGGAACTCCAGAGTATGGAATGCCTGGGCATAAGAGCACGACATTTCCTGCACTTTAAGCGCAGCCTCGCAGGCCAAACCGTAGTAGGGGCCCTGTCCCAGGCAGGCGTAATCCGCAAAGTCGCGCGACCGGGAAAACGCCTGAACGCGCGACGCAACCGTATTCAACGGCGCCTGAACCGCGGCGGGAAGCTTGGCCAGCGAATCAAGAAAATTGGTGTTGCCCGCCAGTTTGGCTCCCAGGAATTGCAAGCCAAGGAGCATGGAAGTGAAAGAGCGCGTCATGACGGTGCTCTGCTCGTCTGCCGCCGGCAAGCAGACAGTCGCCGCGCACAGCGCTTCCAGCGGCTGGCCTTGAGAGCAGGTAAAAGCAATGGCGGACGCTCCGTCTGACTTAAGACGCCCGGCCGCCTGCAAGACTTCAGAGGTGCGGCCCGAACGTGAGATGAGCACGGGTTGCCAGGCAGAGCCTCCCTTCAGAATAAGCGCTGGGAACAAAAGAAGCTCCGAGGCCGGTACGGCGCGCGCCGTGAAGCCCGTCAAAGCTGTCCAGCTTGCCGCGGCGGCCAAGGCGAGATAGTAGCTGGAACCGCAACCTACGAACAGCCATTTTCGCTGCGACGAAAACGTGCGGAGTATCCGTTGCACCTCTCCGTCACTTTCGAGCGCCTCCAGGCTTTCCCTCCAGGAACGGGGCGCGGACAGGATCTCCGCTTCCGTATACGCTCCGGGCGCTTTGGACTCATCAGGCATAAGAACCTCAGACGTAGCGCCTCAGTTTCGGGCGCAATTGTAGCGGCGGATTCACCCCGTCAAACAGAATAGCGGCCTAAAGCCGCCTCTACGCTCCCGAAACTGAGGCATTACTCAGACGAGCATCACCTGGATGCCGGCTTCCTGCAGCTCCTTTAAATCCTGTTTGGAAATTCCCCGGTCCGTAATCACTTCGTGAATGGCTGAAGGTGGAGCGATTAAGGAAAGGCTTCGCGAGCCGAACTTACTCGAGTCGCACACCACTACCGTCCGCCTGGCGATGCTCATCATAACCTGATTGACTTTCGCCTCCAGAAGATTGGGAGTGGTAAGGCCAAAATGGATGTCAAAGCCGTCGACCCCCAAGAACAGGACGTCCGCGCTCAGGCGCCGCAGAGTATCCTCGGCGAGAGGACCAACCAGCGAGAAAGAATTTTCGCGGAGGTTGCCGCCCGTCAGGATCACTTCAACCGCGCTGCCGGCAAGCTCTGCGGCAATATTCACGGCATTGGTAATAATAGTTAGTTGGCGCAGTTGCCGCAAAGCGCGCGCCGTTGCCGTCGTGGTGCTTCCCGAATCCAGGACGACGCATTGCTTTTCTTTCACGAGACGAGCCGCGGCGGCTGAAATCCGCAGTTTCTCTTTCCGGTTAAGCTTTTCCTTTTCGTGAAGGCTTGGATCAAGAATTGCGGCGGACCGAACGGGAAGAGCGCCTCCGTGGGTCCGGTGCAAAAGGCCCCGGTGGTTTAGAACTTCAAGGTCTTGCCGGATGGTTACCTGAGAGATGGCGAATGCTTTTGCCAGGTTCCGAACGAGCGCCCGGCCGTCACGGTTGACCAAGTCAACGATGGCGCGGCGCCGCTCCTCGTTCAGGATCTGCGCCCGGCTACCTTGGTCTGCATTCTCCATTTTCGGGCTTTGGCCGCGGTAAGCACACCGGCCAGCCTCTGGCGTTCCCCTTGTTTACAGCCGGGCACTCCAGGTCTCTTTCATAATCTTTCTTTTAGTTTCGACGCTGGAATCACCCAGTTTCGCATAGCCGCAAGAAGACGTGCAAGAACATTATCGGCATATACCGTAATACGTCAGTTTCGATCTCGTAGCGCTGGGCTTCAGCCCGGCAGCTCGCCAGATGCCGACCTGAAGGTCGGCGCTACACCGGTCGCCGCTGTGATTAAGCGGCCAAGCAGTGCGCGGAAATGCTGAACTGCCGACTGCTGACCGCTGATGGCCGTAAGCTGACCACCTTTGGTTGACGCGGTGAAATTCTTACGTTATGATCTTTCGCATCAATTTGATTTATTTCGAGGTGTTGTGTATGGATGCCTCCGAAGCGACCCAGGGGATCAGACGATCATCCATTGCCGTAATCGCTGCATGCCTCATCTTCATTGTTAATTCCATGGTCCCGCCGCTCTACGCTCAGGCGGACATGGGTGCAATCGTCGGGACGGTAAGGGACCAATCTGGCGCGGTGATTCCGCGAGCTACCGTCACGTTAAGAGATGAGCAGACCGGTCTTCTGCTGACGACGAAGACCGATGCAAGCGGGAACTTTACGTTTAGCCCGGTGAAGATTGGGACCTACGCGGTCGAAGCGCGCTTTCAAGGCTTCGAGAAAGTTATCCGCTCGCACGTGGCGGTGAACGTCCAGCAACAGGTCCTGGTCAACTTCATGCTGCCCGCTGGCCAGGTGACTCAAACGGTTCAGGTGACCGGGACGGCGCCTCAACTTCAGACGGAGAACGCTTCCGTAGGGCAGGTCATTGGAAGCCAGCAGATCAACAATCTTCCCCTCAACGGGCGCAACTACACTTTTCTCGCTCAGCTTTCCGCCGGCGTGACCCAGGGTCAAGAGGATACGCGGGGCTTGGGCGCAAGCGGAAGCTTTTCGGCGAACGGCTCAAGGCCCGCTCAAAACAATTATCTGCTCGATGGGATTGATGACAACGCCAACCTCGTAGATTTTCTGAACGGGACGGCTTATGTTGTCCGGCCTCCTGTTGATGCGATCGCCGAATTCAAAGTGCAGACCAGCGATTACAGCGCGGAGATGGGGCGCTCTGCGGGGGCGGTCCTGAACGCAACTGTTAAATCCGGCACCAATCAATTGCACGGCGACACCTGGGAATTTCTGCGCAACGACGCCTTTGATGCGGCCAACTTCTTTGAGAATTCCGGTAACGAGCAGAAAGGCGAATATCGCCAGAACCAGTTCGGCGCCACACTGGGAGGGCCTATTCGGAAGAACAAAACGTTTTTCTTTATGGACTATGAGGGAACTCGCATCCGCCAGGCGATACCTTGGGTTTCCACCGTCCCGACGGACCTGGAGCGGTCGAGCGGGTACACCGACCTTTCCCAACTGCTTACCCAGGGTGGCACGCAGACGGACGTGCTGGGCCGAAGCTTTCCCCTGGGTTCGGTTTTCGATCCATCCACCACCCGCGCGGTTTATTGCGGAGTTGCAGATCCGGTCACGAGCCTCATGCCCAGTTCTTCGGCTTGCCCGTCCGGCACTACGGGGGGAAGCCTGGCCGGGTATGTTCGCGAGCCCTTCGCCGGCAATATTCTTCCGGCGTCGCGACTGGACCAAGACGGCATCAAATTACTTAATCTGTTTCCCGCGCCAACCTCATCCGGGCTTTTCGACAATTACTCCAGCGACCCCATTTCCCGCAACAATGTTGATCAGTTTGACGTGCGAGTGGATAACAATTTCAGCGACCATGACCAGATGTTTGGCCGGTTCAGTTATTCCAACGAGCCCCAATATCTGCCCGGACCATTTACGGGATACGCGGACGGAGGAGCGTTTCAGGATGGCTACCAGACCGCCCTTTCCATCAACTCCGTGCTAGGCGAAACTCACTCCTTCTCACCCACCACAATCAATGAGGCGCGACTCGGCTTTACGCGGATTGGCGCGTCCCGGCTGCAGCCCTTTGCCACTCAAACCAATAATATTCCCGGCGATTACGGTATCTCGGGCATTCCCCAAGCGCCGGACAACGGCGGCCTGGGTTCCATCTTCTTCGAAGGCCTCAGTACACTAGGAAGCAACGAATATTTGCCCTCGGTCGAGTACAGCACCACATGGCAAGCCACCGATGACGCCACCAAGATCCAGGGAAACCAGACCTTCAAAACAGGTTTCGAGTTCCAGCGTCTTGACTTCGCCATCCTGCAGCCGCCGGCGGGCCGGGGAACGTGGAGTTTCGACGGCGTTTTCACCGAAGTGCCCGATGAAAGCGGCGGAAACACCGGGCTCGCGCAGATGTTGTTGACACCAATTCCAGCCACAGTTCCCGGGGGATTCAATGACGTCGGTGGCGCCGATTCGATCAATGTCTCGAACTTCTCCAACACGGATATGGCTCGCGATTATTACGCCGCATACTTTCAAGACAATTGGAAAGCCACTTCCAAGCTGACTTTAAATCTGGGAGTGCGATGGGAGTACTTTGGCCAGATCGTGGAACAGTTTGGCGCACAGTCGAATTTTCTGCCGGCGGGTCCGGGTGGCCCTGCCCAGTTTCTGCTGACGCAGCAGCGCTGCAACACGCCTTTGTCTCCGGATTTCGTTACTGCCGCCAAAGCCGATAATATTAATATCTCCTGTTCGAGCGTCCCCGGTTTGGGCAATTCCCAGCTCACCAACTTTGCTCCCCGCGTCGGCTTCGCCTATCAGTTGACTCCCAAACTGGTGGCTCGTGGGGGCTATGGAATGTTCTACGGAGGCTTCGAGAATTCCACCATTGAGACTTACGTGGATTTTCCGTTCCAATACACGCTCACTTACACGGCGCTTACCGCGGCCCAGCCGATTACCTATGCCAACGGCGCGCTGGGAACGCTTGGAACCGGTCTTTCGCCGCTCATTCCGCTGACTTCAGCAGACGCCGAGCCGGCAGGAGTGTCGTTTACTGGCGAAGATTACCACATGAAAACACCCTATACGGAAGACTATAACTTTACCTTGCAGGACCAGCTCACGCCGAACCAAACTCTCCAACTCGGTTACGTCGGAAATTCGGTGCGGCATTTGGGTTCTTACATTAACCCCAATTCTCCCGACGAACTGCTGCCGCCTTCTTACAACTCCCTCAGCTACTCGCCTTATTCCGACTTCTCTCCCTCCGACACCTATTCGACTTTCGCCACCGACAGCTACTACAACTCGCTGCAGGCCACTTACGAGCGCCGGTTCAGCCACGGTTTGAATGCGCTGGCGGACTTCACGTGGTCCAAGTGCCGCACGGACGCCGTGGATGTGCTGAATGCCACGTCTCTCACCGGTTATCGCGCTGCGTTGCTGCCTGGCTTTGGAGTTCAGGGTGACTACGGACTTTGCGATTTCAATATCGCGAAGGTGGCGCACTTTAGTGGAGGTTACGATTTGCCTGTCGGCAACGGCAGATACTTCCTTCGCAACACCCACGGTTTGGTGGACGGATTGTTCGGCGGCTGGGAAACCAATTGGATCCTGACTCTCCAGGACGGCATGCCTTTCACCGTGCCCTGCATCATCACCACCGCCGCTGGCTTTGGATGCGATGCTCTGATGGTCTCCGGCCAAAACCTCTATGCAGGCCCGCATGACGTCAATCAATGGATGAATCCGGCAGCCTTTACGACCCCGCCGGTGGTCACCGCGGTGGGCCAGACCAACTATGCTCCCTTGGGCGGCGCGCCTTCCCAGCTTGTCGGCCCCGGATTTCATCGTCTTGATTTTTCCTTGTTCAAAGAGTTCAAGACGAGCGAGCGAACCCGTCTGGAGTTTCGAGCCGAGTTTTTCAATTTGACGAACACGCCGAATTTCGCGGCGCCGGGCTTCTCCGGTAACGGCGTGACCGCAGCTCCCGGATCGCTAGACTACACTTCGCCGTCAACATTTGGAGTGATCAGTTCCACCCGTGATCTCCAGAACGATCAACGCGAAATTCAGTTTGCTCTGAAATTCTACTGGTAGCGACTCCGGTTCTAAATTACGATTGCCTGTCTCCGGTATGAAAAAATCAATTGGCGATAATGAAATTCCGCACGGCTGGAGCTTCGAGCGTGGCCTCGAACTGATCAAGCAAGCGCGCTTCGATGGCGTCGAATTGTGGCTTGGAGACGTCCCCTGGTTTCAGATGAGCACCACGGACGCGGAAGTATTGGCGTTACGGCAGAAGGTGATCAATGCCGGGCTGGTGGTTTCGAACGTTTCGACGGGCCTTCATTGGAAATATCCCCTTTCCGCGCGCGAGCCGGAAGTGCGGCGGCAGGGCATTCGTATCGTCGAGCGCCAGGTCGAGACCGCCAAGCTTCTCGGCGCGGACGCCATCCTCGTGGTTGCTGGATTGGTGACGGAGGAAGTCCCTTACCAGGAGGTTTACCGGCGCACCGTTGAAGCCATGCAGGAGCTTGGCCCCAAAGCGGCGCGCGCGGGCGTAAAGATTGGATGCGAGAACTGCTGTTCCGAGCAAAAGTTTCTGCTGAGTCCCGGAGAATTCCTCCAGTTCCTAAAAGACGTGAACGAGCCCGCCGTCGGCCTTCACCTGGATGTGGGGAACATTCACGATACGGGTTTTGCCGAGCAATGGGTGGAAATCCTTGGCCCTCGCATCACGCGTATTCATCTGAAAGACGCAATGAAAAAGCGCGGCCACTGCTGCGACCCTGTTTACACAAATATTTTTCTGGGCGACAACAACTGGGCGGCGATTCGTGCCGCATTAGTCAAGGTGGGTTACGACGGCTGGCTGGTCGCCGAGATGGAGAGGCGGTACCGCTTTGCTCCGGACCAGCAGTTTTACGATACCTCAGCAGCCATGGACCGGGTGATCACAGGGAGACTCTGAGGTGGGTATCTCGCGCCGCAGCTTTCTCGATTATGCGACTCGCCTCCCAGCCGCCTTCGCAATCGCAGCGTCTTCCGGCGCCGTGCCGAGATTTTCCGAGGCAGGCGGCTTCTTACACGCCGGGCACTATCGAGCCGGTGTTGCTTCAGCCCAACGCTGCCTGCTTCTGAATTTTTCCTGCGTCCTCGACGAATCCTTCGAGGGCTATCGCACCAGCCTGCAGGCGGCCGGACTGCCCTTTGAGATAACGCGCCGCGAGAGCTCGGAAGCCGCTTCCTTCATCGTGGTTCCCGCCGCCGCGCTGACGGAGCTTTGCCACGCAGGCTGGCTGAGGAATCGCATCGCGGCGGGCGCGACGGCTCTGGTGGAATCCGCCGGCGCATTTCTCTCTGCATCAGAGTTCCGCCTTCAAAACTCCCTGGTGAGTTCGCGATTGGGAGTCTCAGCGCTTGCGCCAGTCAGGCTGTGGGAGAACGCCGGCCGTTTGAGCAACATTCCCTACGTTGACTTCACTTGGCCGGCGGCGGCCACCATCCGGGATTTCAGCCGTGTCGTGCCTCTCAGCGGAGTGGCGGCGCAGCCTATCGCCACTCAGGGAACGAGAGTCGTGGGTCTCAAACGCCGCTTGGGAGCCGGCATGCTCGTCTACCTCGGCTCGCCTGTGGGTCCCCACCTGCTTACCGGCGACCACGAGGCGCAGCGCTGGTTCGAAAATCTCTGCCTGGAAGCAAACCGAGGCCAAATCGAAGCCAACAAGTCATTGTAACTTGCTGTGCAAAAATGGGGTTACTTCGACTTCGCCTTTATTCAGAGATAACCTTTTTAGTTTCAATGGATTGATCGAGTTCCGCAGCTTCAAAATTTGGGTTCGTCTCGCTTCGTTCCTCTAATTTACTAATGAAATCAACTACTTGCAATGAGGAATCCGATAGAGGCCACCCTTCCTCTTCTCCTGTCTTCTCGTATCTCATTGCTGCCATTGAGCTTGTAAATTCCACTTGCGAGCCTCGGCAGAAGCGAACCCAAATGCGAGATTCAAAAGACCGAGATTAAAGGTCAGAAGCGCGAGTACTCGAAACATCGTTCACCGCCGAGACCTTTAGCGTAGCAAAGCAAAATGAGACGGTGGCGACGGCTCAGACAAACGCGACAGAAATTTCGAGGAGATATCGACCAAGGGGATGACAAATATGACATTCGAAGACGAGAGGGAAGTTCCGCGTGAAAGAGGTGAAAGCCGGCGCGAGTTTCTGAAGAGGTCGGCTCTGGGTTCAGCTTTTGTCATGCTTGCCCCGCATGCCTCGTCGCCTCCGCCTTCGGACCATCAGCGCGAACTCGAGACCAGTTGGCGGCTCATCGCTGCCCCGAACGTCTCCGTCCGCGACGAGGAGGTTTCCAAACTGTCTTATGATGCCTCGCATTGGCATACCGTTCGCCGGATGCCTGCCACCGTGCTGCAAGCCCTGGAAGATGCGGGAGTCTACAAGAATCTGTATTTTGGAATGAACCTCACCCAAAACGTGCCGCCCGATCTCTGGAAACAGGACTGGTGGTACCGGACCACCTTTGACGCTCCGCATGCCGAAGTCTACTCTCTGATTCTTAATGGGATCAACTATCGCGCCGACGTGTGGCTGAACGGCCATCTCGTGGCAGACAAGCGCCACGTGGTGGGAATGTACAACAGCTTTGAATTTATGGTGACCAAAGATGTTGATCCCGGTAAGAAAAACGTTTTGGCCATAAAAGTGACTCCCGAGCAAAAGCTGCCGGATATTAACGGCGTGGAGCTGGCGGACAGTTGGCTTGATTGGATCAACTGGAAATATATTGGCTACGACGATCCCCAGCGCCACATCGACATCTCCTTTGTGCCGGACCGGAACGCCGGTGTATGGAAGCGGGTATTTCTAAGCGCGACAGGCAAGGTTCTGATCCGGAACCCTTACGTCGTCACTGATCTGCCACTGCCTCAGACCAGCCCCGCATCTCTCACTGTTTATTGCGATCTGAGAAACGCCGCTTCTACCCCAGTTTCCGGGACCCTTCGTGGTGAGATTTCGCGTCCAGGCAAACCCACCATCACCTTTTGGCAGAAGGTATCTCTGGCGGGGAACGAGACGAAGGAAGCCGCTTTCACGCCCGGCGCTTATCCCCAGCTTTCCGTCCACAACCCGGACCTCTGGTGGCCATACTTATGGGGCGATCCAGCGCTTTACCAACTGAAGCTTGAGTTCAGCATCGATGGCCGGGTCTCGGATTCTTCAACCACGAACTTTGGCATCCGCAAGGTTACCCAGCATCGCGATTCCGATAACGATTTTCCCAAGGTCGGAACCGGGGGCAATTTCTACTTGCAAGTGAATGGAAAGAATTTTCTGATGCGCGGCGGCTGTTACACCCCCGATCTGCTCTTCAAGAACGACCCGAACCGGGATCGCGCCATCGCGCAATACTCGAAAGACATGGGCCTCAACATGCTTCGCTGGGAACTGAAAATCGCCGATGACAGCATGCTGGAGCTCGCAGACCGCGAAGGCATTCCGGTGATGCAGGGCTGGATGTGCTGCATGCAATGGGAGAAATGGAAACAATGGGACGCCGAAGACCATTGGGTGGCGCTTGCCAGCCTTCGGGCGCGCATCCGCAACCTCAGAGGCCATGCCGCCGCATTCATCTGGGCCAACGGAAGCGACGGACGAGCTCCCGAACCCATACGGAGTGAGTACCATCAGATTCTTCAAGAGCTCCATTGGCAAAACGCTGTCGTCGATACGGTATCGAATTACCACAAGGATGCCGAAGGCCACACCCTGTGGAATGGCGTCCACATGCTTGGCCCTTATTCGTGGCGGCCTCCGTGCTATTGGTTCAGTAAAACATTTCCGGCGGCGCAAGGGGCGTGCGCCGAACAGGGCGATAATGAAAGCATTCCGCCGTTTGAAAGCCTCAAGAAGTTCATCCCACCAGACAAATTGTGGCCCATCAACGAATATTGGTACTACCACTCCGGCGCCAATCGGGGCAATAGCACGCTCGAAACCATCCAGAAAGTTGTCGAGAAACGTTACGGGCCGCCTTCAGGAGCAGAAGATTTTTGCAGGAAAGCCCAGTTAGCCCACTATGAGAGCACGCGCGCGCAGTTTGAAGATTTCGTTGCCAACGGCTGGGCCTCTCACAAGATGACGCTCTACTGGATGCTCAATAGCCAGTGGCCATCCTTTTTCGGGCATTTGATCGATGGCTATCTGAAACCCGGAGGAGCTTACTTCGGCGCAAAAAAGGGACTCCGGCCGGTCAATATCGTGTTTGATTACTACGCAACCGGCGACCGCCGCGCCGCCCATATTTACGTGGTTAACCAGACGCTGGAACATCGTCAGGGTCTTAAAGCAACGGTGCGGTTTTACAATCTTGACGGCAGTATAAAGTTCTCGAAGGCACTCGCCGGAGTGAACGTGGGACCTCTTGCGCGAGAGCATGTTCTGGACATTCCCCGGATCGACGGCGTGAGTCCGGCTTACTTTGTTCGGTGCCAGCTCAGCAGCCCGGCGGGCGCTCCGATCATCGATAATGTTTACTGGCAGTCCACGACTGACGACAATCTTGGCGGGCCGGAAAACGACTCGGCGTTCGTTCTGAATGAGCTCCGTTGGGCCGATTTTACCTCCCTCAACACGATGCCGAGGGCGAAGCCCAGCATTTCCTCCACCCTCACCCGGAAGCGGGTTGAATCGCTGGCAACCCTAACCCTCGCCAACCCCTCCCGCCATATCGCTTTTTTCATGCGAGCTGAGGTGACTAAGGGACCGGATGGAGATGAGGTCTTGCCCATTACCTACGAGGATAATTACGTCACACTGTTTCCGGGTGAATCACAGACTCTCTGGGCAAGGTTCAGAACGGATGACCTCGGAGGCCAAAGGCCTTATCTCAGACTTGAAGGATACAACGTAACTCCGCAAATTACGCCGATTGGATGACCGCCCACCGCCCCTTTCGGGGCCTTTACGCGTAGTCCGCCTGTAACCTCGCATCCCATGTTGCTCCCGCGATACCCACGAAGTAGCGCCTGGATTTAGACCGGCAGGCACCGGCCTAAAGGTCGGCGCTACAGTTACCGCTCAACCAACTGCCGACCTAAAGGTCGGCGCTACAGTTACCGCTCAACCCTGCCGATAAATTTAATGAGGCCGGATCGCACCGGCAGGTGCGCGTGTAACCGTAAGCGCCGGAGAGAGAAAGATAAGGCGCTGCGGGAAGCGTTCGCACGCGCAAGGCTCGGCGGAGGTTCATGAGGATTCTCATCGCAGAGGATGATGCGGTCTCGCGCCGCATGCTCGAGGTGACGTGCCGTTCGTGGGGATTCGATCCGGTGGCCGTAGGTGACGGCGCGGCGGCATGGACGTCACTTCAACAACAAAGTGGGCCGTCGATCGTTCTCCTGGACTGGATGATGCCGGGAATGGATGGCCTGGAGCTCGTCCGGCGTGCTCGGGCGCGGCAGCCGGCAAAGCCCGTTTACATTATTTTCCTAACCGCGCGCGCCAGCCGCGAGGACGTCGTGCGCGGCCTTCTTGCGCAAGCAGACGATTACGTGACCAAGCCCTTCGATCACCAGGAACTCCGCGCCCGGATTCAAGTGGGGGTTCGGGTGATCGAGCTTCAGCAGGCGCTGGCAGAAAGGATTGCTGAACTGGAGAATGCCCTGAACTGTGTGAACAAGCTTCAGGGTCTTCTCCCCATCTGTTCTTACTGCAAGCGCATTCGCAACGACCGGAATTACTGGCAGCGAGTGGAGAGCTACATTGCCGAGCACTCCGAAGCCGAATTCACGCACGGCGTTTGCCCGCAGTGTTATGAAGCGATTGTGAAGCCGGAGATCGGCCGGCTGCCGGTGGTGTAGGCGGACCTTCTCACCAGGATTGCTGCCCGCGCTGGAAGGGCGGGATTGAAGCTCCGCTCTTCCGCCCGCACCTGTGAGAAGTCCGGATTAAGTCATGTCACTCATTAGCCTTGAAATTACGCTCGCTTCCGGTGTCCACGAGGGGTTTCGTGCGCCCTGGACTGTGATCGTTTCGCCGGTGTGGTGGCTCGGACTGATGACGGCCGTGATCCTGCTGCTGTTGTATAAGATCCGGGCCATGAAGTCGCGCACCAGTGAATACGAAGAGCTCGTGCGGCGTTATGCGCGCCGGGAGCAGACGCACGAAAGACGGTATCGCGAGTTGCTGGATCATTCGAGCGATATTGTCTATACTCACAGCCTCGACGGCAAGCTCATCACCTGGAGCAAGGCGGGGGAGCTGATTACAGGTTATACACAGCGCGAGCTTTTTCAGACGAACATTGCCGATCTTGCTCCACCGGACCGGCGCCCGGAATTCCGTGAACTGTTGCGGCAAATGTCCGAGGGCTGCGGCGCGGCCACATTCGAGTTTGTTGTGCTTGCCAAGGACGGGTCACAGGTGACGCTCGACGTGAGTACCCGGCCCATCACCCAGGAAGGAAACCAGATTGGCGTGCTGGGCTTCGCGCGCGATGTGACGGCGCGCCGGCGCACGGAAGAGGCTTTGAGAAACAGCGAGCTCCGGCTGCGAACCGTGGTCTCGAACGCTCCCTTGATTCTCTTCGCGTTCGACGCTGCCGGCGTCCTCACTTTTTGTGAGGGCAAAGGGCTTGCCGGATGGGGCCTGGATCCCGCTACGTTGACCGGGCGCAGCGTCCGCGAGCTGGAGAGCATTCTGCCTGTTCTTTCCGCGGCACACGCGGGCGCGGCGTCCGGAGAAGTGGTTACGATGATCCAAGAGGCTGGGGGAATGGTGTACGAAAGCCGGCTCGTACCGGTGGAGGGCCCTGGCGGCCGCCCCGCAGGTCTCATCGGCGTCGCGTTCGAGATTACCGAGCGGAAGAAGTCGGAAGAGGAAGCGCATCGGGCGCGTCAAGCAGCGGAAGCTGCGTCCCGGGCAAAGAGCGAGTTCTTGGCCAATATGAGCCACGAGATTCGCACCCCCATGAACAGCATCCTGGGAATGACCGAACTGACGCTTGAGACTGCCTTAAACGCAGACCAGCGTGAGTATCTCGAACTCGTCAAGACGTCTGCCCACTCTTTGCTCGCCATCATTAACGATGTCCTGGATTTCTCCAAAGTCGAGGCCGGAAAACTCGAGCTTGACTTGGCGCCATTCAACCTGAAGGAGTTGGTGGAAAGCACCGTGAAGAGTTTTGCCTTCCGCGCCCGGCAAAAACGCTTGCAGCTCACGCTCGATGTGGCGCCGGCGGCGGGCGGTTTGTTCCTGGGTGACTCCGGCCGCCTGCGGCAGGTGCTCACGAACCTGATCGGCAACGCGATCAAGTTCACCGACACGGGCTCTGTCTCGGTCACCGTCTGCCCGGAGCTCCAGACCCAGAGCGAGGCTATGCTCCGCTTTGAGGTAAAGGATACCGGGGTGGGCATCCCGGCCGATAAACAGCGGGTGATCTTTGAAGCCTTTGCCCAGGCCGATGGTTCTGCCACGCGCAAATACGGTGGCACAGGACTGGGTCTGACCATCAGTCGGCAAATGGTTGAGCTGATGCAGGGCAAAATCGGCGTCGACAGTGCTCCCGGCGCAGGCAGCGCCTTTCACTTTACCGTCCGGCTGGCGAAGATCGTTCAGCAGATGGCGCGCATTGACGCGCCCCCCGCCCTGTCACGGGTTCACTTCGCTCGGGGCGCCGAGCACGGGAAACCTGCTCATCTGCCACTCCGCATCCTTGTGGTCGAGGATAATCCCGCCAATCAAAAGCTCGTGTGCTACATTCTCCAAAAGCAGGGATACACGGTCGAACTGGCTAACAACGGCCATGAGGCACTTGAGGTCCTGGAACGATCGGGGCCGGCGGGCGTCGACTTGGTGCTGATGGACCTTCAAATGCCAGGGATGGACGGGCTTAGCGCTACTGGGGTGATTCGCGAAAAGGAAAAGAAATCCGGAGACCGTACTCCCATCGTAGCGCTTACGGCGCACGCCATGAAGGGAGATTTTGATCGCTGCCTCGCGGCGGGTATGGATGGCTATATCTCGAAGCCCATTCAGCGAGATCAGCTCTTGCAGGCGATCGAACGATTCGCTCGGAAGTCAGGCCGCGAGGACGGGGCGGCCCGGCGATTCCCAGTTCCGGTCGAGGTGTTCGACATGGCCCAATCCCTTGACCGGGCAGGCGGAGATGTAGACTTGTTGCTCGAGTTGGCTCAGATATTTCTGCAAATCTCACCACGCCATCTCGAAGAGGCTGCCCACGCAATCTCGGTTGGCGACATGACATCTCTGGGAAATGCGGTTCATGCCCTGAAAAGCTCGATGGGAAATTTCGCTGCCAAGGCCGCCTTTCAGGCGGCCCTATTCGTTCAGCAAAAGATCGGCGAGGGAGACCTGAGGCAGATTGAAGAAGCCTACGAACTCCTGAGAATCGAGGCTGGGCGGCTTACCGAGGCTCTTGAGGAAGTGCTCGAGGGCAGTGGT